>CAYMLL010000098.1:6455-19538 GCA_964390645.1 uncultured Planctomycetia bacterium | reverse complement strand
CGTAAAAATACGCCAGGCCTTACAAGGGCAAGGTGGGCCCGACGGAAGCCAGTTTCTTCGGCATGATCGCCAACATCGATGAGAACGTCGCGAAGCTGGACCGGTTCCTCGAGCAGAAGGGACTCCGGGAGAACACCATATTCATCTTCATGTCGGACAATGGAACAGTAAAGGGACAGACCGTGTTCAACGCGGGGATGCGCGGCAAGAAGACCTCCGCGTACGACGGCGGCCACCGGGTGCCGTTTTTCCTGCGCTGGCCCGCAGGAGGCTACGACAGGGGACGCGACGTCAACGCCCTCGCCCACGGCACCGACCTGCTTCCCACCGTGATCGATCTTTGCGGATTGAAGAACGACAACGGCAAGGCGCCCTTCGACGGACGCAGTCTGCGCCCGCTCCTGGAAGGCAAGGAGAACGCCCTCGACGACCGCAAGGTGGTCATACAGTACAGGGCGCACTTCAGCAGGTGGCGTGGCGCGGTGCTCTGGAAGAAGTGGCGCCTGGTCAACGGTCGCGAACTCCATGACGTGGCCACTGATCCCGGGCAAGTGAAGAACCTCTACGAGCAGCGTCCCGAGGTGGTCGAGGCCATGCGGACCCACTACGAGGAGTGGACCCGGGGGACCACCCCGATCATGGGGAAGACCAACTACGTCAGCGTGGGCACGCCGCACGAGGAAACCACCTGGCTGTCGTCCTGCAACTGGACGGGGTCCTACGCCGACAACTGGGGCAACCTGGCGAGGCAAGATGTTCCGGGACACTGGAGTCTCCAGGTCGAGAGCGAGGGCGTGTACCGGGTATCGATCTACATGTTCCACCCGGCGGCGAACGGCCTGTTGAACGGAAGCGTTACCAAGCCAAGCTCCGGTGGACGGGCGAGACCGATCAAGGCTCGACCGGTGGCGCAGGCTCGACTGGTCGTCGACGGCAAGGCGATCACGGTGGAGACCGCTCCGAAGGACACGCACGTCACCTTCGAGCTCTCCCTGAAAAAGGGGCAGCGAGTGAAACTGGAAGGACAGTTTCTCGACCGAGCGGGGAAGATTTTGTGCGGCGCCTTCTACACCTTCGTCCAGAAGACGGATGAGAACGGCGTGGCTTCCAGCGTTCAGGAATACGTCTCCGCGGGCGAAGGGCAGGCATCGGACAGGCCCAATGTCATATTCATCTTCATCGACGACATGGGCTATGGTGACGTCGGCCCCTTCGGAAACAAGGTCAACCGAACACCCTGCCTCGACCGGATGGCGGACGAGGGATTGAAGCTCACCCAGTTCTACGTTTCCAACACCGCCTGCACACCCTCGCGTTCCGCTCTGATGACGGGGACCTACGCCCATCGTATCGGGATGGACGGCCGTGTGGTCTTTCCCGGTGAAAAGCGTGGTCTTCATCCTGATGAAATAACGATCGCCGAACTGGTCAAGGACCAGGGCTACGCGACCGGCTGTTTCGGCAAGTGGCATCTGGGCGATCAGTCGAAGTTCATGCCGCTGGCCCAGGGCTTCGACGAGTATTTCGGAATACCTTATTCGAACGACATGTGGCCCGGGAACAAGAGGGGCAATCCGGTCACGAATCGAGGGCCCTACACCCCACTTCCGATCGTTCGCCAGAACGCGGCAGTCGCCTACGTGAGCGACGGCACGGATCAATCACTGCTTTGCGAAGTCATCACCGACGAGGCGGTCAAGTTCATCAAGGCGCACCAGGACGAGCCATTCTTTTGCTACCTGCCCCACGCCTACGTTCACCGCCCTCGTTACGCCCGTCCGGCTATTCACGCGAAGGCCGGAGGTAGCGTCAGTCGATCCAACGTCGAGGAAGTCGACACCAGCGTCGGCCGCATTCTCGACATCCTGCGCCAACTTGGCATCGAGAAGAACACGCTGGTGGTGTTCACCTCGGACAACGGCGGGGCGGGTGGCATGAGCATGGGACCGTTGCGGGGCGGCAAGGGCGGTCCCAAGTACGAGGGGCATATGCGGGTGCCGACCATCACCTGGTGGCCGGGGACCATCCCGGCAGGCAAGGTGAGCCATGAGATCGCCGCCACCATAGACGTCCTGCCGTCGCTGGCCAGGCTGACGGGAGCCAAGATGCCCGATGATCGCATAATCGACGGCAGGGATGCCCTCGACGTCTTGCTCGGAAAACCGGGGGCGAAATCACCGCATGAAACCCTCTACTACGAAGTCGACGGCATTCGTCGGGGGAAATGGAAACTGGTTGCCGGCTTCCGCAGAAAACCGGAGCTCTTCGACCTGGAAGCTGACTTGGGGGAAAGGACCAACCTGGCGGCGAAGCATCCCGACAGGGTGACCGAACTGAAGGCGGCCCTGGCCAAGCACGCCGCATCGATCGCCGCCCATCAACGCCCGGCCGGAATGGTGGATCAGGCGAAGCCCATTATCTCCAAACCCGGCGACCTTCCCCGCCTGCGCGAATTCATGGGTATGCCGGAAGTCCGGGCCACCGATGACAACCTCTATTCGGGCTCGGCCCCGGGAAGCGATTGAGAGGCTGTTCCAGGACCTCGTGGAGGTCGTCGGCTTCAGGCTTGATGACGTGGTCATGGAGGTGAAGAGCCGGGTTGCCGGTCACGACCTCCGGGACTTTTTCGACGGAGCTTCGCCGGCTCGGGACTGATCCGATCCGGAGTGTCCCGGTCGAGGAAGCGGATCGGCCGTCACTCGCTGATTGCGAGCGAGATCGAGCGGCTTGACGTCATGATCGGTTGAGCTTGTCTCCTCGATCTGCCCAGCTGTTCCTCATGACATCTGGAACTTCTGCGACGAAACTTCGCCGAGCCTGTCCGTCACCAGAGCTCGTACACGACGCGACGAGTAGCCGCCAGACGGTGGTGAGTCGTTCATTCCGCTCTCGAAGGCGGACGAGTTCGTGTCGGAGTCCCGTGTTCGACATCTCCGAGAAGCCGGGCGTGATGACTTCCGACGACGGAGTGCTCATCCAGCTCCTTGGCGCGGACCCGGGCACACCGTTCTCGAGAGCAAGCTGGAGGTCACCGGTGGAGTGGACGAGCTGGAGGAAGCGCTGATCCTGTCGTCGCCGAGCCGGAGAGCGCGTTGTCAGGACTCGATCATCCGATCGGCTTCGTCGGAGACGATGCCGCGCTGATCGAGAGAACGTCAAGCCGGGGAGCTGTCGGTCGTTTCCGGAGGGGCGAGCGGTGCCGGGCTATCGCCCGGAGATGTCCCGAGAATTCCGAGGGGCAGCCCGGCTGGCAGTCAACGTACTCCAGAGAATACTCGGACTCGGGGCATCACGACCGGAGGCGATTCACGACTGACGGCGCAGCGGGTGGGACCGTCAGATCCTGGACAGTCATGCAACAACGCCCACCAACGCCGCGTTATTCGACCGTTCGAGCGAATGGTCAAGCAAACCGGTCGTGAACTCGACCAGCCTCCGACAGCCATCGCCCCGTCATTCCTTCTTGCCCTGGGGTGCCTCACCGCGCTCCTTGGCGCCGATCACATCCACCGGCTTGGCGTTGTTGACGAGCGGCCGGAACTTCGCTCGCAGTTTCACATTGTCTCTCGGATCTGCCACATCCTTGAGCAGCTTGATGAACCTGACGAGTCCTGGAACATCTTTCTCGGTGAAAGACATCAGGGCGAACATCTCGTCGATATCGTCCGCTTTTCCTGACTTCCGGGCTTCGCTCGCAGCAAGGTGCGTCAGGATGGCCTTGCTGATCTCTTTGTCCTCTCGCTTGAGATTACGGAGCGTCGGCGTCTTGACCGGCGACCCACCCTTTGTCACGACATGCTTCTTGCCGTCGGTGAATGGCCCGACCCCGTGGCAAGAGCCGCAGTTTCCAGACTTCTCATAGAAGAAGGAGTCGGAACTGAAGAAGGTCTTGAACGAGAAATAGTCCTTCCTGGTCATGCCCCTGGGAAGCTTGATCTCAACCCGGCCTTCTTGATTTGCCAGCCGCCCGAAAATCCGTCCCGCGGTGTCGATCGGCTCTTCCGGGAACTCCCCCAGCGGACCGTTGGGGATCCGGTTTACGTGTGAGAAGGCATCGTAGATCGCGAAGCCCTTTTCGTTGAAGTGGTGGATTCCGATTTTCTTCTCGAGCGTCTTGTTGCGCTCCTGTGCGTGGGTGACCAGAAGTCCCGTTGTCATCACGGCCACGGAAGCTGCCAGCAGGACGCCACAACGAAAGCCCTTGGAGCAACACATGTTCGTCTTTCCGATTTCCCTGATGTTGGCCAGTAGCTCAGATCTCACCCGTAGCTGACGTGGCGATACTCCGAGATTCTAGCCAACTTTCCGGAGAAACTCCAACGCCGTGTGGCGTCGGCGCACCGATCGCTCCGGACGGAAGTGCAGTATCATCCGGCTTCGCGATCGTTCCGTGAGGGTCTGAGGGCAGGTCAGCCGTGAAATCGAGCCTCGTCCATCCGCGCCATGGAACCGGGTACCGGGTTCGTGGCTGGCGTGAGTACGAGGAGGGGCCACGCGCTCCAGCGACATGCCGCCGGGCTCGCGTCCCTCGACGATCGCCTCGATGATCCCGGCGCCAGAGGGCGCAGGAGTGGCTTCCGCCTCATCGACTTCGCCGCCCGGTTCGAGTTACTGTAGAGGAGGGACGGCAGGGAGGCACGGTGAGCCGTGAGCGACGGCGAGCACCAGCGGAATGGTGGAGATTCCAGCGCGTCTGCTCGGTGGAAGGAGCAGGCGGCCGCGGCGAGACGGCGTACCAGGGTCGGCCTTGCCGGCGGGGGAGTCGTCCTGCTGGTAACCGCCCTCTTCGTGTCCGGAGTCCCTCAGGAGTTCTGGTACTTGCGAAAGCTACGCTCCGATGATCTCGAGGAGCGCGAGCTGGCCGCGAGAAAGCTGAGCTCCGGCGGCGTCGAGCGCGCCATTCCCGAGCTCGCTTCTCTGCTCGCGGACGATTCCTCGACCCCGATACTCGATCTGAATTACGCGGGGGATGCTCTCGTGACGTTCGGCGACAGGTCGGTTCCGGCGCTCCTCGACGTTCTGGGGGGCGAAGACGAGGAGGCGAGATCGCTCGTGCCCCTGGCCTTCGAGCGATTGGGTGGAGCCGCGAGAGGAGCGGTTCCGGATCTCGTTCGTCGGCTTGAAAGTGACGACGAGGCTCTCCGGGACGCGACGGTTCGAACGCTCGCCCACATCGGTACGGAGGAAGCCGCCGCGAAGGTGCTCCCGATCCTGCTCGAGGATCTTCGCCGAAAGGACACACCTCGGTACGGTGCGACCATTTCGTCGCTCGGCCGGCACGCGGTCGGGTCGCTCACTCGAGTCCTGCGTGAGGAGCTGACCAACAAGCCCTACGAAGAAGGGAGCCGCTCGATCGCGCACATCTGGTCGAGCCGACGGCCTCTGGCGATGCGTGCGGCCAACATGCTCGCTCTGATCGGCGACGACGCGAAGGAAGCCCTGCCGTTGCTGGAAGAACTCGAGAGCGATTGCCGGCTCGATACGGAGATTCCGCAGGTCGCTCGACAAGTCGCGGCATGGATCGACGCGATTCGCTGACGATGTCGGACTCGAGGAGGGCCCCGCGGAGCGGGTCTACCGGAGCGGCGGCTGGTTCCGCTTCGCCAGGTATCGTCGCTCAGCCGGTCGCGGCAGGGGCCCCGTCGTACCCACGCAGCTCCTCCGGGTCTTGCCTCGCCGTGCCGTCAGCCCGAGCCGTCTCACCCTCTGGCCCTCGGCGCGCTGCTTCATCGCTTCCGGAAGTCGGCCTCGGCGTTCGAGCGACACGAATCGACGGCGCGCGACGACCGAGTCTCCGGAGTTTATCTTACGAACCGCCTGCTGTTGTCGGTACTCTGGCTTCAGGGCAGCGCATCGACCAGCCGGAGAGCCCCGGCAGGAGGAAGACATGGTTTCTCGCCGCTCGCTGCGCGTCATCGCGTGGTTCGTTCTCGCTTCGGGACCCGGCGACGATCTGTGCGCGGAGGACCTGCAGCACGACGTCTCGCACGTTCTCGTCGAGTCGAAGGAGAAGGCGTACGAGGTACGCAAGGATATTCTCGGTGGCAGAGACCTCGACGCAGCCTTCGCGGCGGCGGCGAAGAAGCACTCTCTCGACAGGCGTTCGGCGAAGGCGGGAGGCAAGGTCGGCTGGGTCGGGATGAACGGCTCGTACGATGACGCCTTCGCACGCGGCGCGCTGAGGACTCGCGTTGGCAAGGTGTCGGGCCCGATCGGCTCCGGCTTCGGCTGGCATCTGATCTACGTGCAAGCCGAGCGCGGCTCCGGTGACCGGCCGAAGCCCGGCAAGCGAGTCAGAGACGTCGGCGCGAAGCGGCGTGCGAGCTCGACGAGGGCCGTGGCGGTCATCGACCGCTCCCTCGCGCAGAGCGGTGGGCGGGAAGCCTACGAGGCGGTGAAAGATCGCACACTCCGCTTCACGAATCACAAGGAAGGTGTGGCGGCGGAGCAGGCGACCGCGGCGATCGCGCTCCACATGACGGACGGCGGCAAGATCCGCGAGGAGTGGACGATCGAAGGCTTCCAGGTGCAGGGCAAGAACCTCGAGTTCGCTCAGGTCCACGACGGCAAGACGGGGTGGGTCGTCATGCTCGGAAGGGTCTCCACGCTCCAGGGACGCACGTTGACCGTCTTCCTCGCGAACAAGCGGTTCATGCCGTTCTTCGTCACGTGGCGCGCGGACGGTTACGCGTTGCGTTACATCGGCGAGAAGAGTGTCGGTATCGGCGAGGAGAAAAGGAAGGTCGTCACCGAGGTGGTCGACGGCTACGGCTTCACGGGCAGCGACAACGTCCGCTTGTTCTTCTCGAAAGAGACGGGGATGCTCGTCAAGAAGGAGTGGATCGACATCTCGCAAGCCCCGGCGAAGAAGGCCGAGGAGCACTACGAGAAGTACGAGGCGGCCTCCTTCGGGGACAAGTCGGGTCGCGAGGTTCTCGTTCCGCGTCAGGTGACGATCTTTCTCGACGGCAAGCTCGACACGACGCGGACGATCTCGGAGGCGACCTTCAACAACGCGCTGGCGGACGAATTCTTCGGCAAGCCGGCGGTGAAGCCGTTCCATCCATAGGCGTGAGCTCGATTCCCGTCCGGTGCATCAACTCGACCGGCGTCCAGACTCCGGCGGGTAGGGGACTTTGCCGGCATCTGACGCCGCGGGGATTCCCGACGATGCGTCGTTTCCGTCACATGCTCCGGGCCCGTCTCGACGGATCGTCGCTCAGGCGGAGTCGCTTGTCTTCGAGCCGGGAGCGCAGAGAGCGATTCTCCGCGAGCAGGTGGTCGATGACCTGCTACCGGCGACGGTTCAGCCGGCCCGCGAGCCTGTTGACGAGGAAGACGAGGGCTTGGTGGGAGCGAGTCGTGGCCTTGCGAGGCCATGTGCAAGCTCGGAGCGCGGCGATCGTCAGGAGGTCGTTCGTACTCGTGCCCGATGAAGGCCGCCGCCGTCGGCTCTGCGGGCTGGAAGTCGGGAATCGGGTGAGGCCGGGGTGGCGGGAACTCGCGCCGTTTTCTATCATCGGCCGTGACAGACAGCTCCGCGAATCCGCGGGTACTACATCCGACTCGGCCAGAGTCACGACGGGTTGCAACTGGACCGGGACGAGATCGAGCTCCTCGAGTCATTCCGACACATCCCGCTGCCAGACCCGTTCTACCCCCGACTGCCGCGTGAACGATGACCTCTCGCTCCCTGAGATCCCCCTCCTCTCGTCTCGACGGACTGCGTCAGAGCCAGATCCGCGAGATGACCCGACTGGCGATCGAGTCCGGCGCGGTCAACCTCTCCCAGGGATTTCCCGACTTCCAACCCCCGTCGGAAGTCCGCGAAGCCGCTGCTCACGCGGTGCGGGAGGGACCGAACCAGTACGCGGTGACCTGGGGGCTCCCGGAGCTACGCCAGTCGATCGCGGAGTCGCTGCGTGGGCGCCACGCGCCGGCTCTCGACTGGATCGACCCGGCGGAGCACGTCACCGTGACATGCGGTGTGACCGAGGGCATCGTCTCCGCGCTGATGGGCATCGTCGACCGTGACGACGAGGTGGTCATCGTCGAGCCGGCTCACGAGAACTACGCGCCGGCGACCCGTTTCGCCGGAGCCACGCCGGTCTTTCTTCCCCTCGAGCCACCGGAATACGGCCTGGATCGAGACCGGCTGCGCGCGGCGATCACGTCGCGCACCAAGGTCGTGCTCCTCAACACGCCACACAACCCGACCGGTCGAGTGCTGACCCGGGACGAGCTCGGCGCCGTCGCGGATGCCTGTCTCGAGCACGATCTCGTCGCGGTGACCGACGAGATCTACGACCGCATCCTCTACGACGGGCGCGAGCACATCCCGCTCGCTACGCTTCCCGGGATGAAGGAGCGCACGATCACGGTCAGCGGTCTGTCGAAGACCTTTGCGATCACCGGCTGGAGACTCGGCTACGTCGTGACGCCCGAGCCATGGTCGAGCGCCGTTCGCACTGTCCATGACTTCACGACCATCTGCGCGCCGACGCCGCTCCAGCACGCCGGCGTCGCCGCCTACGCGTTGCCGGGGAGCTTCTACGCCCGACAGCTCGAGGAGTACCATGGGCGTCGCGACGTCATGATGCGAATACTCCGCGAGTGCGGCTTCGAGGCAGATGCGCCGCAGGGTGCCTATTACGTGCTTGCGAGCTACGACGCATGGGGCTTCGACGGTAGCGTCGACGAGTTCTCGAGGTGGCTCACGTGCGAGGTCGGCGTGGCGGTGGTCGCCGGAACCCACTTCTACGAGACCGCCGGACTTGGCGAGAAACAGGTGCGCTTCGCGTTCGCCAAGCGCCTCGAGACTCTCGAGGAGGCGCGGAGGCGGCTGGCGAGCGCGTTCCAGAAGCGCGTGCGTTACTGATCCGAGCTCGCCATCGCCGGGACCCTTCGCCGATGATCTCGAGTCCAGTGGCGTCAACGAGCAGATGGATCGGTCCGCGACGCCGTGCTGCTTGCGACACAACATCGAGCGACCGAGCTCGTCGCGACAGCGTGCTGTGATCACGAACCGGCGAGTGATCGAGATCCGGCATGCGCAGCAGCGACCTCGGCTTTCGCCGCATCAGGCCGCTACGATGAACGCTCACGATGCGCTCCCTCGTACTTCTGTCGTCGGTCGATTGTTGATGGTCCAGGAGGGTCGTCCGGTTCCGGGGACACCCGGAGCCCTCGGTTTGTCGAAGTGCGGGGCCGAATGCGGTTCTGGGCGTGAGCGAGGTCTCGATCTCGGAATCGGAATGCAGTCGCTGTCCACCTCGTCCTCCAGTCGATCTCGAGATCCGGCTGGCGATCGCCTTCTGGATGCGCCGGACCGTTCCGTCGCCTCGGGCGCGTAGCCGTGGCTCGTACTCACATCAGTCGCGAACCCGGTACTCGGTCTCGCAACGCGGATGGACGAGACTCGACTTCACGGCTGACACGCGCTCAGGTCCTGACGATGCGATCGCAAAGCACGATTGCTACCGTACTTCCGTACCGGCCGATTCATGCGCCAGCGCCCCGAGGGGTTGCGGTGAAGGAAGAAGCGGCGAGACCGCACGAGACAGTCCGGTAGACTTGACGGGTGTCGGAAGTATTCCATCGGAGGGCAGGAACCGAGATCGTCTTGCGCTTTGTTAGCGCACGATCGGCGACAACGGACGTGGTCACAGCCTCCGCTGCTGCTACTCGTTCGCCGTCCTTTTGTCACCGGCATCGTCCGGGAGGTTGACCCGAGATCAACAAGCACCGATGCTGGGAGTGCCCGAGGCTGTTTCCGGCTCGGGCGGCAGGTCCGGCGCGTTTCTGCGCCCGGTTCGATTCAGGGTGAAGTTGGAGTTCTCGGGGGCGATTCGTCCCAGGGAACCGCATGTCTCAGGAGGTTCGAGATGCGGTCGATCACACTGTCGTTCTCTGGTACGCGCCATGGCTGGCTCAATCGTGTCTCGGTCGCGAGCTTCGCGGCGCTGACGTTGTTCTGCCGGGGCTCGGATCTCTCCGCCCAGATCCTCATGAACGAGTTTGTCGCCGACGGCGATGGGACCGCTGGCTCCGCGGATCCTCAATGGGTTGGCATCAGCTCCGACTCCGGTGAGTTCCAGCCGCAGCACGACAACGTGAACATCCAGAACAGCGGCGACAACCCCCAGGCAGTCGATCCGGCGACATCGGTGTTCATCAACTCCGTCTTCATCATCAACAGCGTGAACATGGAGATCAACACGGAGGGCGTCAGTTTCGGGTTCCAGGGGGGGGACGCGACCGGCGACACGTGGAACCACATCATCAAGGACTCCACGCACGACATCGACAAGAACTGCGCGGACGTCCGGTCGGGGGGTCTCAGCTTCGTTCGCGCGATCGGCATCCACGCGTCGGCGGGTATCACGTTCGACCTGGAGGAGATCCGCAGCGAGCACGGCCCCGACCAGGTGCGGTACTTCTCGAGCTACGCCGGCATGGACCGGTGCGGTGGCGAGACCAACCTGTACGCGATCGTCAGCGACGACGAGGGGATTCTCGGCTCCGCCAGGGTGGGACCGATCCACGCCAATGAAGGCGAGTTCATGCAGCTCGAGATTCCGGAGGACGCTCTGTTTCTGACGCTCGCCACGGGCGGCAGCAACAGCTCGATCGGCTGCGCTCACGGTGTGTTCGCAGACCCGCTGATCAGCGGCGCGGAGATCTCGCTGCCGCAGCGCGACGCTTCCAACCCCGGCGATCCCGCCACCTGTCCGCCGACCTCGGCGGGCCCGATCAGCGTCACGATCACTCAGGAGGGTGGCGGCGAGCAGATGGTTACCGTGCAGGAGAGCGCCATCGGACCGTTCGACACGGGAGACGTGACGGCCCCCGGCGCGAACGTCGCGGACAACATCCCGGACGGAATCAGCGACGACCTCACCTTCATCAACGGCTGGCTGCTACTGGGTCCGTTCGAGCAGGTTGGCGGCGCGGCGCCGTCCATCGAGGACATGCAGCTCGACTACTTGACCGATGGCGATCGTGTCGACGATGCCACCGTCGAGCCGCGCCATGGAGACACCGTGGAGACCGACTACGGAGGGGCTGCGGCGAGCTTCGGTCTCCTCGGGGTCGGCGATATCAACCCGGACGGTATCCCGACGTGGGCGGCCTGGGTCGACAACGACTCGTCGATCGACTTCAACAACTACTACGGCGGCAACGTCGACAATGTCATGATGTACGCCGTCACCTACATCGTGGTCGGCGATACGGACATCGACGTCAACCTGGCCCTGTCGAGTGACGACTCCGTCCAGGTGCTCTTCAGCGAGGTGGGGGATGATGGACTCGAGGTCCACGTCAACAGCGTTGCCCGGGGCCTCGGCGGCCCGTGCGCTACGCCGGACACTGTGCCCCTGGGAGTTCTCGCGGCCGGCGCGAGATACCGGCTGGTGCTGAAGATCTTCGAGGGCGGTGGAGGCCACGGCTTCCGGGCTCGTCTCGTCGATTCGGCCAGCGGGGACGTGATCGGCGGAGGCTACGGGATCTCGCTCGATCCCGAGGAGGAAGACTACGAGTTTCCGCCCAATGGCGTCCAGATCGAGTGGACGGTCAGCCGCGACGCGCTGGAGGATCCCGGGCTGAGCTACGACATCAACATCGACGGCGGCGTGGTGAACTTCAAGGGCGACGCTGGTGGCGCGTCGATCCTCGGCACCGGAGTTCACGACCTGATCCCGGCGCCGCGGCAGGACGGCCCGTTCGTCGACCCGAGCTTCGCCAACGCTCACGCGATCGGCGCGCCGTGCTCGGGCACGCAAATCAGCTCGCCGGCCGGCGGCGAGATCGAGATCACCGCGGGTGGTGTCGACATCTGGAACACTGCGGACCAGTGCATGTTCGCGTCGAGCGAGGTCACGGGTGACTTCAGCGCACGCGTGCTGGTGTCCGAGCGCGTGATGGGCGCGAGCACCTGGGGCAAGCACGGCATCATGGCTCGCGAGAACTGCTCGGCGGGCTCTGCGTACGTGTACGTCTCCGACCAGCAGGACGAACTCAACGGACCGGTGTCGCCCAACCCGCCGTCTTTCCAGTGGCGTCCCGCGCAGAACGCCGGGTCTACCTGGAGCGGCGCGCAGTTTCCCGCGGGCGTGCACTCCGACGAGCTGCGGCTCGACCGCTGCGGCGACAATTTCGTCGGCTACGCGATGGACACGGAGGGTGCCCTCGCAGGCCGTCCAGGTGAGTGGGTCCAGGTCGACAGCTATCACTGGCCGGACGCTCCGGACACCCTCCATCTCGGTCTCGCCGTGACCTCGCACGACGGCTGCAACCTCGTGACCGTCGTTTTCGACGGCTGGGAGGTCCTCGACAGCTGTCCCGGACCGGTCCAGGATCTCGTCTGCGAGGAGAACGCCGGGGGCGGCCTCGACCTCACGTGGACCAATCCTTCCGGCGCGGATACGGACGTGCCGATCTCGATCCATGTCGACGGCGTCGAGGTGCGGACGGTCGACGGGGCCGCGACGAGCGCGACGATCGACGGTGTCGACCTCCCGGCGGGGATCTCGCAGGTCACTCTCGTGAACTCGAGTACGATCCCGTCGACACCCTGCACGTACCCGCCGGCGTACTCGGAGCAGGGCTTCGTCAAGGACTGGCTGCTCCTCGGCCCGCTTGCGCAGCCCACCGGCTTCGGCTGGGGCGCGGCTCCTTCGGTGGCCAACATACGGCTCGACTTCCTCAGCGACGGCGTGACGACTCAGGAGGACATCCAGCCGAGCGCTGGAGACACGATCAACACGGACTTCGGCGGTGCTTCCGCCAGCCCGGGGCTGCAGGGCAGCCCGAATCAGGACGCGATCAACCCCGACGGTGTGCCAACCTGGAACGCCTGGAGGGATACCGACGACTCGATCAACTTCAACGACTATTACGGTGGAGACGTGAACCAGAACGTGATGTACGCCGTGACGTATGTCCACCTGGAGGAGGACATGGAGCTCGACATCGGCACGGCGAGTGACGACGCGATCCAGGTTCTGATCGACGGCGAAGAGGTCTGGATCAACGCCGTCGCGCGAGGGTTCGGCGCCCCGGACGAGGTACAGGACACCGTGT
>CAYMLL010000098.1:0-6445 GCA_964390645.1 uncultured Planctomycetia bacterium | reverse complement strand
GCCGACCCGAATGTGGGCGGATTCTTCTGCTCGAACCTGGATGTCGTTGACACGCTCTTGCCGCTCTCCGCAGGGGATCACACGATCCTGATCAAGGTGTTCGAGGGTGGAGGCGGTCACGGCTTCCGCTTCCGCTTCCAGGATCCTCTCACGGGCGAGGCCGCCGTCGACGGCGTGTCGATCTCCCTCGATCCGTCGGGGGCGGTTCCTGAGGAGATCTGCGACAACGGGGTCGACGACGACGGCGATGACGACGTCGACTGCCTCGACAGTGACTGCGCTGACGAGGACATCTGCGCGGGGGCACGTTTCGTCCGCGGAGACTCCAACTCGAGTGACGTGGTCGATCTGACCGACGGTGTCGTGACACTGAACTTTCTCTTCACCGGAGGTCCGGCGCCGGCATGCCAGGATGCGGCGGATACGGACGACAACGGCGCGCTCGTGATCAGCGATGCGGTGATCACGTTCAGCTATCTGTTCACCGGTGGGTCCGTGCCCCAGCCTCCATCTCCGTCGGCGACCGTCTATCTGTTCGGCGACTGCGCTCCTGACCCGACGGACGATGATCCTCTCGAGTGCGCGACGATCGCCGCTACCTGCACTCCCTAGAAGGAGAACGTCGGAAAACGGCTTCCGGAATTCAGCGGCCGGGTGACGTGCGTTGCAGATCCCGAAGCGTCCGATCTGGAGATCGCGCAAAGCCACCGGTGTATGGTGTACCATGCAGGTCTGGACGACGGTCCGATTGGCGCGCCTCGCGGGGTAGAGCTGTGAGTGGGAAGACGCTTCGTGGGTCGGGCCGCCGCAGCGAACCAGGTCCGACGTGACAGCAGCTGATGGCGCAAGCGGCAGAGCTACTCGAGGGGAGCGAGGTGGTGGCACGAGGAAAGGCCGGTCCGCAGCAGAGCGAGTTCGGGGGGACGGTCTCGGACCTGCCGACGTCTCCGGGTGGTCGCGTGTTCCACCGCAAGCTGAACGCGATCCCGAGAGCGGTGGTGCTCCCGATTTCGACGGTTTCGGAATGCGTCGTAACCGACATTTTCAGAGCAGTTTCCGGGAAGATCCCCGCCGCCGACATCCGCAGGTCGGGAACCCCGTCACGACGTGTTCTCGGCCGCCCGTACGCGGTCGGCTTGACTGCACTCGCTGGTGGAGACATCACTCGTCGAACCAACCGTCGTCATGTATCGCGTTCGGGATCGCCAGCCTCTGTTCTGGCCTGCAACCTTCTCCTCTGCGTGGCCTGTCTGAGCGTGCTTGTGAATACGGGCTGCGTCTCCGTCCACGATCCGATCCCCTGGGATCACTGGAAGGACTCGTATCCGGATCACTATGCCCGGCCCCTCGGTGAGAAGGCGCGTGCGATCGATCGCCATCTGCTCGATCATCACCTCGCCTCGACCGGAGTTCTTGTCTACAGCAGGGTCTGTCAGCACGACCAGCCGGAGTCAGCAGAGGAGATCTACGACAACGTCGCCGACCAGACCATCTGGACGGGCGCGCTTGCGGCCACGTACGCCTTGAAGTTCCGCTCGACCGGCGACCCCGCCGACAGAGAACGCATGCTTCGCGTGCTGGGGGGCCTGAAGCTGCTTCATGACGTGACCGGAAAGCCGGGGCTCTTTGCTCGGGCGATCCATCCGGCCGACCGCCCCCTTCGTGGGGAGCGCGACCATCAAGAATGGCGTCCGGGACGCGGCGTTCATGTCGGGTTTCGCTACCGTGGCGCCGTCAGCAAGGACCAGTACTTCGGAATCCTCTTCGGCTACGCGACCGTGGTCACGGAGCTCGGCATCGACACGGCGAACGGCGATCCCGATGTCCGTGCCCTCATCCTCGAGCCCGCCCGAGCAGTCGCCGATCACATCTGGGCCAACGACCTGAACATCGTCGACGCTGATGGCGAACGAACGAAACATGGTGATCTGGCGGGGTACTTTCTGGGAATCCCGATCGGGCCGAACGCCCAGCTCGCTCTCGGTTTCCAGCTCCTCGCGTATCGCCTGTCCGCAGAGCCTCGATTTCGCGAGCGCTACGAGGAGCTCCTGGAGCGGGGCTATGCGGAAGCGACCGGCAACACCAAGTTCGAGATCTTCGGAAGGACGAATCACAACAACGACAACATGGCCATGATGGGGCTGTTCTCGCTCACTCGGCTCGAGCGAGACCCGACGATTCTCTCCACCTATGACACAAGCCTGGCGGATCTCTGGCGACTCGTACGTCACGAGGGCAACACCTTCTTCCACCTCGTGTGTGCGTCGCGCTACCGTCTGCCGGAGTTCGCCCGGTTCGACCTCCTGGAGAACCTGCGGCTCCTTGCTCCGGACCCTCGAATCTACGGCGTTGACGTCACGGATCACCCCGCAGTCGAGCGGGCTTGGTTCAACAACCGGTTCGGCATTCCGAAGAACCGAACCGCGCTTCCGCTCCATCTGCGACCGCGCAGCTCGTTCGTCTGGACTCGCTGCCCCTTCGCGCTCGTCAAGGTGATCTCGAATCCCGGCGAGCGGTGTGTCTCCGGGGTCGATTTCCTCCTGGCCTACTGGTTGGCAGTGCGCTTGCTCGGTGATCCCGATGGCCTGTCTGTTCGCCAGCCGGATGCATCGCAAGCGATCGAACCTCTTCGGGCAGCCCTCGGAGCTCCGCCCCTCGGGCCGCATCCGGAGGTGCTGAAACCGTGATAGAAGGTGGTAGCGTTCATGGGGGCTGGTCAGTGGACACCAGGACGAACGTGCTGGACTCTCCGGGGCCATGAAGAGGAGTTTCCCCGAATCCTCGAGGCTCCTGCGGCGCACGATCTCCTCGGCTCTGTTGTCATGGTCGTGGGGTTGTCTGTTTTGCTGCTGGACGCTCGCTGGTGATAATCCCCTCCCGGTGGCGCTGCAAGCAGGCGTCCGGACCGTGGTGGTGACGGAAACAACCGAGGCGATCACCATCGATGGGGAGCTTGACGAGGACAGCTGGAAGACCGCGCCTGGAATCGGCGACCTTGTTCAACGGCAACCCAGTCCCGGAGAGAAGCCTTCCGAAAGGACGGACGTCACTCTCTTGTACGATGCAGAGAACCTCTATATCGGGGTGATGGCTTACGACTCCGAGCCCGACAAGGTCATCGGCACGCAGATGGAACGGGACGCCAGCCTGAGCTCCGACGATCGTATCGAGATCCTGCTTGATACCTACAGCGACCAGCGCAACGGATTCTACTTTGCAACGAATCCAGCCGGAGCGCTGGTCGACGGTCTGACCTTCGGTAACCAGGAGTTGAACACTGACTGGGACGCGATCTGGGATCTACGAACCCGGCGCACCGACCAGGGGTGGACCGCGGAGATAGCGATTCCCTTCAAGAGCCTCAGTTTTCCGGCGGACAAGTCGGTCTGGGGATTCAATATCTCACGGAGCATCTACAGGAAGCTCGAAGAGGACGTATGGTCCGGAGCCCGTCTCGAGACCCCGTTCCTGCAAGTGTCCGAGGCAGGGAGAATCTCCAACTTGACCGGGATCGACCAGGGCGTCGGCCTCGATGTGCGACCCTTCGTCGCGAGCAGCTGGCTGCACACCAGAGCGACGGGAGACGACGAGGCGGACTTCGAGCCGGGTCTCGATGCTGTCTACAACATAACTCCGAGCTTGAAGCTGACAGGCACGGTCAACACTGACTTCGGAGAAACGGAGGTGGATGCGCGGCAGATCAACCTCACCCGGTTCTCGCTCCTGTTCCCCGAGAAGCGCTCATTCTTCCTGGAGGATCTGGGGGTCTTCAGCTTCGCCAGCACCGGGCCAGAGCCTCCTGGGGGGATTCCCGGCACGGGCGCCGATGTCTTTCCGTTCTTCAGTCGCAGGATCGGATTGTTGAGCGGACAGGAAGTGCCCATCGATGTCGGGGCGAAGCTGACCGGCAAGGTCGGACGAACCGATATCGGTATTCTCGACGTCCAGACCCGGGATACTTCCTTCGTCGAGGACAAGAACTTCATGGTGGGGCGATTCAAGCAGAACTTTTACGAGCAGTCATATGTGGGGGGTATCTTCACGCACGGGAACCCTGCGCCCGGAGAATCGGGAGCGACATACGGCGCCGACCTGAGTCTGGCCACGTCACGCTTTCTCGGAGAATCGCGAAACCTCGTCTTCGACGCTTTCGGGCTGAGAAGCGACAACGAGGTCGTCTCGGATCGCGACCTGTCGTACGGCCTCTCTGCTCGGTATCCCAATGACAAATGGGACGGCATGGCCGTCTACAGGGAGATTCAGGAGAACTTCGATCCCGGTATCGGATTTGTACAGCGACGTAACGTGCGAATGTACCGTGTAGCAGGAAGCTACAATCCCCGACCGAAGGACTTCCTGGGTATCCAGCAGATGTTTCACGACATATACTATACCCGCTTCGATCGACTGGATAATGGTCGAATGGAGAGCTCGGAGTTGTATATCACCCCGGTGGACTGGCACTTCAACTCCGGGGATGCCATTCATGCCATCGCTGACTATTCGCGAGGATTCGAGCGCCTCTTCGAGCCGTTCGAGATCTCCCCCGGAGTTGTTCTTCCACTCGGAGAGTACCATACCAATCGCTTCAGGGCGGTGGTCTCGACTGCTCGAAAACGCCCGCTTTCGGGGTTCTTCAGCGCCTCCTTCGGGGATTTCTGGTCCGGATCGGCCGAGCGGGTTTCGGGCTCGATCGCTTACAAGTTACCACCGCGCTTTACCGTCATGCTCAGGTCCGAGCAGACCTTCGCCCACCTTCCCGAGGGCGACTTCATCACCCGTATATACACCTCCACCGTCAATTTCTCGGTGTCTCCACGCCTGACGTTCTCCAACCTCATCCAGTACGACAACCGGTCAGATAACCTGGGGTGGCAGAGTCGCATGCGGTGGACTCTCGAGCCTGGCAGCGACGTCTTCCTGTCGTTCCATCAGGGCTGGATCAAGGAAGATTCAGGCAATCTCCGATTCACCGCCCAGGACACGAGAATGTCAGTGAAGTTGCAGTACAGCTTCCGGTTCTGAGAGCGACCGGATCCTGGACTCCGTACGGTGCACGGGCTCCACAGGTGTTCGAGCGCTCGCGGCTGGCGACTCCGTGAGCCTCGGTGTGCCGGGGAGTGGTGCTCCCTCGGGGGGCAGGCCGCCGTCTGCGGCTGTCGACGGCCCTCTGCCGGTGTCGGTTGGGCGGGTCGGCGAGCATCTTGACGTGGAAGACGAGGGCCTGGCCGAGGCGGGTCAAGGCCTTGCGAAGCCATGCGCAGGGTCATGTCGAGGCAAGAGTCCGGAGGTCGTTCACCTGTGTGCACCCTGCAACGGGCTTCGCCGACCTGGTGCCGGCGGGGAGGAGTCGTGTTCCCGTTTCTCGACCCCACAGGTCGAGGGGCCCATGCGACCCGGCGTTTCCCGGGGCGCTCGCCATCAGTCCCACCGATCCCTCCGACACCATGCTTGATCCACTCGTCCCTCTCGCCGAAGATAGCGCGAGTCGATTCCTGCGCGGAAGAGGCGTCCCTCCCGAGACGTCGAGCCCGAAACGGCATGTTCCCCTGGCGGGGCCGCGTGGTTGTTTGTTCGGTAGGAGGTCTGTTTCGATGGCGTCCTCTGTTCGGAGCGATCCTTGACGACCCCGGTCCTCATGAAGAGCCAATCGATGACGAGAAGAATTCGCCCGTCCCTGCTCGCCGCCGTCCTCGCGACCATCTTCTGTTTCGCGCCGTCGTTCTCTGACGCGGCCGATTTCCAGCTCAATCCCGGCGACCACGTCAGCTACATCGGCAACACGCTTGCCGATCGTATGCAACACCACGCCTGGCTGGAGACCTACATCCACGCGCTCTTTCCGAAGCACGAGCTGACCTTCCGCAACCTCGGATTCTCCGCGGACGAGATCAAGACGCGGACCCGCTCGAACAACTTCGGTAGCCCCGACCAGTGGCTCGCCAAGAACAAGTCCGACGTCGTGTTTTGCTTCTTCGGATACAACGAAGCGCTGCGCGGCGAAGACGGCCTTGCCGGCTTCCGGAACGACCTCGCCGGCATGCTCGACGGCATGCGTGACCAGAAGTACAACGGGAAATCCGCCCCGCGCCTCGTCATCTTCTCACCCATCGCCCACGAGAACCTCGAGAGCCCCCACCTGCCGGACGGCTCCGAGAACAACGCCAGCCTCGAGGTCTACACCGAGGCGATGGCGAAGGTCTGCGCGGCGAAGAACGTACGCTTTGTCGATCTGTTCACCCCGACCAAGCGCCTCTACGCTTCCGCTTCGCGGTCCCTGACGCTCAACGGCATCCATCTTCTCGACCACGGGAACCAGGCCGTCGCCAGGGTCGTCATGAAGGACCTCTTCTCGAACGGCGCCAGCGTCACCGGAAACGACGCTGCGGTCGCGAAGCTTCGTGAGGCCGTGCTCGACAAGAACTACCACTGGTTCAGCCGCTAC
>CAYMLL010000097.1:5310-23079 GCA_964390645.1 uncultured Planctomycetia bacterium | reverse complement strand
GGCGAACGGGAAGAACGCGTCCGAGATCACCGCCGAGCCCTCGAGATCGAGCCCGGCCCTCGCCGCCTTCGACGCCGCGATCCGCGCGGAGTCGACGCGGGACATCTGACCGGCGCCGACACCGAGGAGACGATCCCGCCCGCAGTAGAGGATCGCGTTCGACTTGACGAAGCGGACGACGTCCCAACCGAATCGCAACGCGGCCATCTCGTCGCCCGTCGGCGCTCGATCCGTGACGACGCGAAGGTCGCTCTCGTCCACCGCCGCCACGTCGGCGGTCTGCGCGACGATACCACCCGGGACGCTGCGCAACACGAGCTCTCCGGGCTGGAAGCCCCAGCTGTCGAGCTTCCGCCGCAAGAGGATGCGGTTCTTTCGGCGCTGGAGGATCTCGAGCGCCTCGGGGTCGAAATCCGGCGCGACCAGAACCTCGATGAAGTGGCCGCTCATCACCTCGGCTGTCTCGACATCAACCGGCGTGCTGCAAGCGATGATTCCGCCCGATGCCGCCTGCGGATCGCACGCGAGCGCAGCGCTCCAGGCACTCGCGAGCGAGTCACCGACCGCCGCCCCGCACGGGTTCGCGTGCTTGATGATCGCCACCGCCGAGCCGCGCACGGCGAGCTTCGCCGCAACGTCGAGCGCCGCGCAGAGGTCGAAGATGTTGTTGTAGGAGATCTCCTTGCCATGAACCTGGTCGAAGCTCGCCAGAAAGGAGCCGTAGATCGCCGCTCGCTGGTGCGGATTCTCGCCGTAACGCAAAGCACGCTCGCGCGGAAGACATCGAGACAGACAGTCGGGATGCTCCACGTCTTCAGCAGCCGGCTCCACATCGGCGAGGTATCCCGAGATCGCGCCATCGTAGGCGTGCGTCGCAGCGAAGACCTCGATCGCGAGCTGACGCCGAAGGGCGAGCGTCGTGCCTCCGTTGCCGGCCTTCATCGCCTCGAGAATCGCGTCGTAACGATCCGGGCGACAGACGACGGTCACGTGCTCGTGGTTCTTCGCGGCGCTGCGGAGCATCGACGGGCCACCGATGTCGATCTGCTCGACCGCCTCCTGCACCGTCACGCCCGTCGTGGAGATCGTCTCGACGAAGGGGTAGAGGTTGACAACCACGAGGTCGATCGGCTCGAGCCCGTGCTCGTTCAAGGCCGCGACGTGCCCGGGGTCATCGCGTCGGTAGAGAATGCCGGCGTGCACTTTCGGGTGAAGCGTCTTGACGCGCCCGTCGAGCATCTCCGGAAAGCCGGTGAATCGGTCGACATCGACGACGTCGACAGCCGCGTCCCGCAGGGTCCGGGCGGTGCCGCCCGTCGACAGGATCTCGATACCGAACGCGGCCAGAGCCCGCGCGAATTCGACGATTCCGGTCTTGTCGGACACGCTCAGAAGGGCGCGCCGGATCGGTCGTTCGGACATCATTCTCGACAGTGGCCTGCAGACTCGGTCGCGTCGACGCCAAGGGCTGGCGGAGCGGGCCGAAGGGCCACAAACTAACCTCGGCCACCGGGGAAGGGAAGCGTCAGGATTATTTGCTTCCCCCGTCCCGGGCCCGAGGCTAAGATTCCCCCGACGTTTCGACGTTATCCAAGGCGAGCAAACAACTTGCAGCGAGACGACCGGTGACGCAGACACGCCTTCGGCGAGACGATGTGCGCCAGGAGGTGTCGGTTCGCCGAAGTCAGCAGAGGCGGGCTCCCTCCGGCGAGGGTGAATCGTCCAATGACCTCGCCGGGCCGGAAAAGCCTCGCTGCCGGCACGTTTTGTCCCGATCGTCCCGAGGATTGCGAAGGCGACCGCATTGAAAGGCACCGACCGCCAGCAGCTCCCGCAGAGCGGACGCGACAAGCAGCGAGACCGCCGTCTCGTCGGCGAGGTCGTCGCCGGCAAGTACAAGGTGCTCAACGTGCTCGGGCAAGGCGGCTTCGGAACGGTTTTCCTCGTCGAGATGACGACCGGCATCGTCGGCGATCGCCTGGCGATGAAGATCCTGCCACGCGAGTTCAGCCACAACGACGTCTTCCGCGAGCAGTTTCTCAACGAGATTCGCGTCGCGATGAAGATGGTCGACAAGCAGATCGTCCAGATCCGCGACGTGGGCGTGCTCGACGACGTCACGGGCGAGAACGAGGGCCTGCTCTACTACACGATGGACTACGTCGAGGGAAGATCCCTGGCGCAGATCCTCGCACAGGACGGACCGTTGACCGTGCCGCGTGCCTTGCGGATCGTACGCCGCATCCTCCCCGCACTTCGCACCGCGCACAACGCCGGTATCATCCACCGCGACCTGAAGCCGGCGAACGTCATGGTCGAGACCGACGAGAGCGGCAACGACCAGGTACGCGTGCTCGACTTCGGCATCGCGACGGCGATCGATGCCGAGGCGAACAGCGCGCCACCGGAGCCGGAGCCGATCGTCACCGGCAAGCCGGGCCCCCGGGAGAAAAGGAAACTCGCGGGCAGCCCACACTACATGCCCCCGGAACAGTTCAAGAGCCGGGAGATGGGGTTCTACACGGACCTCTACTCTGTCGGGGTGATCCTCTACGAGTGCATCACCGGCCGCAGGCCGTACGAGGGCAGATCCCCGCAGGAGATCTACAACGCGATGAGGTCCGGTCCACCAGCGAGAATCGATGAGCTCGCCCCGGACGTCCACGCCTACCCCGGTCTGTCGGATCTCGTGATGAAGGCGCTCGAGCGCAACCCGCAGAAGCGCTTCCAGACCGCGAAGGAGTTCTACGAGGATCTGGTCCCGGTCATCAGTGGCACCGGAACGGGCGCCGGAACCACCACCACCGGCGCCTCCGCGCCGAGCCCGGGAGGGGGCGCGCGCCCGGCCGGGAAAGCCGGCGGCTTTCGGGGCCGAGGTCCGCGTCGAGCCGCGAGCTCGAGAGGACCGACGAGCCCGAACCGCGACGTGCCGCGCACCGGGACGCGGCAGGAGCCCGGGCGTCGCTCCTACGCGAGGCTCGTCGTCATCTCGACACTGGTCCTCGCGGGCCTCGGGCTGCTCCTCCTGGGCGGCGGAACCAGCACCGAGACCGACGCGCCGCTCGAGGATGCGACGAGCTCGCAGAATCCCGTCGTCCCCCCGGAACCGACGGACACCGGATTGGCGAGCCCGGACGGCAAGGACTCCGGTTCCACCGAGGCGCCGCCCGATCCACAGACGTCCGGAGAAAGCGCCGACGACGTCACGGTTGCCGAGCGAATCCGACAGGGGGAGCAAAGGGTCCGGAAGAAGATCCAGGAGCTCGCGAAGGAGGGCCTCGCTGCAGTCCGCGGCAAGGATCTCGCGACCGCCGCCGAGCGCGCCGACGAGATCCTGCAACTTCGCCAGAGACACGTGCAAGGACTGCTCCTCGGCGGCATCGTCCTCGTCGAGCAGCAGAAGTACATCGAGGCACGGCCTCTTCTGGAACAAGTCATCGATACCAGCTCGAAAGACAAGAAGACGCGACTGCTCGCCAGCGTCTACCTCGGCGAAGTCTACATGCGCCTGCCGAAAGCCGAGTGGAATGACGCCCGGGTCTATCTCGAGTCAGCCCTTCGTGCTGACGAGAAGAACGTCCGTACGCTGACACTCCTGGCCGAACTCTACGAGACGCACGGTAACTCGGATGCCCTCCATGCTCTCGTACGGCGCGCCCACGAACTCGGCGTCGAGAATGACCGACTGGTGTCACTCTGGGAGGAGATCTTCGTGGCGGGCCCGAAGCGCGTCCGCGCCGCGGCGCAGAAGAACGCCGCCGGGGCGAAGACGGCGTTCGCGAAACGCGACTGGGCCGGAGCCGCGAAGCTCGCGACGAAGACGCTCGATGCCGTGCCGTCGCTCGAGATTGCCGAGATGGCGATCGCTGCCAACGTCCGGCTCGCGCGACCCGAGGGCATCGCTCACGCTCTGAACGCGTTGCGGAAGATCCTCGAGGCCGATCCGGACGCCGCAAGCGACCACAGATCCAGCGGCCGTCTCGCCTACCACGACGGTCGACTCGCATACTTCCGCCACCTGGAGACCGGCAGCAGCGAGACCCGGATTGCGGCGGAAACCCACCTTGGCAAGACGATCGAGCTGGCGGATCCCACGAAGCAGCCCGAGCTGTTCTGCGGAGCGCACACCTACCTCGGCATCCTGCGCGCACTCGACGGCGAGCTCTCACCCGTCGTCGCCCGATTCGCGCCCACACTCCGTATCAAGGCCCCCGAACACATGTTCGAGCAGGCACGTACGTACATGACGCTGGCGAGGAAGACACCCGAGAAGAAGGTCAAGCTGAAGGCCTACGGGCTCGCCAGGGCGCGTCTCCTGGACCTCTCGAAACTGGACGGGCTGCAGAAGCTGCTCGCAGCGAAGACGGAGTACAGGCTGGGCCAGTGCTGTCTGCGGATCGGCATCCTCTCGAACGGCGACCACGAGCTGAAGGCCGCTCGCAAGCACCTGCGTCGGGCGACCCGTGACGAGCAGGTGGACACGGCCGAGGTCCACGATCTGCTCGCGCAAACTTACATCCACGACGAGAGCTGGATTCGCGCGGCTCAGTCGTATCGCGACGCGTACAACCGAGAGCCGACCCCGGGGCGCTGTCTCGAGGCCGTCGAGCTGTTCATCCGCTCGAACTCGCGGACTTCCGCCCGTGAGCTTCTCGAGAGAGCGATCGAGAACCACCCGAAGAATGGCGAGCTGCGCGCCAAGCTGCTCGAGCTAGACGGCCAGTAGGGCGCTCGGAGCGACCGGACGAAGAGAAAACCAGAGGAGACCCGATTCCGTGTCTCAGCTCCTGCTGCTCCGAATGGTGCTGGCCACCCTCCCGTGTTGCGGACCTCCGAGCGACGTCGCGATCGCCAAGACCCGTGCGAGCGTCACAGTGAAGCCCGCCCCGCTGGCCACGGGGTCGACCATCGGCATCGTCGCCCCCGCGAGCTCGCTCGACGAGGCCAACGTCAAGAAGGCGGTCGCCAACCTGCGAGCTCGCGGCTACCGTGTGAAGCTGTCGCTCGGATACCGCCAGCGTCGCGGCTATCTGTCGGCAAGTGACGAGATCCGCGCCGCCGAGATCAATGGCTTCTTCTGCGACGCCGAGGTCGATGCGATCCTCTGTCTGCGCGGAGGCTACGGCAGCCCGCGAATCCTCGATCGGCTCGACTACGTCGCGATCCGTCGCAACCCCAAGATCCTCGTAGGCTACAGCGATATCACCGCGCTCCTCAACGCGGTCCACCGGCGGACCGGGCTCGTCGTCTTTCACGGACCGATGGCCAAGGAGTTTGCGAGCGGAAACGGACCGACGGCGTACACGGAGAAGTACTTCTGGAGCGCCTTCGCTCCACGAAGCGCACGCTTCGACGACTGGGGTGGTGGTGGTCCGCGTGGCCGCGACGCGATGTCCGTCCTCGTGGGCGGCAAGGCCGAAGGCGTCCTGGTCGGCGGCAACCTCAGCGTGCTCGTCTCGACGGTCGGCACTCCCTACGAGATCGACGCACGCGGCAAGATCCTCTTCCTCGAGGACGTCAACGAGAAGGCTTTCCGGCTCGACCGCATGCTCAATCAGCTGCGTCTGAGCGGCAAGCTCGGTCGGCTTCGCGGCGTCATCCTCGGGAGCTTCACCAGCTGTGGTCTCGACCTGCGCGGCACGGCCACCTCTCTGGATGATCTCTTCGTCGAGTACTTTGGCAGTCTCGGTATCCCGGTGATCACGGGCTTTCCGACCGGCCACACGCCCGACCAGGTCGTGATGCCGATCGGAGTGCGCGTGCGTCTGGACGCGGACAAACGCGAGCTCGCGATCCTGGAGTCGGCCGTCAGGACGAGGACCGACGATGAGTCCGGAGAGCTCGGTGACGAGAATCGATAGCCGTCTCTATCGCATGCGGTAGAGCAAATTCGCGAGGTTCTCGCGAACCTCGAAGGAACCTGGCAGGCTCCTCGTCTGCGGCAGGCCCGAGATCTCGCCGAAGACCGTCAGGCCGACGAGAGTCAGGGGGCCGAAGTCGGCCTTGCGAATCTCCTTCCACTCGGCCTGCGCTCCCTGGAGCAGGGCATCGTGGAGCTCCGCGCCTGCGAGCTTCGCACCGCGCAGGTCCGCGCCGCGCAGGTCCGCGCCGCGCAGGTTCACGTTGGACAGATCGCAGCCGAAGAACCGAACGTCGACACAGCAGGCGCCGGAAAGATCCGCCGATGCGAGGTCGGCCTCCTGGAACTCGGCGCCCTTCAAACACGCGCCGCTGAGCGACACGCCACGCCAGCTCACGCCGGCAAAATCGCCTCCCTCGAGCTCGATACCCGCGAGGTCGAGCCCTTCGACAACCATGCTCTTGTTGTCAGCAAGCTGCCGCGCGAGAAAGTCCTTCGGCAGCCGGGCGTCGGACAGGTCGGCGTCGTCGAGGATGGTGTCGGTCAGGTCCGCGCCTTCGAGGTCACAACCCGTCAGATTCGCCCCGCGCAAGCTGGCGCCGCGAAGATTGACGTCCCGCAGGGACGCACGGCTGAGGTCGACGCTGTCGAGAGTCGCACCGGAGAGATCACTGCCATCAAAGACCGCACGACTCAACGCGCAGAACTTGTTGAACGTCGAGCCTTGCAGCCCGGCCCGAAGAAACTTGCCACCGACGAGGTCACAGTTCTCGAAGTAGCCAGAGAAAAAGTCGCAGTCACTCAGATGGGCCTCACGAAAGGTGGAGCTGACCAGACGGACCTCACGAAAATTGAGCCGTTTTCCGGTGGCTCGGTCCATCGTCAAACGCGAGCAGCGACAGCCCTCGAAGACACAGTCCTCGATCTCCGCATTGAGAAAGGAGATCAAACGCATGCTGGCCTCGCGAAACCCGAGGTCGCGCGCTCGCAGACCTGCGAAGAGCACCGAATCGAGGTCGCCCTCGGTGAACGTCGCGCCATCGATATCCGACGCCTTGCCGAAGTCGAGGTCGTTCAGCGTCGCCTCGATCCAGCGTGAATTCTTCAGAAGAGCACCGACGAGGGTCCCCTTATCGACCTCGGCTCCCGAGAGGTCCGCGCCCTCGAAGCTGGCGCCGTCGAGTTGCGAGCTCGAGAGTCTCGCGCCGACGAAGCCACAGCCACTGAAGTTGCTCTCGCGCAGATCGCAGTAGCGCAAATCGCTGCCGTTGAAGATGCACTCATCGAAGCTGCCCGAACGAATCTGCGCTCCCATGAAGTGCCCGCCCGTCAGATCGCACTCCTCGAGGACGGTGTTGTTGATAATCGCCTTCTCGAAGAAGAGCCCTTGCAGGTCCTCTCCCTGGATCCTCTCGCCTTGCCCGAGTCTCGAGAGGGTCTCTTCAGTGGTCGAAGCCATGAACCGAACCGGTTCCTTTCAGACGCTGCGGCCCTGGGGTCCCGGAGAGGTCCGGGAGACGATCACGCCTTGATCACGCTGCGTGTGCTACCGTTCATTTCCACGACCGATCCCGTCACCGAACGGGAAAGGTCTGAAGAAAGATACACCACAAGCGATGCGATGTCTGCCTGGGTGACCTTCTCGGCAGGAGAGGCTCCCCGGCGGTTCCGCGAATCCGGCTCGATCTGGCCCGGCGCGATCGCGTTGACCCGAACCCCGTGCTGCCGCAGCGCGTCGGCAGAGGCCCTCGTCAGCCCGATGAGGCCGGACTTCGACGCACAGTGCGGAACCACGTTGGCGTCGCCCACGAGCCCGTGAATGGACGCGATGTTGACGATGGCGCCGCCGACACCCTGATCCGCTATCACCTTGGCAGCCACCCGCGTCATGTGGAACGGCGCCGAGAGGTTCGTCGAGATGGTGCGGTCCCAGTCTTCGGGAGCGAGGTCGAAGAGCTGCTTCCAGACGAAGACACCCGCGTTGTTGACCACGATGTCGAGGCGGCCGAACTCCGACAGTGCTCGGTTGACGATCTCGTCGGCAGCTCCCGCAGCGGCGACGTCGGCGAGAAACGGGGATACGACACCGTCGGATTCCTGAACCCCGACAGCTGCCTCCGCGAGCTTCTCCTCGGTCCTCGCGACCATCAGGACGCTGGCGCCATCGACCGCGAGCGCAGAGGCGATCGCCAGACCCAGCCCCTGGCTCGCTCCGGTAACGATCGCGACCTTGTCGTCGAGCAGCTTCGCCATGGTGTCGGGATTAGATCCAATCACCGAGTTATCGTCAAAGGAATCCATGGCTCGACCCTCTCTCGACAACGCCCTCGGACACGGCCGACGAGAAGAGGTTCCACGACCCACAAAGACGCACAGCCCCGGCCTCCAGCCGGGATTCCCCTGATCCGGGTCGACACGTCCTCGTCGTCGTATTCGACACGGCGTCAGGCTACACTGACCGAGGCTTTTCGGCGCCCACTTCACTTCTCGGCTTCGTTCCACGGCCCTCAGCCCGACTCGACCATGATCCGCACCACCGTCGTCGGCTCCTACCCGATCCCGTCGTGGCTTCCCGTCGCACGCTCGAGCGAGGGATTGCGCGATGCCGTCCTTGCCGTCCTCAAGACCCAGGAGCTCGCCGGGCTCGACGTGATCTCCGACGGCGAGCTGTCACGCTTCGACGTCAACCACCCCGAGACGAACGGCATGATCGACTACTTCCTCGCCCCGATGGCGGGGGTCGACGTCCGGCCGACGCGCGAGGATATCGACGCGTTTCGTGCGGAAGAGGTCTCGGAATACCGCAAGGAGCCCGCCGCGATCCTCCGCGGCGAGATCGGAGAGGGTCGTCTCGACCTGCGTCGCGACTGGGAGTTCGTCAGCGGCCTTACGACGAGCACGCTCAAGTTCACCTGCACCGGACCGCACATGCTGTCGAAGGTCCTCGTCGATCGGCACTACCACGATCCGGTAAAGCTGGCGCTGGAGATCGCCGAAGTGCTGCGCCGACAGATCGAGTCCATCGATGCCCCTGTCGTGCAGATCGACGAGGCCAACATCCCGGGTGCGCCAGAAGAAAGCGAATGGGCCGCGCGTGCGATCAACCATGTCCTCTCGGCAGCGAAGGGCGAGAAGGCCGTGCACGTCTGCTTCGGCAACTACGGCGGCCAGACGGTCCAGTCGAGCCACTGGGCAAAGATGCTCGCTTTCCTCGACGCGCTCGAGGCGGACTACCTGGTGCTCGAGTGCGCACGCCGCCCTCGAGAGGAGGTGGACGCGCTCGCCGACGTGCGCAAGGACATGGGCCTCGGCATCGGCGTCGTCGACATCAAGGACAACCAGGTCGAGAGCCCCGAAGACGTCGCCCGCTCCATCGAGCGGATCGCGAAGACGCTCGGCGGGCCCGAGCGCATCCGCTACGTCCACCCGGACTGCGGATTCTGGATGCTGAAGCGAAACGTGGCGGACGCGAAGATGAGGTCCATCGTCGCCGGCCGGGATCTCTACGAAGGACGGTGACGCCGACGAACCGCGAGGGGTGAGCGCGAGTCCGCCGCGTCTGCCGTTCGCCCGCTCCCACGGCGAGGCAAGGGGGCAGGAGCGTTCCCCGCCGAGGAATCGCGCAACGGACTCCCCGCGAGAACAGCGCCTGCCCCTGGGTGACGGCCAGAGGCCTCGGCAGGCCTCAGATGGAGTCCCTCTTCTTGCGTCGACGCTTGCCCTTGCCGCGGCGCGTTTCGCTCCCGGAGCCCGACGCGAGGAATTTCGCGGCGGCGGAGGTTACCTTCTTGATCGCCGCCCCGTCGAGCTTGTCGAGCGCGAAGTTCTCTACCACCTTGTTGCGGCGGTACATGAGAATCGTGTGCTTGACTGCGGGGTTCAGCTTGTAGCCTCTCGGCGACGTGCTGCCGCTCTTGTTGAGGGTCATGTCGATCGCTGCGACCTTGTTGTCGCTGGCGAACGCGGCGATGGTCTTCCTCGCAGCGACCTGATCGTCGCCCATGTAGACGACGTAACTGATGGAATCCTTGTTCTTCGCGGCGATCGTGTCGAGTTCCTGGACCAGACTGGCCAGGCCCTTGCCGGCGTCCTTCGTGAAGATGACGACGGCAGGCTTACCCTTGCCCGCTCATATGTAGCAGACGCCCCTGCGCTTCTCGAACTTGCCGGTGACAGGGAGAACCGTGAACTTCGGCAGTCCCTCGCCCACCTGGCAGCCCGACTTCCTGGCCTTGACCGCCTTGTTCTCCTCCGCGGCGAGCGGGGAGACGACGAGCAGGGCCACGAGAGCCTGTGTCAGCCTCATGGAGATGCTCCTTTCTGGAGAGTTCCGCGATTTTGCGCGTCCCCGGGGACGCGTCCGACCGAACACCACTACTGTAGCCGCACCAGGCTCCCGCCTCAATCGGGTCCATCGGACAGCCGCGACAACATCTCGAAACCCGGAGCTCAGCGGGCGGACCCCGGAAGTCCGTCGAAGAAGCGCTTCGCCCGCCGATGGGGGGCCAGGACCGCCTTCCTGCGCTCAGGATCCTCGAGCTCGCCGGCGGCATCGCGCTCGAGAACAGCGATACGCTGGTCGATCCACTCGCGGAAGTACTCGACATCGGCGCGGTGGACGGTCCGCCGGCGCTCGCCGATCTCGACGTGGAAGGGAGCCGTGCTCGCGAAGCGGAAGGTCTCCTCGACATCGGCGATGACGCGCACGAGGAACCACCCGCTCCTCTCGAAGACGAGCTTCGTGGAGCCCTTGCCTCCGACAGCGAGCCGCTCCGCCACTCGCCCGTCGCGGACGACCTCTATGGCCTCGAGCGGATCGTTGCCGCTGACGCGGACATCGACGGTGATCTCGAGGCGTCCGCCGACGCCGGCGCGGAGGATCTCTCCCGGCAGCTTGCCGTTCGCCTCCACGAGGAGCATCGGCCCGTTGGTAACGAACGAACGCCCCTTCGCGAGCCCCTTCCACCACGCGTCCCAGGTCAGCTCGCCGTCGAGGTGCACGTAGACACGGTTGTAGCCGACCGGGTTCGGAAGCACGCCGGACGCCGAACCTGCCGACGGCGGTATGCGGAGGCCACAGTTGAGGAGACGGTAGTAGATCTCCTGCGTGTGGAAGCCGTTGCCGCGGGGCGGCGGCAGGCGCTTGGCGTCTCTCGGTCTCCCCCACGCCTCGTCCGCGTACATCGTGCTGCGACACATGTGGTTGTTCGCGAGACCGATCGAGTCGACCTTGCCGGTCGCCACCCAGGTCGGCACGTCCCACCAGAAGGGCTTCTCGATGTCGATCCAGGCCCCGAGCTCGAGCGCCTTCTCGAGGTGGTCAACCGGTGACGGATACTCCGGTCCGCTGTCCTGCATCTCGAGCGGCGCGCGGGCGTTGAGAAAGAAGAGCGCGCCGCCACGACGTTCGTCCTCGATACCGAGAACGTGGTAAAGACGCGTGGCGCCCGGCCCGGCCCGGCGCACCAGCTTCTGCGGAAGGTCCAGGCCTCGCCACGAGTTGCGCTTGTTCCACACCGTGAGCACGGGCGCCACGTGCAGATCCTCGGAGCGCATGAGCAGCGGCACGTCCTTCAGGGGCCGATGGACGTGAGTCTCGCCGGACCACCAGCCCAGCGCCTTCATGTCGATCCGGCGCTGAAGCTCGACCCGGCGCTTCTCCGTCTCGCCCGCCGTCACGGTGACGGAGCCCCTGGCGCGGCGATACTCCGGCCCACGCTCGACGGTGTAGCCATACTCGCCGGGTGCGAGATCGAGCGCGACCTTGCCGTCGCAGTTGAAGTGGTCCTTCCAGAACGGCAGCCCCGGCGCGACGACCACCTTGCCGCCGGGGTCGACGAGATGGACACGCCCCGGCAAGGCGACGTCCACCCCCCGTGGTCCACACTCGACGATGTTCAGCTCGAGACGGCCGATCTCGGCCGATACGGCCCGCGAGCAGGCCCCCACGAAGACCGGGATCGAAAGCAGAATCGCTCGCTGCCGGAATCTCACCATCCGTCCTCCCCGTCCCGTGGTCTTGCGCCTCCGGAGGCGATTCGTATGATCGGGTGCTGTCCTGCGAATCTCTCGCCATCAGACGCCGGCGGAGACCCTTATCGGACCCCAGCGGAGAATCGATGCCAGAGAAAAAATCCGGCCTCGCAAGCTACGAGAATGTCGACCCGGCGTACCTCGAGAGCCGCAAGCTGAAGAAGAGCGCCGGCTGGGTGCTCCTCTGGGCGCTCGGCGTCGGTGCCGTGATCTCAGGCGACTACTTCGGCTGGAACTTCGGGCTCAAGTACGGCGGTTTCTGGGGGCTGACGATCGCCACGATGACGATGGCGATCATGTACATCTGCATGGTGTTCAGCATCGCCGAGCTGTCCTCGGCGCTGCCGCACGCAGGCGGCTTCTACTCCTTCGTTCGCAGCGCGTTCGGCCCGACGGGAGGCTTCATCTGCGGACTGACGGACACGATCGAGTATGTCGTCACCCCAGCCGTCATCGTCGTGGCGATCGGCGGGTACATGAGCGCCCTTGTCGCAGCTATCACGGGATGGAGCGAAGCGACCTCGTACCCGTGGATCTGGTGGCTGCCTTTTTACGCGATCTTCGTCTACATCAACATTCGCGGCGTCGAGCTGACGCTCAAGGCGGGGCTCGTGGTCACACTCGCCGCGCTGATCGTCCTCCTCGTCTTCTATGTCAGCGTCCTCGCCAGCGGCAAGTTCGACAGTGATCTACTCTTTAACTCCGCGGCGGACGAGGGACAGTCTCCACGAGGCCTGCCGCACGGCTGGGGAGGAGTGTTCGCCGCGTTCCCCTTCGCCATCTGGTTCTACCTGGCGATCGAGCAGCTTCCGCTCGCAGCGGAGGAGACCCATGATGTGGTCCGAGACATGCCACGGGCCCTCATCCTCGGCATATTGACGCTGCTCGCCCTCTCCGTGGGCACGCTGATCCTCAACTCCGGTGTCGGAGGCGGCGTCGACGCTCTGAAGGACTCGGATACGCCGCTCGCTGATGGCTTCGCGGCGATCTATGTCGACAGCGCGACGACGATCGTGCTGACTCTGGTCGCTCTGACCGGGCTCATCGCTAGCTTTCACACGATCATATACGCCTACGGCCGAGTCCTCTTCGCGCTGTCCCGGGCGGGCTACTTTCCACGGGGGATCTCGAAAACCAATCGCCACCAGGCCCCCTGGGTTGCACTGGTGCTCGGCGCCGCCGTCGGGCTCAGCTGCGCCTACGTCCTGCTCGAGGGAGGCGCCGGCGTCGGCGCGGTGCTGCTCAACATGGCGGTCTTCGGCGCGGTGATCTCCTACGCGATGGTCATGGCCAGCTTCATCCTCCTTCGGTTCCGCCGTCCTGATCTCGAACGACCCTACCGCAGCCCTCTGGGGGTGCCCGGAGCCTTCATCGGCGCCGCGCTGGCGCTTGCGGCGCTCGTGGCGACGATCTGGGTCGACGAGCTGCGACCGGGCATCTACGGTGTTGCCGGCTTCCTCGTTATCGGAATCCTGTACTACGTCTTCTACAGTCGCCACAAGCTCGTCGCCCAGGCGCCCGAGGAAGAGATCGCGCTGATAGCCGAGGCCAGGAGGAATCTCTCCCAGGGAGATGTCGACTGATGTCGAAGATCGAAGGAATGCTCAACCTCGAACGACTCACCCAGCTCGTCGAGACGGACGAGATCGAGACCGTTCTCGTCGTCTTCACCGATGTCTACGGCCGCTTCATGGGCAAGCGCTTCGACGCGGACTTCTTCCTCGAGAGTGCCGTGTCCGACGGCACACATGGCTGTGACTACCTGCTGACGGTCGACATGGAGATGGAGCCGGTCCCCGGCTACGACTTCGCGAACTGGGAGCTCGGCTACGGGGACTTCCACCTCGTCCCGGACATCTCGACGCTGCGCCACGCGACCTGGCTCGAGAAGACTGCGCTCGTCCTCTGCGACCTCGAGAACGACAAGACGCACTCGCGCGTCGAGGAGGCGCCACGCTCTCTGCTTCGCGCGCAGGTCGAGGCGGCGTCGGCAAGCGGCTTCGAGGTCTTCGGCGCCTCGGAGCTCGAGTACTACATCTTCGAGGACAGCTACCGCGACGCGGTCGAGAAGGGCTACGCCGGGATGCAGCCGGCCGGCTGGTACATCGAGGACTACCACGCGCTCCAGGGCACACGGGTCGAGAAGCTCAACGCGGCCGTCCGCCGCCACCTGAAACGCTCCGGGGTACCGGTCGAGAACTCCAAGGGCGAGTGGGGACTCGGCCAGCACGAGCTCAACGTTCGATACGCGGACGTGCTCTCCATGGCGGACCGTCACGGTGTCTACAAGCAGTGCGTCAAGGAGGTCGCCGACCGGCTCGACATGAGCGTCACGTTCATGGCGAAGTTCGCGACCGATCGCGCCGGATCGAGCTGCCACATCCACCTCAGCCTGTGGAAGGACGGCGAGAATGCATTCGTCGGCGACGACCCGCTCGGACCGGTGAGCTGCTCCGAGGAGTTCCGCTGGTTCCTCGGCGGCTGGATCACCCATGTCAGCGACGTGATGCCGCTCTACGCGCCCACGGTCAACTCCTACAAGCGCTACCGGGCCGGGTCCTGGGCGCCGACGAAGCTGGCCTGGAGCCACGACAATCGCACGGCGGGCTTCCGGGTCGTCGGCAGCGGCAGCAGCCTGCGCATCGAGTGCCGCATCCCCGGCGCGGACTGCAATCCGTACCTCGCGTACGCGGCGGCGCTGGCGTCCGGGCTCGACGGTATCGCGAAGCAGATCGAGCCGCCAGCCATCTTCGAGGGCGACGTCTATGCCGCGAAGGAGCTGCCGGGAGTGCCTCCGACCTTGCGCGATGCCACCGAGCTCTTCGCGAACAGCGAATTCGCCCACAGGACCTTCGGCGAGAAGGTCGTCGACCACTACGCGCACTTCTTCCGCGTCGAGCAGGAAGCCTACGACCGGTCGGTCACCGACTGGGACCGCAAGCGCTACTTCGAGCGCATCTGACGGGTCCGGTACAGACCATGAGCCGAACACGGATCGGAATCACGACCTACGGTCGGGACGAGCAAGGCAGCTTCACGCTGCCCGGGGAGTACGTCGACTCGGTCCGACGCGCCGGCGCGGTCCCGCTTCTGCTGACACCCGGAGAACGGGACGTGGACAGCTGGGTCGGACTCGTCGATGGCGTCATCCTCGCGGGCGGAGGCGACCTCGATCCGACCTGCTACGGGGGCTGCGGACACGAGACCATCTACATGCTCGATACGGAGCGCGACCGCACGGAGCTCGACCTCACCCGCAAGCTGCTCGACACCGGGCTGCCGACGCTCGGCATATGCCGCGGCACGCAGGTTATCAACGTCGCGCTCGGCGGCACCCTCCACGAGCACCTCCCGGACGTCGTCGGCGAGCAGATCCTCCACCGTGAGCCGCCGCGTGAGCCGACCCCTCACCGCGTGCGAGTCAACGAGGAGTCGCGGCTCGCCGACCTTCTCGGCGCCGTCGATTTCGTGGCCGAGTCCTGGCACCATCAGGGAATCAAGGATGTGGCGCCGACGCTCGAGGTCGTCGCACACGCGCCGGACGGAGTGATCGAGGCGGTCGAAAAGCACGATCATCCGTGGCTCTACGCAGTGCAGTGGCACCCCGAGCTCTCTGCGGAGAGGGATCCGATACAGCAGCGGCTCTTCGACACGCTCGTCAAGGCCGCGACGAGAGGAGACTGATGCGACTGGAAGGCAAGGTGGCTCTGATCACCGGAGCGGCGAGCGGTATCGGCAGGGAGACCGCACTGCTCTTCGCGAAGGAGGGCGCGGCCGTCGTCGCGGTCGACGTCAACGACGAGGAAGGCGCCAGCACCGTCGACGAGGTCAAGGCGAACGGCGCCACGGCGACCTATGTGCACGCGGACGTCTCCAGGGCGAACGACTGCCAGAACATGGTCCATGTCGCCGAGGAGACCTACGGTCGGCTCGACGTGCTCTTCAACAACGCCGGCATCATGCACAGCGCCGACGACGACGCCGTCGCGACCGACGAGGACGTCTGGGATCTGACCATGGCGGTCAACCTCAAGGGGGTCTTTCTCGGCTGCAAGTACGGCATCCCGGCGCTCGAGCGTGCCGGGGGCGGCTCGATCATCAACACCGCCTCCTTCGTCGCGATTCTCGGCGCTGCCACACCGCAGCTCGCGTACACCGCGAGCAAGGGCGGCGTTCTCGCCCTGTCACGCGAGCTGGCCGTGATTCACGCGCGCGAGCACATCCGCGTCAACGCCCTCTGTCCCGGTCCGCTGCGCACGGAGCTGCTGATGAAGTTTCTCGACTCCGAGGAGAAGAGGCAGCGACGGCTCGTCCACATCCCGATGGGACGATTCGGAGAGGCGAAGGAGATGGCGCAGGCCGCGCTCTACCTCGCGTCGGATGAGTCGTCGTTCGTCACCGGGACGAGCTTCGTCGTCGACGGAGGCATCACGAGCGCCTACGTGACGCCCGAGTAGCAGCCGGTCTCCGTGCGTCGGATCGGGGCGACGTCCGCGCGTCACGCCCGGAACGCGCCCACGAGTCGCCCGACCGTAGCCAGCCGACGCGAATCTCGCCGCGCTCGAAGAGCCGTGACCCTCCCAGCTCCGTGGCCGTACGTTCAGCGATGACGTGGCTGCTTCCAGTCGGCTCGACGACCGTGGTCAACACCTTCCTCGTCGTGTGTCTCGACCGCCGACGCGGGGCGCTGATTCGAAAGGCTCCAGAGACCAAGGGCGAATCCGGCGCCGAGCACGACGACGATCAGGACGCTGGCTCCCACGGCGATGGCCTTCCACGATGGTCGCCTTCGCACGGCGGCAGGTGGCCGCGATCGCGCCGTCAGCGGCTTTCCCGCGGCGCCCGCCGTCGCGCCCCGCCCTCCGGGGGTCGAATCGGTGTCGATCGTGACGCCGGCCATCTTCAGCGCTCTGGCGCTCTTGAGCGCCTCGTGGTGATCCGGGTCGAGCCGCAGGGCCTCCTGGAAGAGCTCCAGTCCGCGCTTCTCGCAACCGACGGCAACGAGGTCGCCGGCCAGCGCGACGTACCGATCGACCGCCTGATCAACCTCACCGCCAGCCGCGCAGGTCTGCGCCCGGATCGTCCGCCCGTCTATCTCACCCCCCGGCGTGGACTCGAGCAGGCGAGCGAGAAGGCGCGCCTCCTCCAGGGCGCCGTCCGCGAAGAACGCCCGGGCCGCGGTCGCCGCGTGCGCCACCGCCTTCTCCTCCTGGCCGTCGTCGACGAGCACCCGAACGACTCGTTCATGCGCCTCGACGTTCTCCTTCTCGAGCTCGAGAATCTCCGCGAGATGACCGAGCGCCGCCCAGGTCGCCCCGACCTCGACACTGGCTTCCACGAGGAGGTGGAGGTGGTGAACGACGTTGTGGTTCTCCCCCGCCGCACGATAGCACTCGACGAGCTTCTCGCGCGCCAGCGTCGGCCGCAAGCAGCTCTCCACATGCTGCTCGATCTCCAGGATGCGCGCCTCCAGGGCCTGCTTCGGACGGGTTGTTTCCGGCGCCGGCGGCCGAACCTGCACGAGCCCCTTCTCGACGAGCCCCACAAGGGCTGCGCAGATTCTCGGCAGGTCCTGACCCGATTCTCGCCACAAGGCCCGGATCTCGACCTCCTCGGCGCACAGGTCGAGGCACTCCTCCACGAGTGGGTCGAGCTCGTCCCGTGAACAAGGCGGGGTGTCGGTCGCGACGACGACGGATGCATCGGACGCGAGCACGGACTTCGATCGCGCCCAGAGCTGCGCCCACTCGATCATCTCGCGCGACAGATCTCGTCCCTCGAGCCTGCCGACGAGCACCTCGTCTTGCAACGTGTAGATCTCCCGGGGCGGGCGGCGGGGTTCACCGACCGGACCCCCGCCGACCGGGTAGCCTTCC
>CAYMLL010000097.1:305-5300 GCA_964390645.1 uncultured Planctomycetia bacterium | reverse complement strand
GAACGATCGCCACGCTGTCACTCCAGAACACGAGCTCGAGGAGATCGTCCCGGACGACCTTGTTGACGATCTCTCCGAGCTCCTCGCGGGAGAGAATCTCTCTCTCCTCGATGAGGTTGCACAGGCTTGTGGGCCGTGCCTCGGCCTCCTCGAGGAGCTCCTGCAAGGTCTCTGCGTCGACGAAGCACCTCGTCATCAGATGCTTGACGAGCCCCCGGTTCTTGCCGTCGCCACGCGACAGCATACGCACGCCACCCGGCACGAAGTAGAACAAGCGGTCGCGTACGCCGTCGCAGACGTGAAGACTCACGGACGCCGTCGGCTCCGCGACTCGCTGCATGACCTGGAACAGGAGGTCCAGGTCGAAGCGCTGACTACCCGGCTCAGTCGGTGGCATGAGGTTCCCGTAAGTGTGACCGCGCCGCTGCTCGACCGCCGCAGCCTGGCAGGTGAAGAATAGCCCTGCTATGTTGAAGCGGCAACGCGACTCGAGTCCGCTTCCGGAAACACGGCAAGAGGCCCGACACGTGCACCTTCCGACGATTCTCCTCTGCGTGATCCTGTCCGGCGATGACGAGCGGGAGTTTCATCCGCGGCGTGTTCTGGACACTCAGCCACCGATCGTCGACGCGTCATTCCTGCGCGCCGACCAGGTCGAAGATCGGGTCTCGGACGAGGAACTCGTTATCGGAGTCGTGATCGACGGGGCCGCCCGTGCGTACCCCATCAACATGCTCTGCGGTCCGCGACGCGAGATCATCAACGACAGCCTCGGCGGGAAGGCGATCGCGGCGACCTGGTGACACCTCTGCCACAACGGCGTGGTCTACGCCGCTGACGTGAACGGCCGCAGGCTGACCTTCGCGGTCTCCGGCATGCTCTGGGACCGTAGCCTCGTGATGCAAGACGTCGAGACGAAGACGCTCTGGAGCCACATCCTCGGGGAGGCGATGGAAGGCGAGCTCTCGGGCACGAAGCTCGAGTCGCTCCCCTGCAACATGGTCACCTGGCGAGCCTGGAAGAAGACGTACCCCGGCACGACAGTGCTCGACATGTCCCGCACGCGAGGGGAATACCGCCGGGACTTCTACCGCGACCCGGCTCGCTTCGTCCTCGGCTGGCAGGTAGATGAAACCACCTGCTCGATCTCCTTCGCACGCCTGCTCATCGACAACGTCGTGGAGTGGGACGCGCAGAAGGGACGGGAGCGCCTGGTCATCGCGTTCAGCCCCGGGAGCACCTCGGCCCGCGTATTCTCGCGACGTCTTCGAGGCGGACGCGTGCTCGGCTTCGTGCCCGCGAAGAAAGGAACGATGCGCGACCGCGAGACGGGCAGTGTCTGGTCCCGCATGACGGGAACGGCGATCGATGGTCCCCTCGAGGGCACGAGCCTCGAGCAGCATGTCGGGATCGTCTCCTCGCGCCGCGCGTGGCGGGTATTCCACCCGCAGTCGATCGAGGTCGGCCGATCGCCGCCGAGACGCCGGCGGATCTGATCCGCGATCTACTGCTCCCAGATTTTCTTCACCTTGCCGTCGGCATCGACGTCGATCACACGGTCGCCGTCGGCGTGCCGGGGCGCCTCGACCTCGTCCTCGGACCGCTCCTCGACGCGCTCGGCATCCGGCCGTCGTGCCGATTCGAAGCTCCACGACCAGAAGAACCCGTCGGGACGGGCACCCTGTGCCGATCCGTCCCTGGAGCCGGCCGAGAAAGATCGCCGGAACATCTCGCTGAGCCGTCCAGCCGGACTCGCGCGCACACGCTCGACAAGGAGCTCGATCTGCGAGGCGAAGAAGATGCAGACCGCGACGCCGACCAGCAGAGCCTGCGAATACGAGAACGCCACGACCCCGCCCGCGACGGCGACAAGCTGGCCCGTGCGACACGTAACGAGCGCCGCCTCCAGCGGTTTCATCGACCGTGAGAGGATCGAGCGGAGAATCCGGCTGCCGTCGCGCGGCACCCCCGGACTCAGGCCGAGGACAGCAAGGAAAAGGGTCACGTTGACGAGATCCGGGAGGAAGGAGCCCGGAAACTGACCACTCAGAAACATCAAGGGAAGCGCGAGCGCGAGATTGACCATCGGCCCCGCCAGCGCGATGCGAAACACCGTGCGAGGGTCCGTCACAGGACGATCGAAGTTCGCGAAAGCGCCGACGGGTGTCAACAGCAGCCGTCGGGTCGCGACCCCGCAACGCCGTGCGACGAAGCAATGACCGAGCTCGTGCAGGAGCACGGGACCGGCGAGCACGGCGACGACAAAGCCCAGATTCGTCAGGAAGTCCGCGTCGCCGTCCCCGATCTCGACCTCGATGGTCCATGCCAGCAGCAGGACGAGAGGCAGCAGGATCCCCTGTGCGTGGACGGGAACGCCGAAAATCGTCAAGAGACGGTAGAAGCGGAACACCTGCGCAACTCGCTATCGGGGTTCTGGAGCTCCGTGGGCACTCGAAGGCCCTCATTATGAGGCCTTCGGTCCCGGATGTCGGCCCGCAAGCGCGCAGATTCCGAGACCGCGCCCTTCACGTCCGGGGATCGGTTGTGTTACACCATCGGCTCTCCACGGTCGACGGTACTGGCGAACCCTGCTCGAGCGCGCCCGGCGGTCCATGCACGAGCTCCCCGAAGATCTTCCCGACGATCCGGTCTACCGGAACTCGCTCCGCGAGTCTCTCGTGGCCCTCGCCTCGTGGTTCGTCTGCGGCGTCTATGCGATCACGTACTGCTATCTCAACGGCTACGGTCGACGGCCCGAGGAGATCGAGACCTACCTCGGCATCCCCGGCTGGGTACTCTTCGGCATCTTCCTGCCCTGGGTGCTCTGCAACGTTTTCGCATGGTGGTTCTGCTTCAGGTTCATCAAGGAGGATGACCTCGATCCTCCCCGCGACGAGGAGGCTGTCGAGTGACTCTTGCGGAGGCCGGGTTCGACGCGAACGCGGCGACGGCGTTCGTCCTCTACACGATGGCGGTTTTCGTCGTCGCGATCTTCTCGCACCGCCTGTTGAAGAAGAGGTCGTTCCTCGCGGAGTACTTCCTCGGAAGCCGTGGACTCGGCGTCTGGGCACTCGCGATGACCTACGCCGCGACGTCCTCCAGCGGTGGGAGCTTCACCGGCTTTCCGGCGCTGATCTACGAGCACGGCTGGATCCTCGCACTGTGGATCGCGAGCTACATGGTGGTGCCGATCTGCTGCATGGGGCTGCTCGGCAAGCGCCTGAATCAGGTCGGCCGCAAGAGCGGCGCGATCACCATCCCGGACGTCTTCCGTGATCGCTTCGACTCGCCGAGGCTCGGAATCCTCGCGAGCCTCGTGATGGCCTTTTTCATGGCGTTCAATCTGGTCGCGCAGTTCAAGGCCGGCTCGATCATCATCGAGCGGCTGTTCCGAGACTTCGGCCCCTTTCAGTCCGCGTCGCGAATGGTCGAGTGGGTACCGGCGACGTTGTCGGTGTTTTCCTCGGAGCCACCGGAGGCGACGTACTGCCTCGGGCTGCTGATTTTCGCTGTCGCGGTCATCGCCTACACCGCGTACGGCGGGTTCCGGGCGGTGGTCTGGACGGACGTCCTGCAAGGCGTCGTCATGTTCGCGGGCATCCTGATCCTCCTCTTCTGCACGATCATCCAGGTCGGCGGGCTCGAGAAAATCGCCGAGAACAACGCCAAGCGCTTCTTCGCCAGCGCCACTCTCGAGGCCGACCGAGCGGCGAAGCTCGCCCCCGGTGAGTTGCGCATCGCGGTCGATACGAACATCGGCCGGCGCGTCTTCGTCAACGACCGAGAGGTGAAGCTCGAAGGCAGCGCAGACGGGGCGAAACCGGTCGTGGTCGCACTGGCGCTCGAAGGCGACGACACGGCACCCGGAGTGCTGGGGAACGACGTGACGGCCGAGGTGCTGATCTCGTCCCCCGACACGGCGATCGGCACGCGGCTGACGAAGTTCCACTTCGATCCCAGTCAGACTCTCGTCACCGGGCCGGGCTTCGACAAGAAGAAGCCCGACGGATTCCTGCCCTTCGGCCTGGCGATCTCCTTCTTCGTCATGTGGGCGATTTCGGGAGCCGGGCAGCCGACGACGATGGTGCGGCTGATGGCCTTCGAGAGCACGAAGGTCTATCGCCGGGCCATGTTCTCCGTCTGCATCTACTACACGTTGATCTACATCCCCCTGATCATCATCTTCGTCTGCGCCCGGGACTTCCTGCCTCGACTGGAGCGGCCCGACATGGCGATGGCCGAGACTGTCCTTCTTATCGTGCCCGGGGTCCTCGCCGGGATCATCATGGCGGCTCCCTTCGCGGCGGTCATGTCGACCGTCGACAGCTTCCTGCTGGCGATCTCCTCGAGCCTCGTCCGGGACGTCTATCAGCGGTCCGTCAACCCGGATGCCTCACCGGCTCGTATCCGCAAGCTCAGCTACCTGACGACGATGCTCGTCGGCGTGGCGGTCATGTTCGGCGCGATCAACCCGCCGCGATTCCTGCAGACGATCATCATCCTCACCGGAGCCGGACTCGCCTGCAGCTTTCTCGTGCCGATGTTCCTGACGCTCTACTGGAAGCGCATGACGGCGGCCGGCTGCGTCGCCGGAATCGCCGGTGGCTGCGGAACGTGCTTCGGACTCTACATCGCGGGCTGGCTCGGCGGCTTCGTGCTCCCCGACGGCCTGACGCCCCACTTCGGCGGCTTCCTGCCGGTCGTATGGGGCCTGACGGTGTCCATCGTCTCCTGCGTCCTCGGCAGCCTGCTCTCCGCGAAGCCCGCCGACGAGCTGGTGATCAAGTACTTCAAGAGCCGTGGAGCTCCGCAAGACGGACAACGTCAGTGAGAGCGCTCGAGACCCCTGAAGCCCTACTGGACGCCGTCGACCGGCAAGTCGCGTCTGTCAAGGCGTCGAAGAGCTCGCAGTCGGGGGGGGGGGGGGGGGGGGGGGGGGGGGGGGAGCCACCGCCCCACCCCCCCGCCCCCCCCCCCCACCCACACCCCCCCCCC
>CAYMLL010000097.1:0-295 GCA_964390645.1 uncultured Planctomycetia bacterium | reverse complement strand
GTGGACCGGCATGTCGCGTGTGTCACGGCGTCTATGAGTTCGCTGTGGGGCGCTCTGCGGGTGCTCTTCTATATCTTCACGACCGAGCGCCAGCGACTCAACCGCTACCACTACCTCGACGACCCCCGGCTGCGGCTCGCGTACCTGCGATACCACCTGCCGTTGAACACCGTGCGATCGATCTGCGTGCTCCGCGACGTGGTCGCGCGTCACCCTCGGGTAGCCGCGCTCGCGCAAATCGTCGATATCGGTGCCGGGCCCGGAAGCTCGAGTATCGCGCCGCAGCACACCCTCC
>CAYMLL010000096.1:8701-23126 GCA_964390645.1 uncultured Planctomycetia bacterium | reverse complement strand
CACGAGGCGAGGCTCGATCCAGTCGGCCCAGGCGTAGCCGCTGCCGTTGCCTCCGTCGGTGACCTCGAGGACGAGGTGCCTGGCACCACGGATGTCGATCTCGATGTCGACACGATGGTCCTTCGTGTCCTTCGAGACGACGGCGCTGGAGAATTTCTTCGGCGGCGCCGAGACCGCGCCGACGGAAGACGACAGGACGAGGGTGATCGCGAAGATGGTTCGCATTGCGTGGACTCTCCTTTGCGGGCAGGAACGCTCTCCCGGACGTGCGCGCGCCACGAAGATCCTCGGTGCTCCGGACGCCCGTCGCGAAGCTCTCATGCTACCGGCTCGGGACCGAGGAGACGAGGAGGTCGTTCCCTCACCGCGATCAGAGCCCGGACCGACGACGGAGCCAGCGCGACCCGAGCGCTACTCGGGCGCGTCCTCGCCACGCCGCTCCCGCCCCGGATCCCGCCCGGGAAGAAGCTGACGCAGCCTCGCCTCCAGCGCCTCGATCCTCCTCCACTGCTCGGCGCTGTAGGCCTCGGACTGCTGTCGCCAGTCCTGCGTCTCGTGCAGCGGCGGCGCTCCGCAGCAGCCCGCGACAGCGAGAAGCAGCGCGGCGGTCGCGACAGCGGCGGACCGGCCTGTCGGTCTCGATCTCCTGGACACCGGGAAACCTCCTGTCGAAGGTGGCCCTCGACTCGTCAGCCGGCCCCCCTCAGCGGGAACGCACGGCGCCGAAGAGCTCGGTGGAGAAGTAACGCTCCATACGGTCGGGAAACACGGTGACGACGCGCGCCTCGGCGTCGAGGCTGGCGGCTGCCTTCTGGGCGGCTGCGTAGTTCAGCCCCGAGCTCGGCCCCACCGGAAAGCCGCGGCGGATGAGCTGGCGGGTGCAGTCGAGCGCGGTACCATCGTCCACCTCGATCTCGACGAGCCCCTCGAGCTCGTCCGGCCGGAAGAGCCTCGACATGCCCTCCACGACACCCGGAATCCTCGCGCTGAAGCTGCTGCACTCCACGTCGCGAAAGGTCGCCGTCGTCGACACGGGCCGCGCCACCACCGGCAGGGTCCTGCAGCCGTGATCCCGGAAACCGTGATAGAGCCCGACGAGAGTGCCGCCTGTGCCGACGCCACTGACCACGGCATCCGGCGTGCCGCCCGGAATCGACACGACGATCTCGCGAGCCGTACGCAGACGGTGTGCCGATACGTTGTCCGGGTTCTCGAACTGCCGCGGAAAGAAGGCCCCGGATCTCCCTGCGAGCTCCTCGGCGACCCGCAGCGCGCCGAGGATTCCCTCTTCAGCGGCGCTGAAGACCACGTCGCCGCCAAAGGAACGGATGATCAGCAACCGCTCGTCGCTGACCCCCTCGGGCATCACGGCCGTGAACCTCAATCCCAGCTGCGCGCAGACCATCGCCATCGCGATGCTCGTGGAGCCGCTCGAGGCCTCGACGACCATCGAGCCCCTCTGAACCGATCCGTCCCGCCACGCCTTCGCCAGGATGAAGCTCGCGATGCGATCCTTCGTGGAGCCGCTCGGATTGAGGAACTCGAGCTTGCACCAGATCTCGACACCGTCCCCCAGACGGATCGGCACCAGCGGAACCGGACCCGTTTGTGGCGAGTAGAGCCGAAAAGGCGGCAGCGAAGGCGACATCAGGTCTCGCCAGCGTCTTCGTGAATACCCCGACGTGGTCATGGTCGCCCAGGCGCCTTGCTCTTTCAAGCCTCGAGAACACGGTGGATTCCGACCCTCGACGTGCGGTGCCCGACCTCGCCGCCGGTTCTTCTCGTGAGCGGAGGTGACGACGACGAACGAGCACCCCGGGAGAAGACCTCCGCGTCCGGAGCCCTCCGTCGATCCGGGTCCGAGATCACCGTCGACGCACCTCCTCACCTCGCCGCTCTCGAGACTCGTCGGTGGAGCCCTCGCTCCGCAGCTTCCAGAGCAGCTGCGGCAGACGGTCGACGCCGCACGGGATCACGAGCCTGAACGATCGCGGGTCGTCCCGGCGCACGAAGGCGAGAACGGGTTCCGGTTCCCTCCGAATATCGGCCCTCGCCGGCACCGGGAAGGCCGTACTCCGTGTTTCGACGGCGCCGGGGAGACGACCGCGGTCGGACGACGGCGGGACGAAGCACCCCGGAGGTATCCCGGCTGCCGGGGCTGTTGACGAAATGTCGAGGAGCGGCGACTCTGAAGAGTGAAGGGGCGTGGGGAGCAGGGGGGCTGTGGAGGTGCCCGGGTTCCCTCCCGGGTTCCGCGACGGAGCGGTCTCGGGCTCGACGGAAGCCCGTGCCGCGTCCTGCGGTGTCAGAGTCGGCCGTCGTCTCGACGTCACCGTGCTCAACAATTTGCCATGGGAGGAGCCCCGTGAAACGAACACGTCTTGGGTCCGGCTTCAGTTGTTTGGTACTGCTGTGTGTTCTGGGCTGGACTTCGCCGGGCTCCGCACAACCCCGGTTCACCCTCGACGTGAAAGGCCCGTCCAGCGTCGGAGGCCCTGAAGGGACGACGGTCCGGTTCGGAGCGAGGTGTCGCCTCTGGACCGAGGGTGTGGAGAACGGGGACGACGGGGCCCAGGGCTGGTCGATCGGTGTCGAGACGGTCGGTCCCTGCGCCATCACCGTGGCGACGACCGTGGCGACGGCCGGAGCCACGGTCAAGAACGGGGGATTTCGTGACGCGGGGTTCGAGCGAACCGAGCTGACCACCGGGGAGAGAAACGCCGGCGTGGTGAGCGCCGTGGCGCTCAGCTTCACCTTTCCCATCACCCTGCCCCCCGAACTGAGCCCACACGAGATACTCGGACTCGAGCTCGAAGGGCAAGTACCGACCGACGGCGAGTCCTGCAGCGACTGCACGATTCGATACAGGGAGGGGCTCGTCGGTGCGGGGCAGCCGGTGTCGCTGGTCGTCGCATTCGACGAGACCACGTTCGTCCCGTTGACCCGAGCCTTGACCGTGCCACTCTGCCGCGTCCCCTGCTTCCCGTCCGCCCCCGTTCCCGGCTTCGACCCCTTCGGGGTCGGAGACGAGGTGGTCGGCTCGGCGCGGCCGCTGCGAGGACTCGTCGAGGTCTGCAGCTTCAGCAGCGGCTACGGCAGCGCCGACGACGGCAGCGTGGACTCGCTGCTGACGCTGGCGCGGGACTCCGTCACACAGCTGAAGATGACCGCCCAGGTCGTCGAGGTGGTCGGGCAGGCCGGGGTGGAGATCCGGAGCTTCCGGGGAACGGCCAATGACCCCGGGGCACCCGTCCTGTCCATCTTCGCCGAGGGGACGGCCAACGGCGACGCCCGGCTGGTGTCGGCCGTACGGCTGTCACGCGGTAGCGAACTGAGCTCGGAGAACACCGAGGCCGTGCCGATCGAGCTGCCCGTACGTGTCGGCGTCGAGCGGGTCGGCCACACGATGACGACGTTCTTCCTCCGGGACGGCCAGAGGGTCGACCACCTGACCGTGGACGTCAGCGACACGGGGCTCGATGTGCCGTACTGCCGGGCCGGCGTCGCCCACGGCTCTCCTCCCCGGGCAGACGGCGTCTCGGACACCGCCGGGGCCCGATTCGCGGATCTGCAGCTGGTGTCGGAGCCCGCTGTCCATCCCCCGAGGCTCGGCAGGTCCGTGGTCAATTCCTTCGGCAGCCTGACCCGGGCGACGATCGTGGAGATCCACGGAACGCGACTCGAGAACGCGGAGGAGGTCGTCGTCGCAGGGGTCCGGACGGAGATCATCGAGAGAGAGCCGAACCGTCTCGCGGTCCTCGTGCCGCCGACGACGGAGCCTCTGCGCGGCGACATCCTGGTGAGGACTCCCGGTGGCACCACGCGCCTGCCGAACTCGTTCTTCTCCTACGGGGGAGAGTTCATCCGCTGTGACTGGGACGGCAACAGACTCCTGGACATCAGCGACGCGATCGGCATCGTCGGCCACCTCTTCCTCGGCGAACAGCCCAGCAAGTGTCCGGCAACGGGAGACTGCAACAGCGACGCGCGCATCGACCTCAGCGACGTGCTCAAGGCGGTGAACTACCTCTTCCTCGGAGCCGCTCCGCCGGAAGCGCCCTACCCGGACCCCGGCTACGGACCCGACGGCGAGTCGTGCGTCGAGTTGCCCGTGATCACGGCGATCTCGAATCAGCAGATCGGGCCGAACGAGGAGTTCACGATCGAGGGCAGCGGCTTCTCCGAGATCCCCGAACGAAACATCGTGCTGCTCGGCGACGCTCAGCTGAAGGTCGTCGACGCCAGCCCGACGCAGCTGACCGTCAAGAGCGGCATGATCCTGACCACACGCACGGTGCCGCTGGCGATTCTGACGGAGTTCGACCTGGGTACTCTCTTGCGGCCGCCCTGTCCGGAACCCGTCTGCCTGCCGACGCTGATCGGGCCGGTGGTCCTGGCTCCGGAACTGCTCGTCGACCTGGTGGCGTCGGACATCCAGGTCGCCGCTACCACCGACTCCGACCGGGGCCCTGGCGACGGAATCACGCTGGAGCTGGACCGGAATCAATTCGATCCGACCCGGACCTACACCGTCACCGGAAACGTCCTCGCGCCGCTCGTCGCCGGCGTCTCGCCCGGCGGGCGGATCACCTCCTTCCAGCACACCTTCTCGCGCTCCGACCTGAGCTTCGAGAAGGGGGTCGTCGAGCTCGCCCGGGCCCTCGATCGAGAGCTCGCCGCCGGCGGTCCGATGACGGAGCTGATCGTCGTCCCCCGTCCGGAGGAAGGCGTTGTGCGGGTGATGCCCTCGGCGCTGGCGATCGCGAGTGCGACCGACTTCCTGATCGACGGCGTCATCTCCATGTACCCGACGATCGGCAGCTGCGGGCCGACGGACCTGCACCCGGTCGACGACGAGCGGGAGTTCGGCTGGTGCCGGCTGGAGCAGATCGTCGAGGTCCAGGCCTGCTCCGGTCGTCCGGCCTTCGAGCACTATATTCCGGTATCGTTCGTCTTCACCGAGAGCGGAGATCTCTCGGGGGTGCCGGACCCGGACGACCGCAGCCCCAGCATGAAGAGTGTCCTGTACAACCTGGCGGCGTACTGCCACGTGCGAAAGCACGATCTCTGGAACGAGTGTGAACTCGAGGAGCTGGTCGACGGAGGCAGCACCGAGATCCCGCCCTTTCCCGTCGACGCCTGGGTGATGAAGACTGCCTGGCGCTCGTCCCTGCCCGCGGGTGCCGATCCCAACGACTACTACAGCTACGTCTACTCCGGGGATGGCGTGCGGTACTACCTCACAGCGCTTCACCACACGACGAAGGATCAGGGAGACTGGTTCTGGCTCGACGCCTACCCGCCGGAGCAGACCTCCGGCGTCGGAGGCTGCGGCGGCACGAACGTCGACGCGACCGCCACCATCCAGGCGTCGGAATTCGCGGAGTATTTCCTGTGCACCAACGTCACGACCCTGCAGCCACTGGCCACGACGGGCATCGACGGCGTCGGGCCGACGGCGACCGAGAACTCGGCGATCTGTGGCAACTTCGAGTTCACACCGGAATGCCCTGACAGTCTCGACGGGGGCGGCGGCTCGGAGACTTGCCTCAGCTGCCACGAGCGGGCCACCAAGAGCCTGACCAGTGGCAGCATCGAAATCGACTTCCTCTACTCGATGCGCGCGGCCTTCAACCCGAACGCCCCCACACCTTGCAGCTCGACCACGGGAACGGTGGACTTCACCACGCAGATCCAGACCGTCTTCGACGCCAACTGCAGCTGCCACACCGGTGGCTCCGTGTCCGGCGGGCTCGACCTGGCGACGGGCTCCTCGCACGCCAACATCGTCAACGTACCCGCGGACGACGTGCCGGGGATGGACCTGATCGAGCCGGGATCGCCGAGTGACAGCTACCTGTGGCACAAGCTCCAGGGCACGCACCTCGGCGTCGGCGGCGCCGGCTCCGCCATGCCGTTCGGGAGCTTCCCCCTCGGCATCACGAGCCTCGACACCATCGAGCAGTGGATCAACGAGGGCGCCAGCCCCTAGACACTGACGACAGTTTGACAGGAAGTTTGACGGGGCGCCTCGAAACGGGGCGCCCCGCTTGATTTCTCGACTCCCGCGCAGTAGCTTCGATGGCGCGCGGTCCACTGCTGCGGCGCCGCACCTGGCGCCCCGGACCACGTCCGTGTTGCCGATGACCGCGGGTGGTCTCGCCGCCGTGTCGACATCGAAAAGCGCCCCACCCGACCTCCTTCCAGCTCTCTGCGACAGCTCCGGAGCGCCATGATTCGATCGAGACGGAACGTGCGAGCCCTGAGAGTTCTCGCGACGCTGTGGATCTCGAGCGCCTGTACCGTTCCGTCGGTTCTCGAGGCCGACGACGAGGATCACCTCCTGTTCCTGCGCTACGCCGACTCCGAGGTTCTGGAATCACCGTGGATTCCGACCGAGCCGCGCCGGATCTACCGCGGGCCGCCCGCGACCCGGGAAGACAGGTATCGTGTCGTTCCCTGCCTGGTGCGACTGCCCGACGGCACTCTGGTAGCCGTCGTCGAGCCGGGCGGACACGAGCCGGTCTTCCTGCGCTCGACCGACGGTGGCAAGACCTGGTCGCAGCCCTATCCGGGAGTCTTGCCGCAGGACGTCGGAACGATCAGCACCCTCGGTGTTCGCCGCGACGGACGTCTGATGGCGGTGTCCGAGAAGCCGCTGAGGCTCGCCCACAGTCGTGACCACGGCAAGACCTGGACGGCGGGAAGCGCGATCGACGCTTCCCCGATGGCCAGCGCCTGGGTATGGACCGGCGGCCGACCGCTGGAGCTCCAGGACGGCACTCTGGTGGTTCCGGTGGCGGGCTATCTCGAGCCCGGGTGGCTGAGCTCGGCCGTGCTGCTCAGCAAGGATGACGGTGCGACGTGGAGCTTCTCGATCCTCGGCCGCGGCAGTCCGGACAGCCGCATGATCTTCAGCGAGCCGGCCGTGGCGAAGCTCGCCAACGGTGGCCTCGTGGCGCTGCTGCGAACCGAGGACCGCGTGTCGGACGCGGCTCAAGGCGAGCCGCGCGGCGAGAGAACGGGGCTCTGGCGCGCCAACAGCTGGGACGGCGGCGAGACCTGGTCCAATCCGATCGAGACCCTGCCCGGTTCCCACGGCTCGGTGGTCGAGCTTCCCGACGGGGTTCTGCTCTGCGGATACCACCGCCCTCCACGGCTCGCCCTCAGCAGCGACGGCGGCAGGAGCTGGTACGCGAACAGCCTGTGGCGGACAGCGAAGCCCAGGTCGAACTGGGGATGGTACGCCATGGTGGAGGTCGTCGACGAGACGACCGCCATAGCGCTGATCAAGGACATGAAGCCCTACAACACCATCCGGGCCTGCCGGCTCGAACGTCGACCCCGAACCCGGAAGGCCCGCTGACGCATCTCGTTCCCCGTTCGCCACACCGAAGGAGAGCTGATGAGACACAGGCGGCTGAAGTCGGCCCTGGTGCTGGGATTCGTGGTGGCGATGGGAGGGCTCGGCACGGCGTCGGCACGCGACTTCGACGAGCTCCGCAAGGTCCTGGTGTCCCCGACGGTGAACACCCCGGACTACTTCCCGGGCTTCGGTGGCTTCTGTGGCTGGCCCAAGGTCATCCGCCTCCGCAACGGTGACCTCTTCGTCAGCTTCGAGGCCGGCTACTGGCACGCCTCGTGGCCGACGCCGCTCGACTTCCCGCCCGACTACCTGAAGCGGATGACCGGCGCGAATCCCGTACTCAAGGAGTGGCACGAGCAGAACAAGGCCCCGGAGGGAGCCCGCAACTACTGGATTCGCAGCCAGGACGGCGGCAGGACCTGGTCGCGCCCGAAGGAGTTCCCACGCGTGCGCGGCTCCGAGGGCATCCAGAGCCTCATCCAGCTCCGCGACGGAACGGTGTTCGCGGCCCACAACATCGAGCAGCACCGGGGCTGGATTCGCACCGACCTGAGCCAGGGTCTGCCGACGGATCCGCTGGCCTTCGCAAGAATCGCGGCGGGTCGCTTCCCGCAGCCCTTCGTCGTGCACCGCAGCGATGACAGCGGGGAGACCTGGCGCGAGATCGCCCGGCTGACGGGACCGTTCCTGCTGTCGGCGACCATCCAGGGGCTGATGGAAGATCCCCGCGACGGCGGGCTCGTGGTGCTGGCCGCGGGCGCCGTCTTTCCGGTCGGGAAGGGCTGGCCCGAGACCGACGGCCATGTTCTGGCGCTGATGAAGTCGCTGGACCGGGGCGAGACCTGGAAGGTCGTCTCGGTCTTCGAGCAGAAGGGCCCCGGGGACGAGAAGAACGTCGGCTACCTGCCCGACGGCAGCCTCGCGATGGCGTCGCGGCCCTACTCCGAGTGGATCCGCTCCCGGGACCACGGCCAGACATGGTCCGCGCCCAGACGCCTGCTCGGCGGTCCGGGCGACTCGAAGGGCCGGCTGATGAAGCGAGGCGAGCTGCTGAAGACAGCGGGCGGAACGGCGGTGCTGGTCTTCTGCGGCGGCCGGGGAGGCAACGGACAGGTGATGTACAGCCGGGACAACGGCGACAGCTGGGTGAAGCCGGCGCCGGACCGCGGCTTCCGCTTCGACCCGCTGGCCTACTACCCCGACGCGTGCGTGCTCGAGGACGGCTCCGTCTTCGCCGTCGGCGTCCGGCAGCGGATCGCCAACGAGCTCGGTCCCTTCGGCGCCGAGACCCTCGCCATGCGGTTCCGGATCAAGTCCGCCGAAGAGGGCGAGGGAATCGAGCTGCTGCCGATCGGGGACTCGAAGACCGGCCGGGCCTCTCCGCCGCCGGCTCCACCCGCGGAGCCACCGCCCCGCTACCGCTGGCGCGCGACGAAGCCGCGACTCGTTCATGCCGGCGAGAGCGCTCATCGCTACGCCGCCATGCCCTGCATGGTCCGTCTCGCGGACGGCACGCTGCTCGCGTCACTCGAGTGGAAGGCCGCCGAGGGGACCTCCACCGCGCTCTTCATCGAGTCTCTCGACGGCGGCAGGTCGTGGTCCGATCCCTTCGAGGTGAAGGTGCCGATCGACCGCGTATCCGGCGGCACGATGGGGCTGATGAACGACGGGCGCATCCTCCTGGTCTGCGGCCGCACGAAGGGCTCCAACCTGGGAAAGGTCGAGAACCGCACCGGCAAGCCCCTGCCGCGCCTGATCCGCAAGACCGGCAGGCTTCCCGACGGCAGCGAGACCGAGGCCTACGAGAGCTACCGCTACCACAGCGACGCCTGGGTCACCTTCAGCTCGGACCGCGGCAGGACCTGGACGGACGCGCGCAAGATCGATCACGAGCCGATCGTCGGAGCGTCTCTCTGGACCGGCGCCCGGCCGGTGCAGCTGCGGGACGGAACGCTGGTCGTGCCGCTGGACGGCTACCTGTCGATGGCGGACATGGACGGCATCTGGCTGTCGAGCTGCGTGCTCCGCAGCAGTGACGAGGGCCGGACGTGGAGCTCGAGCGTCGTGGGCCGCACCGAGAAGGACCACGGCCTCGTCTTCTCCGAGCCGACGATGGCCCGTCTGCGCGACGGTCGGCTGGTGCTCCTGATGCGAACCCAGAACCGGGCTCTGGACGAGAGTCGCGTGGCCGCGAGTCGGCGCTCCGGTCTCTATCGCTCCGTCAGCCGGGACGGGGGCAGGAGCTGGTCCCCGCCGATCCGGGTGCTGACCGGCTCGCACGGCTCGATCACGCAGCTCGGCGACGGGCGGCTGCTCTGCGGCTGGCACCGACCCGTCCAGTACGCTCTGAGCTCCGACGCCGGGCTGACCTGGACCGACCCCGCGCCCTGGTTCACCGGCAGGGACAGCGACAAGGGCTGGTACACGAATGTCATCGCCCTCGACGACGAGACCGCCGTGGCGATGCTGAAGGACTTTCCCACCCACCCGAACTGGATCTGGGCACAGCGGCTGACGCGGGTGCTCGACGAGCCCGACGCGCCGGCCGGCGGGGCGACGGTCGACGGCGCGCCGCTGCGGTGGCGACCGACGCGCCCCCGGCTGGTCCGGGACGGCGGCGATGAAGGCGCGGCCGCCTGCATCGTCCGGTTGCGCGACGGCAGGCTGCTCGCTTCCGTGGACTGCGAGGCCCGCGAGGCGGCGACCGCCGTCGGCTTCATCGAGTCGGCCGACGGCGGCAGGACCTGGGGCGAGCGCTTCCGGGCCGAGGTGCCGGCGCCGCACCTGGTGGCGACGGACGTCTCCATGGGGCCGCTGAACGATGGCCGGCTCGTGATGGTCTGCACGCGCAGCCTCGGCGAGAACCTCGGCAGCGGCGAGAACCGCAGCGGCAAGCCGCTGCCGCGGCTGCGGCGCTTCACCGGCAAGCTGCCCGACGGCCGCGAGTACCAGGCCTACGAGAGCTACCGCATCCGCACCGCGCTGAACCTCGCCTTCAGCGCGGACGACGGCAGGACCTGGACGCGCGGACCGGAGATCGACTCCGCACCGCTGCTCGGCGCGTGGACCTGGACCGGCGGCAAGCCCACGCAGCTGGCGGACGGCAGCATCGTGGCACCGATCACCGGGTACCTGTCCCGGGACGACATGGACGGCATCCGGCAGTCGTGCGGCGTGCTGCGCTGCGACGCGGACGGACGCGACTGGAGCTTCAGCCTCGTCGCCCGCTCGCGCAAGGACACCGGTCAGGTCTTCTCGGAGCCGGCGATGGCGCGTCTCGGCGACGGACGTCTCGTGTTCATGATCCGGGGACAGAACCGGGTGCGCGACGCGGCGAGAGTCCCCGACGACGAGCGACGCGGCCTCTACCACTCGATCAGCGAGGACGGCGGGAAGACGTGGTCTCCGGCGGTCCGGGTGCTCGCGGGAACGCACTGCTCCATCGTCGAGCTGGCGGACGACCGGCTGCTGTGCGGCTGGCACCGGCCGGTGCGCTACGCGGTGAGCTCCGATGCCGGAAGGAGCTGGAGCCGGCCGACGCCCTGGTTCGTCGGAACCGGAACGCATCAGGGCACCTACACCCACGTCGAGCTCGTCGACGAGGAGACCGCGGTGGCGATGATCCGGGAGGAGAAGCGGGCGAGCCGCCTCTGGACCTGGCGGCTGCTGGCGACGGTCGAGCCGCCCGAAGTCGATGGAGAGTCCACGGACCGCCGCTGAGAGCTCGCGCCGGCCCCCGACACGCGCGTCCGAAGGCGAGACGGTCGCGGACGGCACACGAGGACGTGTCCCGGACGCGGGTCGACCTGGCGGCAGACCCGGGCGACGAGGGCTACCCGGCCTTGCTCGGACACGGACGGAGCCGCCGGGTGCTCCGGGCTACCCGACGACGACGTCCCGCGTCTCCTCTTCGGTCAATCACGGACCACGACGTGGCCCTTCTCGGTCCGTCTCCACAGGAGCTGGAACTCGAGGGAGTCGGTGTCGTCCCGGAAGTCACTCGTCACCGCGTTGGCGTAGCCGGGCTCGGGTCCGGGGATCTTCTTGCCGAGCAGGCGGCGCAGAGACCGCAGGTTGTCCGTCGCGCCGGGCAGCGCCGGGTCGTGCCGGCAGTAGATTGTCGGACCGCCGCGATAGCGGATGCGCACCAGGAAGCGGTCCGGCTTCGGCGGCGGCGTGCGCTCGTACCTCTGCAGCTTGTCGCGGTCCAGCGACACTCCGAGTCCGGGTCCCGTCGGGACCGCGACGGCGCCGCCCTTCACGGGCATCGTCTCGCGGGTCACGTCGTCCTTCCAGAGGTGACAGAGGTTGACGTGATCGATCGTGGCCGGCCGCAAGACGCTCGCCTCGTGCGCGAGAAACGCCTGGTTGATCGTCCCGCCGGCCTGCTGGAGCATGATCGGCTTGCCGATGGCCTCCGCCACGGCGGCGATCTTCGCCGCCTCTCCCACCGGCGCGTGCCCGGCCATGAGGCCGTCGCAGAGACCGGCGATGAGAAAGTCCGCCGGGCCGTGGTGCACGAGGATCTGCGGCTCGATCTGCTCACGCAGCCGCCGCCAGCCATCCCGGTCGCTCGGCGTGATCGGGTCCTCTATGCGGCCGACGACGGGGAAGCGCTCGAGCGCCTCGAGCACGGGCCGCACCGCTGCGTAGCTCGAGCTCGCGTTGAAGTCGTAGTGGACCCGGAAGCCGGGCGGCGCGACCTCCTGCATCGCCGCCGTCTGATCGACGACGTTCTGAATCTCGTCGACGTGGTACTTCAGCCAACGATAGCCGCGACGGGCCACGCTGCGGACCTCCTCGGCCATCTCCGGCGGCGGTCTCGAAACGGTCCAGGCCGCCACGGGAATCCGCGACCGCACCGACGGACCGATCAGCTTCCACGCGGGCAGCCCGAGGAACTTGCCCATGAGGTCGTACATGGCCATGTTGATCGGCAGGTTTCCGCGGTCGCCGATCCAGTCGAACACGTCACTGCCCGCGTACTTCGCCAGCTCCGACGGTTCGATTTCCGCCGGGCCCCAGCTCTCGCCGAGCCCTTCCATGCCGCGGTTCGTCTTGACGACGTAGATGGTCCGCGTCTGCAGCCGGACTCCGTGGTAACGAAGTAGCGTCGTGGAGTTGTAGTCCTGATAGGGCGGCAGGATCTCGTGGACCTCGATGTCCGTGACGCGCAAGCGGCCGCGAGCAGCCCTCGCCTGCCGCAGCACGCGTGGATCCGCCCCCAGCGTCCGCCGCGGCCTCGGGGCCAAGCCCACAGCAGCTATGACCGAGGCCGCGAGAAAACGACGACGCGTCGGCAGCGGAGACTCCTTCGGGTCCGTCCTCATCGTCCAACCCTCATCGTCCAACCCTCATCGTCCAACCCTCATCGTCCAATCGGCGTTGACGGAGGCCCGGGTGACGCCGCGACCGTCGAGGGCACCGGCTCACGACTCGAGGTGAAGCGCGCGCAGGGAAGCCGGTTCACCACGGGCAGGATACGTCGCGTCATCGCGAGCATCCACCGTCGGACACGTCGAGGGGTCGGCCGCCCACACGGAAGCCCGCCAGGGGGAGAGAACAGCGAGGCGGAGGCAGCGCCGCGAGGCATGCAGCCAGGCCCCGATTCGCGAGAGCCCGACGATGTCGCACCGGTCTGGCGAGCGCCGGACGACTCCCCGGACGGCCCGCGGGCATCGGGGAAGTCGGTCCGGGCAGGCTCCTGTCGGAGCCTGAGAGGCAACCTGGACGGCGCGAAGCGAAGTCGGACCCGGCGGCTTTCCTCGAGGTGAAGGGACCTCCCGTGGTCGCGACGCCGGTGGCCATGTTAGGATGGGCGGCCACCGAAACAAACCGCATCACGGCCCCCATCCCGCCTTCGAGGTCACCCGCCACAGGAGACACCCCATGCCCCTGCCCCTCTTGCTCGTCGCAAGTCTCGCCGCTGCGCCGCCAGGCGTCCAGTTCGTCGACGCGTCCTTCGACGCGGCCCTCGAGTCGGCCGCCAGGTCGAAGAAGCTGGTCTTCGTCGACTTCTACACGGACTGGTGAGGCTGGTGCAAGGTACTGGTCCGTGAGACCTATCCGAACAAGGACGTGGGCGCTCTGATGTCGAAGCACTTCGTGTCGATCAAGATCGACGCGGAGAAGGGAGAAGGCAAGGAGCTGAGAACGAAGTACGGCGTCGGCGGCTTCCCCACGCTGCTGCTCGTCGACGCGAAGGGCGAGGAGGTCGACCGTATCGTCGGCTTCCGTCCCCCCGACAAGTTCATCGCCGCCCTGAAGCCGATCCTCGCCGGTGACTCCTTCGGCGCGCTGAAGAAGAAAGCGGCGGCGAGCCCCGACGACTTAACGACGGCTCTGGCCTACGCGAAGAAGCTCGAGGAGCGGCGCAGGGGCAAGGACGCCGAGGCGATCTACCGACGAGTGGCCGGCTCCGAAGAGGCTCCGGCGGCGCTGCGCGTCGAGGCCCGGGGGCGCCTGGCGATCGTCGCGTTCACGAGCTCGCGCGGCAAGAACGTCACCCCGCTCGAGAAGTTTTTCGACGAGAACAAGAGCTCCAAGGCGGCGGTCGAGCCCGCCCGCATGCTGTTCTCGTTCTACCAGGGGCAGAAGAAGAACGAGCGCGCCGTCGCCATGGGCGACTGGCTTCTGGACAACGGCCTGGACGGCGACTCGCAGTTCCTCAACAACTACGCCTGGTTCCTGGCGACCCACGACCTGCACCTGAAGCGAGCCCGCAAGCTGGCGAAGAAGGCCGTGAAGCTGAGTCCTCGGGCGCCGCACATCCTCGACACGCTGGCCGAGGCATACCACCGCAACGGCGAGCACGCCAGGGCGGTCAAGGCGCAGAAGAAGGCCCTGGGGCTGGTCTCGGGGACGCAGCGCAAGCAATACGAGGAGCGCCTGGCGGAGTTCGAGGCGGCGCTGGAGAAGACCGGGAGCTCGTCGAAATAGATCGACTCTCCAGCGGTCCCACCCCCCGGATCGCGCGGGGCGAGGGCGCCAACGGGAACGGCGGTGCCGAGTGGGTGAGATACGGCCCCGGCGGCCCCCCCCCGGGGGGGGCCGGACGCC
>CAYMLL010000096.1:0-8691 GCA_964390645.1 uncultured Planctomycetia bacterium | reverse complement strand
GGGGGTGATCCGGCCGGGGCGTCAACGGCCGGGGGGCTCCATGACGACGGATGCGCCCCCGTGCCGCTCGCGCACTCGGGAGAGCCACCCACCGTACCCTCGACGGGGCCGTCACCCGCCGGCGTTGAAAGCCCGCCTCGAGGCCGAGCCGCCTCCCCCCACCCACCGCAAGGCACGAAGCGATCCGGCCCGCCCGCGACGAACGAGCGCCGCCCCCCGGCGCGAGGACGGGTGACTCCACGGCATTCTGGCCCGGGCGGTGCCGTACCGCAGCGCAGCCGAGGAGCCCTGAAGCCGAGCGGCGAGGGAGATCGAGCCCGGGCTGCCCTCGTCCCGGTGGCATCGATGTCGAGGGACCTTACGAACTCGTTACACGCGATTGCCGATCCGGGGACACGGTGTCATCGAAGGCAGGGGAGAGCGGGTTCCTGTCGACCCGCGGCCGACGGCACGCGTCGGTGGTCCCCGAAGAACCACGGATCCGGTGACATGACGGAGCGAGATCATGAGACGAAGCGTGGCAGTATCCATTCTGGCGGGTATGACGACGTTGACCGCGGCGGCCGACGAGGGACTCCGGGCCGCTCCTCCCTCGACCCCGGGTGTCGGACCGACCCTCGACACCGCCGACCTGGCGTACCGCGACCACGAGGGTCGCGGCGCGAACGCCGGAGTGCGCGCGGACCTGGAGCGCTCGACCGAGGGAGTGTTCCTGCGACTGCTCGTCTCGGCCACCGGGCCGACGGTCGAGCCGCCCCCCGGTTTCGAAGGCCGCCGGGGCGCCAACATCATCACCGCGGAGGAGCTCGAGATGCTGGCGACGGGACGGCGACAGCTCCGTGGAGTGACCGTGCATCCGGCGCCGCGGGATCCGAGCGAGTGCCGGCACCACGTCGTCAGGTACGATCGCCTCCCTGTCCGCAGGCTCCTCCCCGACGGACGCATCGATCACCAGGCGCTCACCCGGCGCCATTATCCCGTCGAGCTCGCCCTGACGAGCCGGCTCTTCGGGGATGGCGTGCACACGTCGACCTGGACGGTCGACGGTGAGCCGCGGCTGCGCGCCACGGTCGAGCTGCGAGGCCTCGGTGGCCGCATCCTCAAGCTCGAGGCGCTGCACCCCGGCGCGGGTGACTCGAGCACGGCGTCCGTCCGGCCGCAGGCCGATCGGCGAGGGCGCTACCCGACGGAGCACTCGAGCTTCGTGTGCAGCGCCCGGATCACGCCTCCGCCCGTCGTGGACATCACCGACTGGACGAGGCGGGATACCGAGGGACGCTGGCTAGAGCTCGTCCGCGGCCTCGACGAGGAGCCGGCGAGAGCCGCAGACTGGGTGCAGCTCCTCGTCGAGGCCAGGGAGTTTCGTCTGCTGGAGTGGCTCGCCATCTACGAGCCCCGGAGCTTCCTCAGCCTCGGGGTGGGAAGGGCGCTCCAGGAAGCGAAGGCTCCCGGGTGGATTCGCGTCGCCGTGTGGAACCTCGCGGCGGCCGACGATCACACGCGCGAGTCCGCCAAGGCGAGGCTGCTCCTCGGCCGTCCCGGCGAGGTGCTCGCGTGGTTCGAGAAGCACCCGGAGGCGGCGACCGCCAACGCGGAAGCCTTGCTCCGGGAGCTCCGGGAACAAGGATGGGTCGCCACGGACGCCGGTGACGCGCTTCCCCCCCTCGACGCACGGCAGGTCTTCGAGCACCTGCGACCCACGGCGCGGGTCCGGGAGCTCGGCGACGGTCTCCGGGCCGAGCCGGGCGTCGTCTACCTGCACCAGGTGTCTCGCGCGATCGATGGACTGACGGCGCTCGACGAGCCGCCCGCGGAGCTTCTCTCCCTCCTGACCGAGCTCACGGAGCATGCGAGCGAGAGGGTCCGGCAGCGAGCCTGTCTGGCCTTCAGCCGCGTGCCGGCCGGAACGCCGCAGAGCCGCCGGCTCGTCGCGATCCTGCGCGACGAGGGCGAATCTGCCATGGTTCGCGAGGCGGCGCTGCTCGGAGTCTCCTACGCCCGCCATCCCGACGCCTACCTGACGCTTCACGAGACGGCGCTGCGCGTCGACCATCCGGCGTGGAAGGCGGCGGTGAGCCGCCTCGGCGACGTGGGTGATGGTTTCTCGCTGGCGCTTCTCGAGGAGCGGATCGACAGCGGTGAGGCGAAGGAGTTCGCCACCCGCGAGATCGAACGTCTCCGCGCTCGCGTCGAGGGGCGACGGAAGGAGTCGCCGGGGAATGTGATCCCGGCGATCCGCGTGCGCCTCGAGCGAGCCGCCTGGGCGAACGTGACCTGCCACGAGCTCGAGGGGGAGCTCGTCCCGTGGGCGCTCGGCTCGATCCGCGAGCACGCGGGAGATCCCGCGGTGCGCGAGCACCTCGAGAAGCTGCGCGCGAGCTACGCGCCCACCGTCGTGAACGCGGCGAGCTTCCGGGCCGCGAACTTCCAGGCCGCGGACTTCGCCGATCCCGCGAAGCGCAGGGTCGCGAGCTACATCGACCGGATCCTCGTGAAGCCAGACTCCTGATGCACGACCGGAAGCGCCGGTGAGCATCGGAGCACCGACGTGTTCGGCGCCGGCAGTACCCGTCCACATGGGACGGAGGTTGCCTGGACCGGCTCGGGGTCCCGGGCGGATCCTGCGCGTCGCGTGCGGCGGCACGACGACCTCCCGGCCCCTCGACATCCCGAGCGGCACACGCTACAGTTTCCCGCGTGGTGGCGGGCGATCGAGGGCGCAGGTCGACGTCGACGCTCTTGCGACTCGAAGAAGCGCTCCTCTGCGTGAGGGTGCCTTCGAGAACGCAGGTCCGCGAAGGAGTGGTGAAGTGGCAACTGCCAGCGAAGCGCCGGGCGCGGCGCCTGCCAGGAAGCAACACCTGACCCTGTTCATCGTCAGCGCCATCGTGGCCGCGGTGATCGTGTCTCTGGTCTTTCCGCACTTCGCGACCAGCCTGCACATCGGCGGCGAGATCTTCCTTCGACTGCTGAAGATGATGGTCGTGCCACTCGTCATGGCATCGGTCATGAGCGGCATCCTCGGGCTCGGCGACGTGCGCAAGCTCGGCCGGCCGGGCGGCTACACGGTGCTCTACTACATCAGCACGACGATCCTGGCGGTCGTGGTCGGGCTCGTCGTCGTCAACGTGGTCCGTCCGGGTGACGCCGTCGACAGGGATGATCTCGACAAGGTGGCGGCACGGGACGACAACGCGCCGATCCGGCAGAAGCTGTTGACCGGGCTCGCGGCAGCCACCGGGGTCTCCGAAGATGAGGTCGCCGTCGTCCTGAAGGACTTCGAGGAGGAGAAGGAGGAGACGCCCGCCATCGGCATGATCCTCCGGAACCTCCTGCTGATGCTCTTCACCGACAACCTCTTCCTGTCAGCGTCCGAGACGAATCTCCTGCCCTTGATCGTCTTCGCGATCATCTTCGCCGGCATGTTGACGACCCTGGGGAAGAGAGTCGAGGCGATCACGGAGATGATCGGGCAGGTGAACGACGCCCTGATGTCCTTCGTCCTCTTGCTGATGAAGGTGGCGCCGATCGGCATCTTCTGCCTGGTGGCGGCGCGATTCGGCGAGGCGCAGGCGCAGGGCCAGTTCCTCGCGGAGATCGGCCGCACGGGGTGGTACTTTGCCACCGTTCTGCTCGGGCTCGGAATCCACGGGCTCGTCACCCTGCCGCTGATCTACTGGATCTTCACACGCAAGAACCCGTACCGCTTCCTGTACCACATGTCGCAGGCCATCCTGACCGCGTTTTCCACCGCGAGCTCGTCCGCGACGCTGCCCGTGACGATGGAGTGCGCCCACCTGAAGGCTGGCGTCTCGAAGCGGTCGACGAAGTTCGTGCTTCCCCTCGGTGCGACGATCAACATGGATGGTACGGCGCTCTACGAGGCCGCCGCGGCAATCTTCATCGCGCAGGCGATCGGCATGGATCTCAGTCTCCTGCAGCAGCTCGTCGTGGCGGTGACGGCGACGCTCGCGGCGATCGGCGCGGCGGGCATTCCCGAGGCGGGACTCGTCACGATGCTCATCGTGCTCAACGCCGTCGGGCTGCCGGTGGAGTACATCGGCCTCATCCTGTCGGTCGACTGGCTCCTCGATCGATTCCGCACCGCCGTCAACGCCTTCGGAGACTCGATCGGGTCGGCGGTGGTCGACGGCTGCTTCGCCGGCCCCGAGAATTCGCCGGCGCGGGAGGGCTCGCCGGTGCCCGACGAGGGCATCGCGACGTGATGCGCGCCGAGGTGAAGAGGGGCCCCCGAGACGACGGAGACGCCGCGCCCCCCCGCCGGAACGACTCGAGCGTTCGCCCGGCGCCCGCGGACCGCTGCCGCCCGGCGCGGGACGGAGCGCGCACTGTTGACGGACCCGAAGCTCCCTGACGACATCCGCGAGCTCCTCGTCACTCCCGGGCTCCACCGCGTCCTTCAGCGGCTCCTCGGCGACGACGTCCCGAGCGAACCCGACGTGGTCCGCAAGACATCCACCGCGCGGCCGCAAAGAACCGGTACCCGCTGCTCGAACCCGTGGAGCCCCGCTTCCTCCCCCGTGCCGACCGTGACGCCGAAGCGCCCGGGCAGCGCCGGACCCCGCTCCCGACGAGAACGACGGGCTCAGAACAGGAAGTAGCGCTGCGCCAGCGGCAGCTCCTTCGCCGGCTCACACTCGAGGTGCTCGCCGTCGGCCCGCACCTCGTAGGTCTCCGGGTCGACGCTGATCTCGGGCGTCGCGTCGTTGAGCTTCATGTCGGACTTGGCGAGTCCACGGCAACGTCGCACCGGCTCGATCGACTTGCGCAACCCGTAGCCGCTCGCAACGTCGTCCGCGGCGCATCTCTGGCTGACGAAGGCGATGGAGACGGGCCCGGGCGCACTGCCGAAGGCTCCGAACATCGGACGCATGAACACCGGTTGCGGCGTCGGGATCGACGCGTTGGGATCGCCCATCTGCGACCATGCGATCACGCCGCCCTTGATGACGAGCTCCGGCTTGGCGCCGAAGAAGCCGGGCTTCCAGAGCGCCAGGTCGGCGAGCTTGCCGACCTCGACCGATCCGGTGTGCTCCGACAGCCCGTGCGCGATCGCCGGATTGACGGTGTACTTCGCGACGTAGCGCTTGATCCGCGCGTTGTCGTTGTCGCCCTCCTCGTACGGGCGGCCACGCTGGCGACGCATCTTGTCGGCCGTCTGCCAGGTGCGCGTCACCACCTCGCCGACGCGTCCCATCGCCTGGGAGTCCGAGCCCATGATGCTGATCGCCCCGAGGTCGTGGAGGATGTCCTCCGCCGCGATGGTCTCGCCGCGGATGCGGCTCTCGGCGAACGCGACGTCCTCCGGGAGGTTCTTGTCGAGGTGATGGCACACCATCAGCATGTCGAGGTGCTCATCGAGCGTGTTCACCGTGTAGGGGCGCGTCGGGTTCGTCGAGCTCGGCAGCACGTTCGGCTCTCCGCAGACGCGGAGGATGTCCGGAGCGTGCCCCCCACCGGCGCCCTCGCTGTGATAGGTGTGGATGGTCCTTCCCTTGAACGCGGCGATCGACGCCTCTACGAATCCCGACTCGTTCAGCGTGTCGGTGTGGATCGCCACCTGGATGTCCTCGTCCTCCGCCACGCTCAGGCAGCAGTCGATCGCAGCGGGGGTCGTGCCCCAGTCCTCGTGCAGCTTCAGACCGACCGCGCCACCGCGGATCTGCTCGACCAGTCCCTCCGGCTTCGCCGAGTTTCCCTTGCCGAGGAAGCCGAAGTTCATCGGCAGGGAGTCCGTCGCCTCGAGCATCATCCGGATGTGGTGCGCGCCGGGCGTGCACGTCGTCGCGCAGGTGCCGGTGGCAGGACCGGTGCCGCCGCCGACCATCGTCGTCAGACCGCTGGCGAGAGCCTCGTAAGCCTGCTGGGGACAGATGAAGTGGATGTGGGAGTCGATGCCGCCGGCCGTCAGGATCATTCCCTCGCCGGCGATGACCTCCGTGGTGACCCCGACGATCATGCCGTCGCTGACACCGGCCATGACGTCCGGGTTGCCCGCCTTGCCGAGTCCGGCGATGCGACCGCCCTTGATGCCGACGTCCGCCTTGTAGATCCCCGTGTAGTCGACGATGAGCGCGTTCGTGATGACGACGTCGAGGGCCTCGTCCTGTCCGACACCGGCAGCCTGTCCCATGCCCTCGCGGAGAACCTTGCCACCGCCGAACTTGCACTCGTCACCGAGAACCGCCAGGTCGTTCTCGACCTCGAGCCAAAGGGATGTGTCGCCGAGACGAACGCGATCGCCGGTCGTCGGTCCGTAGATCTCCGCGTAGTCGCCACGCTGGATCTGGTACGCCATCGCTCACTCCTCCTCGATGTTGCCGAAGCCCTGCGCCCGGACCCGCTCGAGCGTCGCCGCTCTTCCCTCGTCGGAGACCTCGCCGTCGGCCAGGTTGTTGCCGCCACGGATCACGCGGCGTCCCGCGATGGCCACGAGCCCCACCGTCTTCGTGTCACCGGGCTCGAAGCGCACCGCCGTCCCCGCGGGGATGTCGAGCCTCATCCCGTGAGCACGAGCGCGATCGAAACGCGGCGCCGCGTTGACCTCGACGAAGTGGTAGTGGCTGCCGACCTGCACGGGTCGGTCCCCCGCGTTGGTGACGGGAATCTCCTCGGTCGAGCGGCCGGCGTTGAGGGTCAAGACCTCCTCGGCGGTGTCGAAGGCCCCGGGCACCTCGGCCTCCACGCTCTGCGCGGCGGAGAACAAGGCGGCAGCCGGAACCGGCAGGAAGCTGCCGCTCAGCGCGAGCTCGAGGTCGCCGTCGATCGCGCAGATGGGGTCGTGAACGGTGACCAGCTTGCTCCCGTCCGGGAAGGTCCCCTCGACCTGCACGTCGTGAACGAGCTCGGCGACGCCCGGCAGGACCTGGCGACGTCCGAGCAGCTGCCGACCCAGGTCCATGAGCTCGGCGACGGAGCGGCCGTCGCGGATGAGCTCGAGCAGCTGGGTGGCGATCAGGGCGACGGCCTCCGGCTGGTTGAGACGGACGCCGCGCGCCAGCCTCTTCTGCGCCAGGAAGCCGGCGTTGTGAAGCATCAGCTTGTCGATCTCTCGAGGCGTCAGGTGCATGACGTGGATTCCTCCCTCACCATTTTCGGGCCCAGGGCTCGTCGCCCAGCTCCTTGCGTAGAAAGGCGAGCCGCTCGCGCAGAACCCGCCTGACGCGCTCGGGCGTCGCGCCGACGATGCGCACGACGACACCGTCCCGGATCGGGCTGGCGGCCTCGATGAGCCCGGCATCGCCGTCCTCTGCCGATCGGCCGCCGGGTTCCAGCCACCGACGCGCCTCCTCGACGACCCGTCCGCCGATGGCGACGAGGAAGGCGACGCAGTGCCGGCCGCCCGTCGCCAGGCCGGGAGCCGGCGGGGCGAGTTCGCGGTCGAGCAGGAGCGACTCGCGCAGCGTGAGGTCGTCGTGACGGTAGACATCGAGGCGGCTGAAGAAGCGGGAGAAGGCCCAGCACTCGTCGCGATCGCGTCGACCGCTCGTCAGCCAGTCCAGAGCGACCAGGGAGGCGCCCTCCGCCAGGCGGACCTCCTGCGTCTGCTCGAGAATCGCGTCCGCGAAGCAGATCAGCGGGTCGGGCGCCAGCACCAGCAGTGCCCCGTCGGCGACCTTCGCACGCAGGCGCTGCCGGCAGCCGACGCCGGCGGAGCTCCTGTAGACCTTCGTGGCCGACTGCGTCCCCAGCACACAGGCCGTGCCCTCCTCGAGCGCGAGCTCCACGTCGGTCACGTCTCCTTCGACGAGCCCGCCGCCGTAGGTGGCGACGTACGCCCACGCCGCGTTGCGGCGACGGCGAGGCACCAGGAGCTTGAGGGGATCCGTGGCGCGCACGCGCGTCGCGACGCTTCTGCCCGCCACACGGGAAATCCTCAGGAGCCCCGATCCGGCCGCGAGAGTCGTGGGGATCACGTTCGAGATCTCAGACGCTCAGGTGCTTGCGGACGATGTCCGCGCTGAGCTCTTCCGTTGTACCGTTCGCGACGACCCGTCCTCGATTGAGGACGTAAAAGTCCTGGCCGAACTCCTTGACGAAGTCGAGGTACTGCTCGACGAGGACGACCGTCATCCTGCGCTCGGCAACGAGATCCCGCAAGACCTCACCGATCGCCTGGATGATGTTCGGCTGGATCCCCTCGGTCGGCTCGTCGAGAAGGAGGACCGACGGGTCGCCGACCAGGGCCCGCGCGATGGAGAGCTGCTGCTGCTGACCACCGGAGAGATCCCCGCCCATGCGGCCCGACATCTCCTTCAGCACCGGAAAGACGTCGTAGACCTCCCCGGGAATCGTGCGCCGGCCGTCGTGACGAGCCTCGAGCCCGATGCGCAGGTTCTCCTCGACGGTGAGCTTCGGGAATATCTGACGGCCCTGGGGCACCAGGCCGAGCCCCGCCCTGGCCCGATCGCTCGGTCGACGGCGCGTCAGGTTCCGTTCGCCGAGCGTGACGCTGCCGCGCGACGGCCGCAGGAGGCCCATGATGTTCTTCAGGAGCGTCGTCTTGCCGACGCCGTTGCGACCGAGAACGCACGTGACGCGGGCCTCGCGCGCCGTGATGTCCACGTCCGTGAGCGTCTGGATGCTCCCGTACGCGAACGAGAGCCCGCTCACGGTCAACACCCCCTCGCTCCGGGCAGCTCCCTCGGCACCCGGTCCTCGGGGCTCGGT
>CAYMLL010000095.1:0-23154 GCA_964390645.1 uncultured Planctomycetia bacterium | reverse complement strand
GCCGGCAGCGCCATCGGATCTCCCAAGGCGAGCAGTAGCCCGCCGCACAGCGATCGCTTCTCCGTCGTCGACGGCGAAGGGCGCGTCCGCGGGACGTACCGGCCGACCGCGTCCGAGGAGGACTTTCAGCTGCTCATCGGGGATCTCGAAGTCCTCGTTCGTGAGCTCGAGTAACGGAAGAGCCGCCGAGATGACCCTCCAGGACCTGCCGACGCTCAACGCCTGTCTCAACGCGACCGCCGGCTTCCTGGTGCTCATCGGCTACGTGCTGATCCGGCGCGGCCAGCGCAAGGCCCACGGCCGGGTCATGCGCAGCGCGTTCGCGGTGTCGACGGTCTTTCTCGCGTCGTACCTGACCTATCACTACCAGGTCGGTCACACGACGTACGAGGGCGAGGGGATCATCCGGGCCGTCTACCTGTCGATTCTGCTGACGCACGTCGTCCTTGCGGCGCTGGTGGTGCCACTCGTCCTGCGGACGCTCTTTCTCGCAAGGCGGCGTCGCTGGGACAAGCACCGCTGGTGGGGGAGGCTGACCCTTCCGATCTGGCTCTACGTGTCGGTCACGGGGGTCGTTGTCTACTTCATGCTCTACGGTTGAGCGGAGCCGTTCGTTCTCATGCAGCGCCGTCGCCTCTTGACTCTTCTCGCGTTCGTGGCGATCTCTGCGCTCGTGGCTCTCGTTGCGGCCGTTCTCTATCCGCCGCTGGGCGAATCTGGAGAGGCTCCGGTGTCGGGGTGGCGACTGGTCCTCGCCTTCGGGGGCATCGCAACGGTGGTGGCCATCTTTCGCCATGCCGATCGTGTTTGCGCCGCGCCGCTGACCTCCGAGGCGCGTACGCTCGCGCTTCTTGCCTGCTTGCCGGGAGTCGTGCTCGACTTTCGCTCCAGGTGGCCTGCGCTGGTCACCCTGGGTGCCGGTCTTCTCTGCGTCGTCGTGGTGCTTCTGCGCCGGCGCTGGCGACGTCAGCTCGGGGCCATCGGACCGAAGGCGACCGCGCTGGGCTTCTTCGCGCTCTGTCTGGCCGCCGTGCTGCTGCTTCCGGGTCGTCGGGGCGCGGGCCTGGCGCTTCTGCTGCCGGCGGCGATGGTCGGCGTGGATGCCTGGAAGCTGAGCTGCGTGAGAGCGCTGAAACTCCTGGGTGCCATCGCGACCGTCGCGGGTCTTGTCCTGGCGACGCTCGGCTGGGTCGCGTGTGAGGGGCTCGCGCTGGACGGTCTGCTCGACGCGCGCCCGTTCGTCATGGCCGCGGTGCTGGCGGTCGTGTCGCTGCTCCACCCTCGGGCCCACCCGGAGAGGATGGTGGGGCTACCCCGCGGAGGGGTTCCTGGGGCGGGTCCGAGTGGATGATCCTTCCGGGCGGTCGGGCCATCAAGAAAAGCGGCGACTCACGATTGCGTGTGCCGCCGCCTTGCCGGCTTTCTCGTCAGCCGTCGTCAACCTTCGCGCCCCCGTTCATACGAATCCGTTCATACGGATCCTTCTTCGGGGCTGCGGTGGTGCATACTGGGTCAGTTGATGCGCTTGTAAGTGCCGCCGTGCTGTCGGCAGAGGTTTTGCAGAAAGCGCTCCTGCATCTGGCGGGAGTTACCCATCAGCACTCCGACCGAGTTGATCTGCGCGCGCTGGTAGTTCTGAGACGCGACCGCCTGAAGGGTGCGGTCGAGGTAGGCCTGCTCGCCGAGCCCGCTGGCGCCACAGGTGCCGCCGCCGTCACCGACGTAGATGATGACCTTGCGCTTGGCCGAGCTCATGTTGGCGTAGCGCAGCGCCGTGAGGATGCCCGCCTGGCAGCAGCTTCCGCTGCCGCCACGCATGCCGGTGATCCAGCCGAGAGCCGCTGATTTCATCGAGGCCGACGCGTCGACGGGGCGACCGCTGGACGGGAAACGCTGCAGTCCGGAGTCGAAGAAGATGACCGCGAACTGGGTGCGTGCGGAGAACTCGGAGACGTTTCTGGAGACTTCCTGCTTGGCGCGGCCGAGCTCGCCGGAGTCCAGCATGCTGCCGGAACGGTCGATGGTGTAGAAGAACCCATCTCCCTCGTAACTGGCGCCGTAAAAGATCACGACCTCGGGAGCGTCCTCCTCGGATTCCGACTCGCCGACGGCGTCGAAGGGCAGGTCGAGGTTCTCCTTGAGTCCGCCGGCGGTACCGATGCCCTGAGCCGAGAGGTTGGCGACAAATCCTACGCACAGCAGACCGGAAAGGACCCATCGCAGAGAGGTTCCTGCGGACGTCATCGGTATTCCTCCGTTCGACGGAATGGTCTTCAGCTTTTGCGGCCCGCCCCTCGAGGGCCGGAAGCCGTCTTCGAGGGGGCCGAGACCGAGGAGCTGATACTGTAAGTCTCGCTTCGAACGCTAGTTGGCTCGGATCGATGGCCCGTGCTGGCTTGCACTGCCGTCAGGGCCAACGACCATGATAGTCTGTGAGACCAGACGAGCGCAAGGCGCAAGACACTGCACTGTTTTCGTTTTTTTTTGCCTCGGGCGCCAGAAGCTCGTCATGAGCTCTGCGGCCCGCGGATATCAGGGCTTGCAGCGCTCCTCGAAGCATCCGGCGGAGCTCAGCAACTGGGGGTCGGCGCCGCAGTCCGGGAAGGGAGCCTCGAGCGCGCCGGACGCGCCTTGCAGGAAGGCGAGGAGTCTCGCCGCGTCGGCAGGGGTGACATGGCCGTTCGCGTCGACATCCGCGGCCTCGGCGCAGGCGAATCGCTCCCGGCGGTCGAGGGCTCGTGTCAGGGCGAGCGCGTCGGCAGCGGAGACCCCGCCGTCGCCGTCGACGTCACCGCGAACGAAGAGCTTGCCCGCCTGTAGCCGGGCGATGGCGCCGAGGTCGGCGCGGGTGCCGTCGGCGTCGGGCGGGAACTCCGGGTCGCCGGCATCGACGCACGGCGATGTCTCGAGCAGCTCGAGGCGACCCGGCCGGTAGCGGCGGAGCAGCCGTGGGCTGGTCGGCTCGAGGCTCGTCGCGTTTTCACGGAGGATCGGCACGCAGCCCGGCTCCTCGCTGCGGCAGCGCTCCCACTTCGAGAAGGGGGGACGGAAGAGCGGGAAGAGGCTCGTGTTCGTGCGCGTCGCGGTCGGTCCGCCGCCGTCGAGGTGGCGAGCGTCGTCGGTGTTGGACCACCGCAGGTTGGCGCCGACCAGCGCCGGGCGGTTGCCCCAGACGATCGAGTTGACGATGAGCGTCCGCGCGTCCTGCTGCACGTCGACGACCGCTCGACCCGTGCGGTTGTCGACGATGGTCGCGTGCGAGATGACCACGTCGGCGGCACCGGCGACGTACACCGCGCCGCCGATGTTGCCGGCGAGAGTGTTCCGGTCGAGGCGTGTGTGGGTGGTCCCGTCGAGGTAGACCGCGCCGCCCCGTACCGCGGTGTTGCCGCGCAGGACGTTGCTCCGGATCGCGCTCCGTCCCGTCGCGCTTGCGCGCACGACGATTGCGCCGCCGCGAAATGCGCGGTTGGCGTGCAGGTCGTTGCCGAGGATCTGGCAGCCCTCGATGATCGCCAGCGCCCCGCCTTCGGCCGCGCGGTTCTCACTCAGCGTGTTGCCCTCGATGAGCACGTGGCTCGACCCGGTCGCGCAGACCGCTCCGCCGGCGATTCCGGCGCGGTTGGACTCGAATCGGTTGTCGAGGAGGAGGGCGCCGGAGTCGCGCAGGAAGACGGCGCCGCCGAGTCCGTCCTCGGCCTGATTGTCCACGAAGACGTTGGCGACGAGGCTCGGCGAGCTTCCGAGGCAGACGATCGCGCCACCCGCCCGCAGCTCGTCGACGATCGTGCCGCGACCACCGCGCAGCGTGAATCCCTCGATCGACGTCGACCGTGTCTCCCCGTCACGAAAGACGACGATGGATCGCGTGTCCCGACCGGGCCCGACGAGCTCCAGAGAGGTCTCCTCCGCGCCCGCGACGGAGCGCAGCTCGATCGCCCGCCCGCCGAAGTCGAGCGGCCGGTCGAGCAGCCAGCGGCCCGGCGCCACGAGAACCGTGTCGCCCTCGGAGGCTTGCGCCAGCGCCGTTCCGATGTCGGGGGCGTCCTCGGGCACGCGGACGACGTCCGGAATCTGCAGCGTCTCGACGACCTCGATCCGGTCGCTTTCGAGCTCCTGCATGTCGAAGATCGGCAGCTCCTTGGCGAGCTCGCCGATACCGAGGCGGCGCAGCTGATGGGGCGGGAACGGGCGAAAACGCAGCCGCACTCGCAGCTGCAGCTTCTCGCCGATCGCGTCGACCGGTGCTCTGGCTCGATATGTCGCGACGCGCGTGGTCAGCGGAGGGATGGTCCCCTCGACGAGGCGGCGCGCTTGCCACATGAAGAACACCTCCTTGCCGTCCTGGTCCTCGAAGTGATCGCTGAACAGTGCCAGCTGGGGGTCGGCGTTCGGGCGCAGGTCGCTGTGCGAGCCCATCAGGTCGCCGTTGTCGTCGAGATCGCCGGAGCGAAGGATGGGGACCCCGTCTTCGCGCAGCAGCGAGACGTCGATCCACATCTCGCGCTCGGTCGAGGGGCCGGTCGGCAGGTTGTGTCCCGCGCCGACGTTCTTGACGGCCACGTCGAAGGAGAACTCCTTCCCGGCCTCGACGCGATCGGGAAGGTCGAGCGTCACGCGTGCGGCCGTCTTCAGGAAGGCCTCGACTTCGCGTCGCTGGAATCCGCGGCGAGGAAACGGGGTCAGGGCGACATCGACACCAACGAAGTTGTGTCGGTGGAGCTGATGACGGAGCGGGCCGTCCGGCGTCGCGCGTCCGGTGTAGGTCTGCATGTGGCAGTCGATACAGCCGATGTTCCGATCGGGAAAGAGGCTGTCGACGTACTCGTCGTGCGGCTTCTCGACCGGTACGCCGTGATGGTTGACGACGTTGTGGCACGAGCCGCAGAAGTCCGGGTTCGCGAGGCTCTCGTCGGTCTTGGACGCGTGGAAGCTGTTCGGGACCGGATCCGGAATGCCCCCGACGAGTGCCCCCTTCGGGTCGATCGTGAAGCTCGCGTTGTGCGGATGGCCGCCCTCGAGCCGCACGGAGCGGTGGCAGACTTCGCAGGAGATCGACGCGAGGGCCAGGTCCGAGAGGCCCCGCTCGCTGCGTGTCGAGGCGTCGACCTCCCCCGTCGCCGCACCGACCGGACTGTGGCAACGGACACAGAAATCGCCGAGCTGGTCGCCGGTCTCCTTCTGCCCGAGCGCGTGCATCGCATGAAACACCGGATCGGAGATCGCGTACGCGTGCATCGATCCGCGCCACTCCTCGAAGTGCTGAGGATGGCAACTCTTGCACGCTTCCGGTGGCAGCAGGTCCTCGAGCCGTCCGCCGTCGGGGCGCACGAGCGGGGTCCGGGGATCTCCGGCCGGGGCGTCTAGAGCCAGGGCGTCGAGAGCCAGGGCGAAGGTCAGCGGGAGGAGGAGCACGAGTCGGCGCATATCGAGCTATCGACCGTCGTCCGCCTCTTCCTGGCGACCGCCGGGGACGGACAGCTTCCTGGCCTCCTCCGTGCGGGGTCGATCCTTCCGGGGGTTCCCCTTGCGGGCGATCTCGAGCAGTGTGCGAAAGCCGGTCTGGGAGTTCGCGAAGCCGGCGCCCAGTGGTGCCTCGAGAAACCACGAGTACTTGAACGTCGTCGGCGGCTGCTCGAAGTCGGCACCGATCAGGCCGTAGCTGTACGATACGCCGCGGATGACCTTGTCGCGTCCCCAGTTCGGTCCGCGTGGGCTGTCGATCGGGCTCTCGCTGAAGTTGTCGGCGTAGTAGGACGCGTCGTACCAGTCGTCGACCCATTCGAAGACGCCGCCGACCATCTCCTGGACCCCGAAGGGACTGTCGCCGAGCGGGCTGAAGGTGCCGACAGGGAAGAGACGGTTGCCGTACGCGTGGTTGACGTTCGCGTGCCTCGGCGTCGGCAGCTCGTTGCCCCAGGGGAAGCGACGGCCGTCCTTGCCGCGCGCCGCGTACTCCCACTGGGCTTCCGTGGGAAGACGGTGTCCGCGAGACCGGGCGAAGGCGTCGGCGCCGGCCCAGGTGACGTCGACGACGGGATGTCGCTCGCTGCCCTTCTTGACGCGGAAGACCTTGCCGTCGAAGGTGATCGCCTCTTGCAGCTGGGGTATCGGGAATTCGGTATCCCTGGAGAGGTCCGAGAAGGAAAATCGCAGGTAGGGGACGAGCCCGCCACCACGCTGAAGGCCCAGCACCGCATGCCGTGTTACCTCGATCAGCTCTTCGGCGAGAGCGGATTGCAGATAGCGTGCGTAGGCCTGGTTGGTGACGCGCTGTCGGGCGATCCAGAAGCTCGGTAGTCGCACCTGGTGGGCCGGCTTGTCCGCCATGTTCTGTGTGGTGAAGGTGAAACCGGGGTCGTCGACTTCCGTGTGCTGATCGCCCATGAGGAAGACCCCGGACGGGATTCTCACCATGCCGCGCGTCGAAGCGCGCCCGATCTTGACTCGATTCTTCGCGACGAGGGGCGCCGTCTTGGAGCCTTCGAGTGTCACCGTGACGCGGATCTCGACCGCGGTGGTGCCCCTGGGCAGGGGAGCTCGCGGCGCCTCCCACCAGACCCGGGATGCGTCGTTGGACAGCAATCGACCGCCGTCGACCGCCCAGTGGTAGGTGGCGCGGCGAGGCAGGCTGAGCTCCGCTTCGAGGATGACCTCGGTTCCGGGGTAGACCTGGCGGGGACGCATGCGCAGGTCGAGGCTCGGGGCCGGCAGCAGTGATTCCCGCCGGGCGTTTCGACCATCGGCGTTGCGATCATCGGCGTGCCCGGGCGCGGATCCCAGCGCGCCGGTCCCCGCGAGCGTCAGAACGAGGAAGGCCACGGAGGCTCCTCCCGTGGCCCTGCCACGAGGTGGCCTCCCCGGACCCGTGTCGCGAGTTTGCCCGCAAAGCCCGACCGGAAAACCGCAAAGCCCGACCGGAAAACCGCAAAGCCCTCCGGAAAAACCGCCCGAAAACCGGCCCTCAGAGTGGCAGGCGGAAACGGGATACGGCGGCCTCCTCCGTCCTCGCGACATCAGCTAAAACCAGGCATGAAAAGGAAATGCGTACAATGGGCTTGGCGCCGAGACGTGACCGTTCAGGATACGACCTGGAGGGAGCTTTTCCACTCTTTCCGTATCGGGGATCGGAAAGAGTGCCCCACAGCGCGAAACCCGACGATATACTTTCCAGCCCTTCGGTGGGCCCGTTCGCCTCTTCACGGACGTCGGGGCCGGCCGACTTCTTGCGCACATTCGCGATGAACAGAGCTCTGTCGTCGCAGAAGGCTCTCCTCGGCGCGGGGTTCTTTCCGCGACCGGTTCGTCCGGGCAGAGGCCGTCCATCGGCGCAGAGGGCTCGTGGGAGACGGAATCGCGTCACAACGCCCGATGCTCAAGCTCGTCCTTTACCCCGACCCCGTCCTCAAGAAGCGAGCCGTCGAGATCGCCGAGATCGACGATGGTGTGCGGGATCGAGCCGCCCAGATGCTCGAGCTGATGTACGACGAGGCCGGTGTCGGGTTAGCGGCCCCCCAGGTCGGCTGGAGCGTGCGGCTCTTCGTCATGAACGCCGAGTCGGAGCAGCCACCCGAGGGTGAGCGTGTCTTCATCAACCCGAGCATCGTCGCGAGCAGCGATGAAGACGACGTCGATGAGGAGGGCTGCCTGTCGATTCCGGACGTTCGCGGCAAGGTCCGCCGACGGAAGTCGATCGTCGTTTCGGGACGAGGGCTCGACGGCGAGGTCGTCGAGCAGGAGCTGACCGATCTGCCGGCGCGAGTCTTCCAGCACGAGCTCGACCATCTCGATGGAATCCTCTTCGTCCGCCATCTCTCCGCGACGGAGAAGCTGTTCTGCAAGAAGGTGCTCCGACGGCTCGAGAAGTAGTACAAGGAGCGCTATACGGTGTCCTCGCCACGCGGCGCCACGGACGCGGGGGGCGTAGGCGGACGGGGGGCCGGTCGACGGCGGTGACGGTAGTGATGGAGCGCTACTTCGGCCTGGACGAGGCGCTGTCGACGCTTGCTGGGGCATCGGCGCCGGCGAATCGTGTGGCGACAATCGGCTTCTTCGACGGTGTTCATCTGGGTCACCGCGATCTTCTCGACGAGCTCCGGCACTGGGCGAGTGAGCTCGGCGCGGAGCCGGCTGTCGTGACCTTCAACCGTCATCCGCAGGCGGTGCTCGGTGATCACCCGCCGGCGCCGGTCGTCTCGCTCGAGCACCGGCTTCTCCTCCTGGAGCGGGAAGGTGTGGCGGTGACGCTGGTGCTGGACTTCGACGAGGAGTTGCGCTCCTGGTCGCCCGACAAGTTCCTCGCCAGGGTCTTTCTTCGGGCGCTCGGAGCGCGCGCAGTTCTCATGGGATTCGACAGCGCGTTCGGATTCCGTCGGCAAGGGACTTTCGACTATCTGTTCGCGAACCGGGATGAGCTCGGCATCGAGGTGCGCCAGTGCGGTGCGCGATTCGTCGACGGTGAACGGGTCTCGAGTACGCTGGTGCGAGAGGCGACTGCCCGCTGGGATCTCGAGCGCCTCGGCAGCCTTCTCGGGCGTCCCTTCTCGTTGCTCGGCCGCGTGGTCACCGGCGACGGCCAGGGACGGAGGATCGGCTTTCCGACCGCCAATCTCGATCTCGGAGTCGCGGCCGTGCCGCCCGTGGGCGTTTATTTCGCCCAGGTGCGTCGCCTCGGGCAGGGGACCGCCGGCGTGGCGTCGTCGCCGGACGACTTGCTCGCGGCGGTCGTCAACATCGGACGTCGGCCGACCCTGACCGGTGGTCGCGAGGCGGCGCAAGCAGAGGCCTTCGATCCGGAGCGTGACGTTGTCGAGGTCCACGTGCTCGATCTTGACGCGGACCTCTACGGTGAGATGCTCGAAGTGGTGATCCTCGACAGGCACCGAGATGAGCTCAAGTTTGCCGGGGTCGACGAACTGGTGGAGCAGATCGGCAGGGATGTCGATGCGCGCAGGCGGCTGGTGATCGGGTAGGGGCACGGGCCGAGAGGGACCCCCTGAAGGCGGCGAGAGCGCAGAGCAGGGGAGAGCCGCATCCGAGTACCGGATCCGGGAGCCCGCCCCCCGACCAGGTCCTTGGAAGAAGGCGAAACTCGAGGTCAGGCACTCTCACAAGGGCAGGTGAGGATCGGTGACTTCACTGCCGCGACCTCGTCGAGCCTTCCGACGGGCTGAGACACCGGCGCATGCTCGAGTTTCGAGGGATCGGTCTCGGCCTCGTTGGCGATCTGAAGCATCGCGTCACAGAATGCGTCCAGCGTCTCGCGCGTCTCCGTCTCGGTGGGCTCGATCATCAGTGCCTCGCTGATGATGAGCGGGAAGTAGATCGTCGGTGGGTGGAAGCCGAGGTCGATGAGCCGCTTGGCGATGTCGAGCGCGCGGACGCCGAGAGCCTTCTGCCTCTTCGCAGTGAAGACGACCTCGTGCATCGAGTCGCTCGCGAACGGCAGATGGAAGGCGCTCTCCAGACGCTTGCGGATGTAGTTCGCGTTCAGGACGGCGTGCTCGGAGATCGCTCGCAGGTCGTCCGGACCGTGTGCCATCAGATAGGCGAGCGCGCGAACGAGGATGCCGCTCTGACCGTGGAAGGAGCGCACCTTGCCGATGGAGAGAGGGCTCCCGGCTTCCAGATCGAAACCGTCGTCATTTCGGACGATGCGCGGTACCGGCAAGTAGGGCTCGAGCTCTTCCGTTACCGCGATCGGGCCGGCGCCCGGACCGCCACCCCCGTGGGGCGTCGACAGGGTCTTGTGCAAGTTGAAGTGCATCATGTCGACGCCGAAGTCACCCGGTCGCGTGACGCCGAGGATGGCGTTCATGTTCGCGCCGTCCATGTAGAGGAGGATGCCCGCCTCGTGTAGCCGGCGCGCGATCTCCTCGACGGCGTGCTCGAAGATCCCGAGGGTGTTCGGGTTGGTGAGCATCATGGCGGCGACATCCGGGCCGATCGCCTTCTCGAGATCGTCGAGGTCGACCGTGCCGTCCGTGCCCGATGAGACGCCCCGGGTCTCGAATCCCGCGATCGTGCAGCTCGACGGATTCGTCCCGTGTGCACTGTCCGGGATCAGCACGACGGTCCGGACCTCGTCCTCTCCGTTCTCCTCGAGTCGGGCCTTGACCATCATCAGAGCGGTCAGCTCGCCGTGCGCTCCGGCGGCCGGCTGGAGGCTGACATGGGGGAGCCCGCTGATCTCGGAGAGAGCCCGTTCGAGTCGCCAGAACACCTCGAGGTAGCCCTGTGACTCTCCAGCCGTCGCGAGCGGATGCACCTGAGAGAATCCCGGATCGTTCGCGGCGATCTCGTTGACGCGGGGATTGTACTTCATCGTGCAGGAGCCGAGCGGATAGAAGGTGTTGTCGATCGCCATGTTGCGCGATGACAGCCGCGTGTAGTGGCGCACGGTTTGCAGCTCGCCGAGCTCCGGCAGATCGAGTGGCGTACTCCGTTGCAGCTCCTCGGGAACACTCTCCGAGACGGCTTCTGCGACGGCCTCATCGCTCTTGCCGTCCTTCGCCGAGCCCGGCGGTCGTACTCCGCGACGTCCGGGTCGGCTCTGCTCGAAGAGAGTGGGGGCGTTCGTGTGCTTCATGAGACCACCGTTTCGTCACGTTGCGAGATTGCCGTCAAGGCACGGACGAGTCGGTCGACGTCGGACTGTCGAGTCGTCTCGGTGAAGGCGAGCAGCATCTCGTTCTCGCGTTCGGGGAAGAAGCGGCCGAGCGGCAGTCCGCCGGTGATGCCCTCCTCGCCGAGTCTCGTGTACGCCAGTTCGGCGGACGTCGGAAGCCGCACCGTGAACTCGTTGAGGAAGGGCGCCGCGGATACCGCTTCGATCGAGCCGGGCGCGACCAATCGTTCGAGCGCCGCGTGTGCGATACTCGCGGAGACGCTCGCGACCTCGGACAGGCCCTTCTTGCCCAGCAGCGCGAGATACATCGCGCCACGCAGGCAGCAGAGGCCCTGGTTCGTGCAGATGTTGCTCGTGGCTCGCTCGCGGCGGATGTGCTGCTCGCGCGTCTGGAACGTCAGTACGTAGCCGCGTCGTCCGTCACGATCCGTTGTTTCGCCGACGATTCGGCCCGGCACCTTGCGAACGAGATCCCCTCGCGTCGCGAAGAAGCCGAAGCTCGGGCCGCCGAAGGTCGGCGGGTTGCCGAGCTGCTGTCCATCACCGAGGGCGATATCGGCTCTCCACTCTCCAGGCGGCGCGACGACCGCAAGTGAGATCGGATCGACGACCGCGATCAGAAACGGGCGAGCGGAGGGCTTCTTGGGCCGTGATCCGTCGTCCGGCCGCGTGAGAGTCTCCAGTCGTCTGAAAATCCGGTCGAGCTTCGACGTGTCCTCGAGGAAGCCGAAGAAGTTGGGGTTCTGGACGACTGCCGCGAGTGCCTCGCTGCCGGCTTCCTCCATCTCCTCGGCGAGACGATCCAGCGGCGTACGACCAGCGTCGACCTTCAGTATGCGCAGCTCGACCGGGTGGTGGCGCAAGTAGGTCGCGAGCACGCGACGATACTCCGGGTGAACGGCCTCCGAGACCCAAACGACACGCCCCTTGCTGCGTGCGGCCCAGGCCATCAGGACCGCCTCGGCCAGGGCGGTGGCCGCGTCGTACATGGATGCGTTCGAAAGGTCCATGCCCGTCAGGCGTGCGATCATCGTCTGGTACTCGAAGATCGCCTGCAGCGTGCCCTGGCTGACCTCTGCCTGGTACGGCGTGTACGCGGTGCTGAACTCGCCGCGACTGGCGAGCGAGTCGAGCGCGGCCGGAATGAATCGCCGATAGACGCCCGCACCGAGAAACGACGGTCGGTCGTCCATGCGGGTGTTCCTCGCGCCGACGCGCGAGAGCTCGTCGAGGATTTCCGCTTCGGTGCGGCGCGCCGGAGCGTCGAGAGGGCGCCGCAGGCGAATGTTCTCGGGAATTGATGCGAAGAGATCGTCGAGCTTCGAGAGTCCGAGGGTCGCGAGCATCTCCTCGCGATCCTGGTCGGTGTGGGGGATGTAAGCCATGGTCTTCTCGACAGTTTGCGATCGCTGACGGCGGTCCCCGACTCCCGGTTCTCCGACCTGCGTCGAGACTCAGTGTTCCTGCTGGCGCAGAGTCTCGTCGTAGCCGGCCTCGTCGAGCAGCGATTCGGTCTGCGATGGGGTCGACAGGCGAATCTTGATCAACCAGCCGGCCTCAAAGGGCGTGTCAGCAAGCTGGTGGAGGTTCTCTTCGATCTCGTCGTTGACCTCGATGATCTCGCCGCTGAGCGGCGCGAAGAGCTCGCTCGCCGCCTTCGTCGACTCGACCTCGCCGAAAGGGCTCCCCTTGTCGAGTTGCAGGCCCGTTTCGGGAAGATCGACGTACGCCAGGTCGCCGAGCTGGTCGATGGCGTGATCCGTGATGCCGACGGTGGCGACGTCCTCCTCGAGGCGCACCCATTCGTGCGTGGACGTGTACAGCAAGCCCTTCGGTCGACTCATCTCTTTCACCTCCCGACCACTGGCACTCGATTCTTGAACGCAGGCTATCCTCTACCCGGCGGAAAGCGTCCTTCGCCGCTTCTCGAGATCCGGACCCGCAGAGCTCAGGATTCTTTCTTCCGCGTTCGTGAGAAGAAAGGCAAGGCCTCGGGTAGAAGTTTTTCTCGTCGTCCGCGCAGATCCACCTCCGGAGGCGGCACCGGGTCGTCGTCTGTTGCGAGCCCCCCGTCGAGGCGAGCCGCGTAGCGTCTGTCCAGTCGGCCGATCGCGATGGGCACGCCCAGCGTCGGCGACGGAGCTCCGCTGGTGACGTGTCCGACCGTGTCGTCGCCGGCGAAGATCGTCATGCCTCGCCGTGCGATGCGCCGTCCGTCGACGCGAAATCCGCGCAGGCACACGCCGGGTCCATCCGCCTTGACCTGTCTCAGTCTCTTGCTGCCGGTGAAGGGCAGAGGCTTGTCGAGCTTTACCGCGAAGCCGAGCCCCGCGTCGTAGGGCGTCGTGGTCTCGTCGATCTCGTTGCCGTAGAGCGGCATGCCTGCCTCGAGGCGCAGGGTGTCTCGCGCACCGAGGCCGATCGCCGAGATGTCGGCTCCACCGGCCTCGAGCAGGCGTCGCCAGAGCGTCGGGCCGAGATCCGATCGCAGGTAAATCTCGTAGCCGTCCTCACCGGTGTAGCCGGTGCGCGCGACGTCGACGGGAGCGCCTGCGAAGCGGGCCGAGAGGATCTGATAGTAGCCGAGGTCTGCCCAGTCGCGAGTCGGCGACTCGAACAGCGGCGTCGCGATCTCTCGTGCACGCGGTCCCTGGATCGCGATCATCGCCTCGTCGACGCCGGCGTCAGTGAGCTCGGCATCGTCGCCCTCGTGGTGCTGCTCGAGCCACTCGAGGACGCGCCGGCGGTTCGACGCGTTGACGACGAGGAGCCACTCCGCGGGGAGACGGTAGATGATCGCGTCGTCGATGATCCCGCCGTCCTCGGCGCAGATCAGCGTGTAGCGCGCATCGCCGATATTCAGCAGCGATGTGTCGTTCGTCAGCACACGCTGCAGCCAGGCCTGCGCACCGGAACCGCGCAGCCGCAGGCGGCCCATGTGGCCGAGGTCGAAGAGCCCGGCGGTCTCTCGCACGCGCAGGTGCTCGGCGGGAATCGACCCGTATCGCAGGGGCATCTTCCAGCCGTGAAAATCGACCATCACCGCGTCGAGAGCGCGGTGCTCGTCGAAGAGGGCCGTGTGTTCGGGGTTCGTCGTCGGAGAGCTCATCAGAGGGCTCCTCGGAGAGCTGAGGCCGCCAGAAGACCGAGCAGGGGCTGCACGGATCGTGCGGAATACGCACGCCGAAGTCCCGGCCCGGCAACCACGGCTGTCGGCGGTACTGGGCGCACTTCGTCGCACCGGCGCCTCGGGTGGGGGCTTCCGCTTCCTCAGCTCACGGTTCTTGGGTCACTTCCTCAGAAATCGAAGTCCTCGTCGGGATCCGACGTCCCGGCTTCCTCTTCGCCGCCGTCACTATCCTCGTCACCGTCTTCGCTGGGCGCGACGGTCACGTCGCCGTCATCATCAGCGTCATCGTCATCGTCATCGTCAGCGCCGGGCTCGCCTTTCGGCTGATTGAGCTGCTCGCGCAGAATCGCCACGGCGGCCTCCTTGTCAAGGAAGCCGCAGACCTTCAGCTTCTTGATACGGAAACGCGTCTCGGCCCACTCGAAGCCGACGAACCCGGTCTTGCCCAGCTTGCCGGTGACCTTGTTGCTGAACTCCTCCTCGCCGCCGTGGTCGTAGATCGTCTCCAGCGTCGACTTGCCGGCCGGATTCTCGGAGGTGAACTCGACGACCCAGTTGACTTCACGCTGCTTCGTGTGCCAGTAGTTCGCGTTCGGCCCGGGCTTCTTGCCGCGTCGCCACTTCGGTGGTGAGCTGCTCTGGATGAGTCCGATGTCCGCGAAGTTCGTGCGCAGGCGGCTCTTCTTTTTCTTGTCGAGGGCGACGAAGGCGCCGAAGTTGCCCTTGCCGGTCATCGTCTCGATACCGAAGGCCCAGGTCATGCGTACCTGGTACTTGAAGGGCACCGGAATCTGCACGAATCCCTTGGTGTTGCCGAACATCGACGTCCAGGCGGACTCCGGGATGTCGCCTCCGGCGGATGCCAGCTGCTTGTCACGGAACCAGACGTGCCTCGACGGCGTCGAGCCGGTGATGATCTCCGTCTTGAGGCGCTCGCCGTTCGAGTAGTCGAGCTCGATGCCGCCGGTGTCCGGATCGTAGCGTGCCGCCTTCGACAGGTGGTGCAGGTTCTCCACGAGGAACGCCTCGTCCTCGTCGTCGAGCTCCTGTGGGAAGCTCGTCGCCACGTCCTTGACGCAGAGGGCCGGCGGGCCGAGATCGATGCCGATTCCGGGAGGGAAGCCGCCGATTGGCGGGGCCACGGGGGTCGAAGTCGGGTTGCCCGAGCTGCCGGGGCTCGGTGGAGGCGGAGGAACGCGTCCGGCCAGCGTGCCGCGCTCGCGTTGCTGCTCTTGCCAGGCCTCGAGGCGCTTCCGCTGTTCCGCGCGGGCGACCTCCATCTCCTCGGCGAAGGCGGCCTCGTCCATGACGCTCTTCAAGGCCTGCGTGTACATCTGTGTCGCCGAGCGGTAGTTCTGCGCGGCGATCTCGAAGTCGCCCGTCTCGAGGTAGGTCGCGGCCTCGATTTCCGCCGAGTCGGCCTGCTGCCAGATCGAGATGGCCTTGACGTCGGCGCCGGCCTTCCGTGCGCGCTGCTTGAGCCCTGCCATGTTCGCCTTGAAGCGTTCGGCGAGGAGTCGCGCGCGCTTGCCTTCGAGGGCCATCTCCTCCGCCTCGTCGAAGGTTGCGGCAGCGTCCTCGAAGGCGGCGACCGCCACGTCGACCTCTCGCTTCTCGAGGGCTGCGATGCCCTCCTTGTAGTATTTTTCGCCGTCCTTCCATTCGGTGGGCGCGTTCTTTTCCGCCTCCGCCTTCTGCGCCCCGGCGCGGGCCTCGTCCGCTCTCTTGCGCGCGTCGGTTGCCTCGGCTACCTGGGCGGCGTTTTCGGCGCTCGCGTCGAGCATCTCCCGAAGCAGGTTCTGCGCTCGCTTGTAGTAGCTGCGTGCTTTCTTGAAATCGGCGTCGTCCTTGTAGCGGCGCGCCTTCTTCAGGTACCCGGTGGCCCGTTCGTAGTCGTCCGCGAGACTCTTGTGGACCTCCTTTGCCTTGACCGTTCGCAGGATCTCGAGCGCGTTCTCGCGCGCCACCTCGATGTCGGAGTCGCCGTCGTCACCGGATTCCCGGGCGTTCCTTTTCTTCCTCTTCTTGCCGTCGGCCTCGGTGACGTCGTCGTCATCCCCACCACCGCAGCCGCTGATCGGAAGAACGACGAGCGCTGCACTGAGGAGGGTGAGCAGCAGCGGAGCGATCAGAGCGGGTGAGCGCTTCCCACGGACCGGCGGGCCGGTGAGAGTCGAGCTGAAGCCACCGCTCGAGAGGACGAGCCACGGTCCCGGGCGCTTCAAGTCCATTATGCAGCTCCTTGTCGGGGGATCTGGAGATCCCGTCGGGGGATCTGGTGATCCTGTCGGGGGTTCTGGAGATGACGCGAGCCCGCGTCGGAGCGGGTCCATCGACGAATTCGCTCACGGAATCAGACGCGAGAGGCCCGTGGAGCGTTGTCGTCAAGGCCTCCGAGCTGTTGCAGGCGAGCGATGTCCAGTAAAGACCAAGCACCGGACCTTTGCAAGAGGCACGACGGAAACCGTCGCGGCCCGGAAAATCGGCTCGATCAGGCCTGTGGGGGGCTCACAGCCTGTTCTTCGAACTCGCCCATGCGTCGAAACTTGGCGTAGCGGTCGCGAACGAGCTGTTCGGCGTCGAGAGCGTGGAGATCGTCGAGATGGCGGCGGATCGCATCACGCAACGACTCCGCGAGCTGCTTCGGATCGCGGTGCGCGCCCCCGAGCGGCTCCGGCACGATCTCGTCGATGATCCCGAAGCGCAGCAGATCGGTCGCCGTCAGCTTGAGGATCTCGGCAGCCTGCTCCTTGTGGTCGGCGCTCTTCCACAGGATCGCGGCACAGCCTTCGGGCGAGATGACGGAGTAATACGCGTGCTCGAGCATGAGGATACGGTTCCCGACTCCTATGCCGAGCGCGCCACCGGAGCCGCCCTCGCCGATAACGACGCAGACGATCGGCACCTTCAGCGCCGCCATGTCCATGAGATTGCGCGCGATGACGAAGGCCTGACCTCGCTCCTCCGCGCCGAGGCCCGGGTACGCTCCCGGCGTGTTGATGATCGAGATGATCGGCAGCTCGAACTTCTCCGCCAGCTTCATCTTTGCCATCGCCTTGCGGTAGCCCTCCGGGTGGGGGCTTCCGAAGTGGCAGGAGATCTTCTCCGCCGTGTCCTTTCCCTTGCGGTGTCCGACGACCAGGACGCGTCGACCGCAGAAGCGCCCGAGTCCGGCGACGATCGCCGGATCGTCGCGAAAAGAGCGATCTCCGTGGAGCTCGACGAAGTCGTCGATCAGGGTCGCGATCAGGTCGCTCGCCAGCGGACGCTCCGGGTGACGGGCCAGCTGGATGCGCTGCCACGGCGTCAGGTTGGAGAAGATGGCCGTCTTCTTCTCCCGGCATTTCGCCTCGAGCTTGTCGATTTGCCCACGCAGATCGACCTCGGTCGACCGAGCGAAGGCGCGAAGCTCCTCAATCTTCTTCTCGAGCTCGACGATGGGCGCTTCGAAGTCGAGGCGGTGGGTCGGTGGGGGCATCGAACACTTCCGGGGTTCAGAAATCCGGACCCATCTTAGACGCGCCTCGGTGGAAAGCAAGATCGCGGGGACCGGGCTCTTGGCGACCGTCCTGTCCGTATGCGTCGGTCTTCCGGTCCTGTAGCACGCATTCATCGGCCGCCTTCCCCTTCCCTTCCCAACTTCTCTCCCCCGACGTATAATCCGCGCTTAACACCTCTCAGAGGAGATTTCCTTTCTGATGGCATCCCCCGACTCCGGTCCGCAGACTTGGGAGGTGGAGGTCTCGTGGCGACCGGCGTGTGGCGAGGATCCGCGAGCTGCTTTCCTCGCGAGCGAGGTGGGGGACTGGCTCGGTCTGGACCGCGTCGAAACGACCGTCAGCAACCTCTTCTACTTGCGCGGTGCTGGGCTCAGCGAGGCCCGGCTGTCCCTGGCGTCCGAGCGGCTTCTGAGCGATCCGGTCGTCCACTCCTGTGCGATTCGGGAGCTCGAAGGCGATGTCTCGCCTCCGACCGCGACCGCAGGCGATGTACATGTTGCCACGGTACGCAAGAAGACGGGCGTGATGGAGCCGGTGGAGGCGTCGCTGCTGCGTGGACTGGCGGATCTCGGCATCGAGGGTGTGGACGTACGCACCGCGTCGCGCGTGCGAGTCACGACGGACTTCCCGGCCGGCGGGAAGCCGCTCGATGTCGAGGCGAAGCATCTGATCTCCGAGAAGGTGCTGTCGAACGCGGCTATCGAGGACGTCTTCTGGGACAGCGAGCCGGTCCCGTCGCCGTTCACGGCGGCGGATCCGTACACGTTGACCAGGAGCACCGTGTGTCTGGACGGGCTCGGCGATGACGAGCTGATCGAGGTCAGCCGTACGGGGCAGCTGTCGCTCGATCTCGACGAGATGCGTGCGATCCGCGCGCACTTTGCCGCCGCCGGACGCGACCCGACGGACGCGGAGCTCGAGACCATCGCCCAGACGTGGAGCGAGCACTGCTGTCACAAGACTCTGACGGCACGCATCGAGCATCGGACTTTCGAGGCGGACGGAACCGATGCAGAGTGCACCGTCTTCGAGAATCTCCTGGCAGAGACGATCGTGCGAGCGACCGAGACCGTTCGGGGCCGGGAGACCGAGCCGTTCTGCCTGTCGGTCTTCAAGGACAATGCGGGGGTCGTCGCCTTCGACGATGAGCTCGGAATCTCGTTCAAGGTGGAGACACACAACCACCCGTCGGCGATCGAGCCCTACGGTGGCGCGGGCACCGGTATCGGCGGTGTTCTGCGCGACACGCTCGGTACCGGGCTCGGTGCCAAGCCGATCGTCAACACGGATGTTTTCTGCTTCGGTCCGCCGGATCTGCCCCGGGCCAAGGTGCCGCCTGGAGCCTTGCATCCGATGCGCGTGCTGCGCGGCGTCGTCAACGGTGTGCGCGACTACGGCAACCGCATGGGGATTCCGACGGCCAGCGGCGCACTGTACTTCGACGAGCGCTACGTCGGCAATCCGCTCGTCTTCTGCGGTTCGGTCGGGATCATTCCGCGTGACAGAATCGAGAAGAGCGTGGAGCCGGGAGACCGGATCGTCGCACTCGGCGGGCGCACCGGTCGTGACGGCATTCACGGCGCGACGTTCTCGTCCATCGAGCTGACCGAGGAGTCGGAGACCGTGTCCAGCGGCGCGGTGCAGATCGGCAACGCGATCACCGAGAAGAAGGTGCTCGACGTGCTGCTCGACGCACGCGATCGAGGGCTCTATCGAGGTGTAACGGACTGCGGTGCCGGCGGATTCTCCAGCGCGGTCGGCGAGATGGGGGAGCACACGGGTGCGCGTGTCGCCCTCGACCGGGTGCCGTTGAAGTACGAAGGACTCAGCTACTGGGAGATCTGGATCTCCGAGGCGCAGGAGCGCATGGTCTTCGCAGTGCCGCCCGAGAACCTTCCGGAGCTCGAAGCGCTGGCGTCGAGCCAGGATGTCGAGTGCACCGACATCGGCGAGTTCACGGACACCGGACGGCTCGAGCTCTTCTACGATGCAGAGCGCGTCTGTGATCTCGACATGGGATTTCTTCACGACGGTCGACCTGCGGTGGCACGACGTTCGGAGCATCGTCGCGCGGCGCCGGCCGCACCCGCGATCGACGGGTCGCTGAGGCCTGGCGAGCTGCTTCTGCGGATTCTCGCGTCGCCGAACGTCGCGTCGAAGGAGTGGGTGATCCGTCAGTACGACCACGAGGTTCAGGGGCGCAGCGTGCTGAAGCCGCTCGTCGGAGCTCGCAGCGACGGACCGGGCGACGCCTCTGTCTTCACGCCGCGCTTCGGTTCGCTGCGGGGTATCGCGGTGGGCTGCGGCATGAACCCCTGCTACGGCGACGTCGACCCGTATCGCATGGCCCTGTCGGCCGTGGACGAGGCGATCCGCAACGTCGTCGCCGTCGGGGGGGATCCATCGCGTGTCGCGATTCTCGACAACTTCTGCTGGGGGAATACCGATCGTCCGGAGACACTCGGATCGCTCGTGGAGGCCGCGCGCGGCTGTCATGATGCGGCGGTGCTGCTCGGCGCGCCTTTCGTGTCCGGCAAGGACTCGCTCAACAACGAGTTCCGTACCGCGGGGGGAACGCTGGCGATTCCGCCGAGCTTGCTGATCTCGTCGGTCGCCATCGTCGAAGACGTGAGCCGCTGCGTGTCGATGGATCTCAAGAAGGCGGGCAATCGACTCGTCCTCATCGGCGAGACGTGCGCGGAGCTCGGCGGTGGTCACCTTCTGCGTGTGCTCGGAAAGGGCGGCGGCGCGGTGCCGCGCCTGCGCGACAACGCGCCGCGTCTTCACGCGGCGCTGGCGCGTTCGATCTCGGCGGGCCTCGTTCGTAGCTGTCACGATCTGTCGGAGGGCGGGCTGGCGGTCGCTGCCTCGGAGATGGCGTTCAGCGGAGAGATCGGTGCCGAGATCGATCTGGGGAAGGTCCCCGGACATCGCGACTCTGCCAGCGACATCGAGACACTGTTCAGCGAGTCGAATTCGCGCTATCTCCTCGAGGTGCGTCCCGACGACCTCGAGTCGCTTCTCGAGTCGTTCGAGGGCCTTCCCGCCGCGGACGTCGGGGAAACTTTGACGTATCACATTCTGCGGGTCGTTGGACGTGACGGCGAGACGGTGCTCGCCGAGGCGCTCGATGACCTCAAACGCGCGTGGCAGGAGCCGCTCGCCTTCGATCGAGGCTGACCGTCCGACCGCCGAACGAGTCGGGCACGAGCAAGGACGAACACGATGGCCAGGGTCCTCGTCCTCAAGACTGCAGGGACCAACTGTGATGAGGAGACCGTGCGAGCGTTCAGGCTCGCAGGCGCCGTCGTGGAGCCGATCCATTCGGGTCTGCTGCTGCGAGGCGAACGTCGACTCGCCGAATTCGACGTCCTCGTCGTGCCCGGCGGCTTCTCCTACGGTGACGACCTCGGCGCCGGCACCGTCCTCGCGAATCAGCTGCGCTCGCGGCTCGCGGACGATATCGAGGCCTTCGTCGATGCTGGCAAGCTGGTTCTCGGCATCTGCAACGGATTTCAGGTGCTGGTGCGTCTGGGGGTGTTGCCCGGCTGGGGGGACGGCAAGGCCGTGTCTCTGATCGACAACCACCGTGGTCGCTTCGAGGACCGCTGGGTCCGGATGCGTGTGGAGACCGATCGTTCCCCCTTTCTCGACTGCGACGCGGACCGGTACATTCGCTCGCCCGTCGCCCACGCCGAGGGGCGCTTCGTGGCGCGCGACGAGGAGACTCTCGCGCGTTTGCGAGAGAAGGGGCAGATCGCGTTGACGTACCGTGCGCTCGATCCGGACGAGGATGGGGAATTCATGGCTGCCGGCGGCGCGTATCCCGCGAATCCCAACGGCTCGTCGTTCGACATCGCCGGTATCTGCAACGAGCGCGGCAACGTGCTGGGGCTCATGCCGCACCCGGAGCGTTTCGTGCATCGCCTGCAAGACCCGCTCTGGACGCGTCAGGAGGCTTGTCGCGAGCCGGCGGGCGATCTCGAGCGCGGCGGTGACGGCTACGGGCTCTTCGCGCGGGCGGTGCGGTTTGTCGACGGGTGCGCGACGGCAAATGATCCCGCCGCCCAGATTGCTACAGACAGCCGTGCCAGAATCCGATAAACTCTGCCCCCGCTGAGGCAGCTGTCGATTCCACTGTGGGAATCGGAGGCCCTCAGCTGCCTGACGGATCGGCTCCCCGCCGCCGTCAGGGCCGAAGTGAAGAACCCGTCTCCACAATTCGTTTCGTGCTCTGCCGGAAGGGTGTTCTCCCGTGTCGCGGTGCCCTTCCAGGAGTTCCGTGAAGGGAAAGGGAATGGAGAGTGTCATGAGCGCTCGAGCTTCGCGTCTCGTCGTGGCCGTGCTGGTCCTCGCGTTCGTCGTCGGTGGTTTCTCCTGCCGCAATGTCCCGCCGCCTGGCAGCGTCCAGCGCGCCTGGCCGGTCAACGACGGATCGCTGTCGCTCGTTGCCAGCCCTGTAGCCGGCGCCCCGGATTTCTATCACGGTCGTGATCCGAAGGTAGCGGTGCGCATCGCGTTCGACCCGAGTCTCGTGGAGCTGCGGCGCGTCAGTCGTTTCAAGCTCTGGGTGCGTGTGGACGCGGATTCTGGCGACGCCGGGAGCTCCGGGATGTGGGCGCAGGTCGGCGAGACGACGCCACAAGAGCAGCCGATTCATTTTGAGGCGCCGGGTGACGGTCGCTACGGTTTGCGTGCGTCGGTTGTCTACGAGAACGGCCAGGAGCTCTTCCGGCCGCTCGAGCTCGAGGAGCCGCAGCTCTGGTATGTGGTCGACCGCACGGCACCGAGGCTGACCTGGAACGATGCGATCGGCAAGCGCTTGTTCGCTCAGAAGCCGACGCTCGAGCTCGCGTGGACGGCCGACGATCGACAGTTCGGGCGTGAGCCTGTCAGGCTCTCCTACAGCCTGGACGGCGGTGGCTCCTGGAAGCCGATCGGGCAGAGAGACGCGCGCTCCGGCGCGGACCATCTGTCCTGGATTGTGCCTCGCGAGGTTTCGGGCGCTGTTCGTGTGCGGGTCAGCGCCACCGATCTCGCCGGAAACTCGAGCCACGACGATCTCGAGCTGCGCTATTCGCGCGGTGTCGTCCTTCCCGCCGGGGACGGGGGCGCCGTCGTCGAGGGCCGCGACGCCACCGTCGCGAGCGCTCCCCGGAAGGACGGTGCGGGGGACACGGTCGCCGCCGACGCCGAGACCGATGGTCCGGGGCTGCAGGTCGCCTCCGGACCGTCCGGTGACGCGGCCGGGCCGGACCCGGTCGACGAGGGCACCGGCGGCGAGACACGTCCCGGTGAGGACGAAGCGTCGCGTGCGCCCGTGCGCCTGCTGCCTCCGGAGACGACCTGCCTGCGCGGCGGCGGCGAGTTCGTGGTGCGCTGGGAGGCCGAGGCCGCCGCGATCGACCGGGATCCCGAGCTTCTCGATCGCGTCGGGTTGCTCGAGTACAGCTTTGATACGCCGGAGTCGGAGGATGCGGAGTGGATGCTGGCGGGCGAGGCCGCTGTCGGAGCCATGGGGGCGGCGTGGCTCGTCCCGCAGAGCACCGACGATGGGATCAGCTTGCGACTCGTGGTGGTCGGTGCCGAAGAGAGGTCCGTCGATACGATCGCGGGCCTTTCCATCGACGCGGCTGCACCGATCGTCGCGTGCACCGAAATACCGGAGCAGGTCGGTGGTCATCTGAGCCTGGCGATTCAGGGGGAGGATGTCGGCTGCAGCCACCTCGACGCGGTGCTCGGATTCGTGCGCCGGAAGGGAGAGGATCTCTGGACTCCGATGGACGAGAGCGCCGTGGTCTGGAAGGGAGAGAACAGCGCCCTCGAGCTCGATCTGCGACAGCTGCCGGAAGCGACCTACGATGTCTTTCTCGTCGGTCGCGACGCGCACGGCAACA
>CAYMLL010000094.1:0-23207 GCA_964390645.1 uncultured Planctomycetia bacterium | reverse complement strand
CGCGCACGCGTCGAGCGGGTTACTTCGGCCACGGGAGCCGCCTCCCGGGGAGCAGAGCCTTGCAAGGTACCGACGATTCCAGTGAGCATTCCGAGGGACCGTCCCCCGGGGAGCAGGACTTCGAGCGTGTTCTCGAGAAGATGAACAGCATCAGGGAGTCGCTCTCGACGATCGAAGGCTGGTTGGACGGAGAGCCGCCGGCCGGTCTGGCGCTGGCGACGGGGCCGACCGGCTTCGGGCATCGTCGCCAGCCTCCGCTGTCGATCGAGACCATCGGCGACGTGATCGACCGGGAAGCCCGGTGAAGCACTGCCACCCCCCTCGTGCGTGGGTCCGTCGCGAGCTGTTCTCGTGGTCTGCCGACCCGTAGAATGAGGGCATGGCCCGCGTTATCTGGAGGAAACCCGACGAGAGTGTCGAGGAGCACCTCATCCGCGAGGGCGCGACGCTCGGGAGAGACGCGGTCGTCGACTTCACCGTCAAGGCGCGCGGTGTCTCGCGCCGCCACGCGCGGATCGAGGTGTCCGGATCGCAGTACATCCTCCGGGATCTCGGCAGCACGAACGGCACGCTGCTGAACGGGGAGAAGCTCGACAGAGAGACAGAGCTGCATACCGGCGACCAGATCCGGATCGGCACCGCGACCCTCGAGTTCGAGGGGGAGACTTGCGCGCTCGAGACGCGCTCTGCCCTCGCGACGGAGCCACTCAGAAGGACCGTCGAAAAGGAGAACGCGTCGCCGGGGCAGCCTGCCTCGCGCATTCGCGGGCTCCCCGAGTCCTTGCCGCGCCAGGTCGGCAAGTTCCGTCTCGACGAGAAGATCGGCCAGGGTGGAATGGGCGCGGTCTACCGCGCCGTCGACGTCGACTCGCAGCGTCACGTCGCGGTCAAGTTCATCCGTCAGAACATCGGGCGCAAGGAAGCCTTCCTGGAGTACTTCCACCATCGCGAGGCGGTTCTCGCACGCGAGATCGATCATCCCAACGTCATCCGTATCTACGAACATGGCGTCGAGGAGGACCAGCACTACATCTCGATGGAGTTCGTGCGCGGCGCGAGCCTGTACCACGAGATGAAGCGTCGCACGCTCGGGACCTCCGAGGTTCTCGAGACGCTGCGCCAGGTCGCATGTGGTCTTGCCGCAGCGCACCGTCAGGGTGTCGTCCACAGCGACATCAAGCCGGCAAACATCCTCCTGGAGGCTCGGAGCGGGTCGACCACGGCGCGGGACTCCGAGGAGACGGACTCCTCCGTTGATGATGTCGGCGACGTGAGCATCCTCGAGTTCGATACGGACGGTCGAGATCCTCCCGCAAGCGAAGCTCTCTCTTCGGCGAGTGATCCGGGGCTGCTCGACGAGATCCGCCGACGCGCCGGCGATCGCGAGATGCCTTCGGAGAAGGTGCTCGACGATCCTCCGTACTTTGAACGTCCCTCCGAGATGAGCTTTCTGGAGCACTACCTCGAGCGCATGGAGGAGAAACGGGGCTTCTTCCTGCTCGTGGAGGGAGAGGTCGGAACCGGCAAGGATCGCTTGATCAGCGAGTTCCTGCTGCGCCAGCGCAGCAAGTGTGATGAGCTGCCGGATCCGTCGACGGGAGTCCGGTTCCTGGAGCTCGATTGCTCGCGGATCGAGGGCATCCCGCGGCTCTACCAGCAGTTTCAGCCACACGTCGCGCTGACGAAGCTCAGGACGCAGGAGATGGTCGAGGGGCTGCAGGAGCGGTTCGATGAGAACGACCACCCGACCGTCATCCGTATCCTTGATCTCGGCAACGCGGTGCCGCTCGTCTGCCGACTGATCGGCCATGTCGCCTCGCTCATGGACCGGAAACCCGTGACGATCGTCGCGAGCCTCGAGCCTGGTGAAGGACGACACAATGACTCGGTGAAGCTGCTGAGACAGAGCCTGCGGCCAGTGGTGAAGGAGCTTTATCTTCGGCCGCTCACCGAGTATCAGATCCAGCGCTACGTCCATTCACTCTTCGGGGACTGCCTCGCTTCGGACGAGCTGGCAGCGGACCTCTATCGTCTCGGCGAAGGGAACTTCTCGCGCGTGCTCGATCTACTGCGCAGCTTCTTCGGGCGCGGCGTCCTGCGTGCCGATTCCACTTCCGGCCGGGTGCAGTATCGCCCCAACTTCCGTGAAATGCAGCTCGAGGAAGGCAAGAACCTCTACGAGAAGTTCCGCGCCTACGTCAAGCTCGAGCAGCGCACGCTCCAGAGTGCGGCCTTCATCGGTCCTCGCTTCTTCTTCGATACTCTGCACAAGCTGGTCGGTATCAACGAGACGTCTCTTTTCTTCATCTTGAGGAAGCTCCTCGCCGAGGGATTTCTCACCGAGGAGAGCCGCACATGGTACCGCTTCACGAACCTGTCTTTTCAGCGCTACATGTCGGAGCGCACGCCGCCTCCCGATCGACCGCACCTGCATCGCAAGCTCTCCCGCCTGCTCCAGACGGTTCCCGTGCCCGAGTCCGCCGAGCTCTTCCAGCTGCGTGGGCTCCACTTCTCGGGGTGCCGCGAGTACGCGAAGTCCGTGCAGTGCTACCTCGAGGCCGCTCACCTCGCGCGCAACGAGTACCAGAGCGACCTCGAGCGTGAGCTCTACCAGGAGGTCCTGACGATCTACCGTGAGCTCGGGCGCCGGCAGGGACCCCGCAGGGAGGTCGTCGCCGTTCTTCGCGATTGGTTCCGACGGGACGGCAACTGGTACGAGATTCTCGGCGAGATGGGCGCGGGCGAGGCGGTCGCGACCATCAGTATCGCCGACTTCGGCATCTCGTTTCGCATGGCTGACGAGGAGCGTGGCTACAGCGTCGGCAAGCGGCCCGCTCTCGGCACCCCGAGATACCTCGCGCCCGAGCGCGGTAAAGGAGAACCCGGCGGCACGAAGTCCGACATCTTTTCGCTCGGGATCATCGCTTTCGAGATGATCGTCGGTGAGCCTGCCTTCCCCGGCCTCAAGGGATCGGAGCTCGTGTGTGCTTACCGCGAGAAACCCGTGCGGATCCCGCCAAAGTCCCTCGAACGCTTCCCGGAAGGCTTCGGAGACTTGATCCAGGGAATGATCGAGGTCGAGCCGACGAGGCGTTGGGACGCCGAGCGCGTCATCCGCGAAATCGTCAAGCTGCAGTTCGACCTCAAGATGCGGCCTTCGGGCCCCTGACTCGACTCTTGCCGCTCTACGGGGAAGCCGGGACTACGGGACTCGCCGGGGGGGGCGAGACCCGGCGACAACGCGATGCGGTCAGTCGCAGGTCGGGCCAGCGTCACACCCCGGATACGACCGGCAACCGCTTCCGTTCGGCGACTCGGGCCCACCGAGGAAGAGGTGGCTCAGTGCCGCGATCGGATCGGAGACGTCCAGGTGACCGTCACCGTTGAAGTCCATCGCGGCCGGGCAGCGAAACGCCGATTCTCTGCCGCCGAAGAGGATACCGAGGTGGCAGACGGCATCCGAGAGATCGAACCAGCCGTCCCCGTTGCAGTCGAAGGTCGGGTAGCTCTCCTCCGGCAGTTTGCCGCAGACCTCGAAGGTGCAGTCGACGAAGGCGGGGCCTACCGGCCGGACGTGAAACTCGCCGTGCGCGATCGAGTTGTTCACGGGTTGACCCCTGCCCTGCAGGCCGTCTCGATAGAAGACTCGCACGGGTGTGCATCGGTCGCCCTCGGGAGCTGGTGCCTCGATCGCGATCCGGGCGATGGTGACCGTTCCGGCGGGCGGCAAGGTCACGAGCTGAGTGAACGACAGCACGACGGCGCTGATAGCTCCTTCGTTGTCGACTCCGGTGGTGATCTCGCTGATTTCGAAGCCGTCCCGGCGCAGTCCCGGAGGGTCGGAGGTCTCCGAGGCGCCGACGGTACCGAGGGTCGTGATGTCGACGATCGAGCCGCCCTGCGCGCTCATTCCGACCTCCCAGGCGCGCGCGCCGACGTCGAGCGTGTTGTCGCGCGTTGTCAGCGTGCAGTCGATCTGCTCGACAACGGATCGACCCGGAGAATCCTCGACTCGCGAGTCGCACGGGCCCGCGAAGCCGAGCTCGAACTCGACGCTCGACTCGGATCCGCAGATATTGAAGCCGCAGCTTTCGAGGGTCGGAGCTCGCGAGCCGCTGTCGTGATGGACCCGGTTGAGAACGGCAGTGCCCGAGCCGACGAGCCCGTCGGTGAAGTCGAGGCGGACGGCGCGGCACCTGCCGGTGTCCGGATACGGTGTCTGGATCTCGATTCTCGCGATCGTCACGGCGCCTGACGGTGGCAGCGTCACCGCTTGAGCGAAGGAGAGGATCACCGAGGAGATCGCGCCGCGGTTGGACGGCCCGCTCGTCAGCTCGCTGTGCTCGAAGCCGCCGCGGCGCAGGCCCGGAGGGTCGTCGTTCACCGAGGCTCCGACGGTTTCCTGCGTCGTGATCACGGCTATCTGCGCGCCCTCGGCGGTCACTCCGACGCTCCAGGCGTCAGCTCCGGTCCCCATCGTGTTGGTGGTGGTCGTCTGAGGGAAATCGACGAGGGACTATAACTGCCTCCCTGGGGGGCGGTTGAGAGGGTGCCCGCAGTCGCCTGCGAAGGAGTACACGAAGCTCGGATCCTGCGCCGGAGGGGGCTCGACCTTGCGGTACGCGAGCGTGAAGTCCCCGGCTGCCGACTGGAAGCCCGACACCGCGACGTGATAGGTGCCTGCGGGGAGCGATCGAGCCAGACGAGACTGGAGGCCGCAGCTGTCGTCGTTCTGGTCCAGCAGATCGAATCCGGAGTCGAAGAGGCAGAGCCAGGTGTCGAATTCGGCCGAACCCTCGTCTGCGCAGAGAGAGAGGTCGTACTCGCCGGCTTCCGGGAGCACCATCGAGAAGGACCGGGACGTCGAGGGAGTGTTGCTCGACTCGATCGTTTGCCAGAGCGATGTCGGCGAGATCGAGCCACCAGCGACGATGGACCTTGCGTTACATCTGCCGGAGAGCCTGCCCCGAACGCGCAACGAGTCCGTGTGGATGTCACTGGAGTCGTTGTTCCCTTCGTCGGCATCAGCGACGTCGAGGATCACGCCGACTTGCCACAGCCGTTCGTCGGTCACCGGCGGAATCGTCAGGGCGGGAACCTCGATGCGTGTCATCGATACCGGGTCGAAGGAATACGTGAACCGGTGAGTCTGAACGAGCATGTCCGTCGGGGAGATCGACCCGTTCGTCGACAGGTAGACCGCGGCGGTGACCTCCTGGTCGTGAGCGGCCTCGGAGTAGTTGAGCACGAGGTAGCTCAGCGAGACGGCTCCGCCGGCGGCTCCCGTCGTCAGCTACGCCCGCACCGCCCCCCGCAGGAGCGCATGGAGATCGAAGCTGCCGGGTCTGTCGTTTCCGATGTAGTTGTCACGAATCGTGGCGAACTTGTCTGCCGTGATCGTCACATCCCAGGTGCGCGATGTCGTGCCGTTCGACAGTACCGCGTGTGCGAACGAGTCGTCACCGCGGAAGCGCACCGCACCGCTGCCGCTCTGACCGCCAAACGAGTAGCGATCGAAGTAAACCTGCGAGCCTTCGCAGCCGTCGAAGCTCCCCGTCCACGAGTGCATCGTCTCTCCCGTGTAGGGTGGCTCCGATGGATAGCCCGGGTTCGTGAACGTCGTTCCGAGGTAGAAGCTGCATGACGAGCTTGTTGCGTAGCCGTGCCAGCCGGCGGTGGCACCGATCGGTCGGTCGAGGTCGATGATCGCGATGTCGTGATCGAAGCTGCCACTGTTGACCCAGCCTGCCCACGAGTGCACACGGGTCGAGCTTGCCGTGCCGAAGGGAGCAGCTCCGTTCTCGTAGGCGGGGATCACATCGATCGAGTCGGCAAAGTCGTTGACGTTGCCGTGGAGGTAGACACAGTGACCAGCGGTGAGCACGTGATACGGATCGATCAAGGTGCCCGAGCATTGGTAGCGGATCCTGCCGCCAGAGCGGTCCGTGAACAGCTGGAAGAGCTTCACGTGTGGTGCGTAAGGATACTGCGTCGGATCGTCGACCGGCTGCAGGCTGGTGAAGTTGCGAGGGTCGCGCTCTTCGCCGGCGCCGGCGCCCTCGAGCGGTCGCGTCTGCCGGCCGCCCAGGCTACCCGAGGACTCGAGCGGTCGGTCGGGAGCGACGTGTTCTCGCCGGGGATCGTCGTGAGTGACCTCGCGCGTGCGCAGGTCGATGCTGATCCCCCGACCTGCCGGAATCTCGGGCTGCGGGCTCTCCGGGTGCCTCGGCAAGGGCATCCGACGTGCGTTGCGCGACAGCTCGGCGAGATCGATCATCGGCTCCCCGGGCGCCTCGTCGGTATCCGGCCTGGCGGGGCGAACGGTGCCGTCGATGCCGTACGCTCGCGTCATGCCGGGCACGCCCTGCTGCGCGCGCGCTGGACGATCCGAGACCGACAGCATCATGCCGAGAAGTGCCATCGCCGGAATCCGGCGACGCGAGGCCACGCTCCTTGTGCTGGTCATCTCACGATCCGCGTCTTGCCACGACGCCCGGTTGGCATCGGGGGAGTCATGGTCGGCTTGACCGAGACTCGAGAACCGTCCGTCGAGAAAGCGCTTCGGGCACGCAATAGCGGCTGTTGCGCCGGGTGGACCGTCTCGACGAGCTGATAATCACCCGAACATAACGTCTCCGGAGGACGCTGTCATCCTGATTCGTGCGACCTGCGCGGGGGCAGAGTCTCGATCAGGAGAGCTTCCGGCGGAGCTCGGCGAGCAGCTGAAGCGCTTCGAGGGGTGTCGTCGAGTCGAGGTTCACGGATTTGATCATCTTGATGACCTCGTCATGCGTGTTCTGGAAGAAGTCGAGCTGCATCGCGGCGGGCTCCCGATCGGGCTCGGTCCTGCGTAACTTGCGTGCCAGCGCCGGCTTGTCGTTGAGGTCGAGAGACTGGCTCTCGAGGTTGCCGAGGATCTCTCTGGCACGATCGATCACTGCTCGCGGGATGCCCGCCAGCCGCGCGACGTGGATTCCGTAGCTGCGATCGGCACCACCCTCGACGACCTTGCGCAGGAAGACGATGTCGTCGTTCCACTCCTTCACCAGGAAGTTGAAGTTCCGCGCGGTGGGATGGTCGAGCGTGATGCTCGTGAGCTCGTGATAGTGGGTCGCGAAGAGCGTGCGCGTATGCAGACGCCCGGCGATATGCTCGGTGATCGCCCACGCCAGGCTGACGCCGTCGAAGGTGCTCGTCCCGCGACCGACCTCGTCGAGGATCACGAGGCTGCGCGACGTCGCGTTGTTGAGGATGTTCGCCGTCTCGCTCATCTCGACCATGAAGGTCGACTGACCGCGAGTGAGGTCGTCGCTCGCGCCGACGCGTGTGAAGAGGCGATCGATGATCCCTATCTCTGCTTCCTTCGCGGGAATGAACGAGCCTGTCTGAGCGAGCAGCGTCAGCAGCGCCACCTGTCGGATGTAGGTGGACTTCCCGGCCATGTTGGGGCCGGTGATGATCATGATCTCACGGTCCGTGTCGAGATCGACCGAGTTGGGAATGAACGGCTCGGTGGTCGCGATCTGCTCGACGACCGGATGGCGGCCGTCTTCGATCCACAGCCGGGTTCCGTCATTGACGGTGGGTCGTGTGTAGCCCCGATCGACTGCGAGCGTCGCGAACGTGGTCAGGACGTCGAGGTCGGCGAGCGCATCAGCGATCTCCTGCAGCTCTATCATGTGCTCGGAAGATCGTTCCCGAAGCTCGGCGAAGAGCTCGTGCTCGAGGTCGACCGCGCGGTCGCGCGCATGGAGCACCTTGTTTTCGTATTCCTTGAGGTCAGGGGTGATGAAACGCTCGCAGTTCTTCAGAGTCTGCTTGCGAAGATACTCGTTGGGCGCCTTGTCCTTGTGCGCGTTCGTCACCTCGATGTAGTACCCGAAGACCTTGTTGAAGCCGACTTTCAAGCTCGGGATTCCGGTGCGCTGGATCTCGCGCTGCTGGTAACGAGCAAACCACTGCTTGCCTTCGCGCGCGATGACGCGAAGCTCGTCGAGCTCCTCGCTGTAGCCCTCGCGAAGAAGGCCGCCCTCCGTGACCGTGAGAGGCGGCTCGTCGACGAGGGCCTCGAGGATCGTCGTGCGAAGGTCGCCGGGATCGGAGAGTCGACATGCACAGTCGCGCAGGACGCACGCACTCGTGGATTCGAGCAGCTTCCGGAGTGGCGGGACGGCCTCGAGTGTGTGTGCGAGCGACACGAGATCGCGCGCGTTCGCGGTGCCGTAGCTGACGCGCGTGCAGATGCGCTCGAGATCATGCACCGTTTTCAGGAGCCCGGTCACCTGCTCGCGAAGGAGAGCATCGTCGGCGAGGGTCGCGACGCCGTTCTGGCGGTAGAGGATCTCGTCGACGACGGCGAGCGGCTCCAGGATCCACTCGCGGAACTTGCGTCCTCCCGCGGCCGTCGACGTGCGGTCGAAGGATGCGAGAAGCGTTCCCCTGCGGTCGCCGTCACGCTGGGTCGCCGTGAGCTCGAGCGCGCGCCGCGTCGCCTGGTCGATCGGCACGACACGGCTCTCCCGGAAAGCCTCGACCTTGTTGACGTGCGAGAGGCTCGCCTTCTGCGTGTCTTCGACGTAGCGCAGTAGCCCACCGCCCGCTCGCACGCCGAGGTCGAGGTGCTCGCAGCCGAAACCCTCGAGATTCTGCGTCTTGAAGTGATCGACCAGGGTCCGGCGCGCCGTCTTGCGATCGAAGAGGGGATCCGCGAAGGGCGTGATGAAGTAGTCTCCGACGAGGGTCTCGGCGTCAGGATGCCGGCCGAGGTTGAACGCGAAGCTCTCCGGGAGCAGCAGCTCTGAGGGCGACATGCGGTCAAGCTGGACGGCGACGGAGGACAGGGTCTTCGTCTCCCAGAGAACGAACCGGCCGGTCGAGACGTCGATCCACGCGAGGCCCCAGGATGTCGGTTGACGTGCCGGGCCCTCGGCGTCGCCGGAACGAGGGCGCTCGGCGCTGGAAGACCCTCTCGTGCTGAAGTGCGGCACCAGGCTCGCGAGGTAGTTGTGCGTCTTCTCGCCGAGGAGACGCTCGTCCGTGACCGTACCCGGCGTGATCACCCGGACGACCTCGCGGTCGACAATCCCCTTCGCCTCCCTCGGATCCTGGATCTGCTCGCAGATGGCGATCCGCTTGCCGGCGCGCAGCAGCTTCGGCACGTAGGAGTCGATGGCCTTCACGGGAATGCCGGCCATCGGGATGCGCGATCCCTTCTCCTTCGAGCGCGAGGTCAACGTGATGCCGAGAATCGAAGACGCGATCTCCGCATCGTCGAAGAACATCTCGTAGAAGTCCCCCATGCGGAAGAACAGGATCTTGTCAGCGTGCTTCTCCTTGGCGGAGAAGTACTGCTGCATCATCGGGGTCTGCGGCGGACCGGAGTCCGGCTTGTGGATCATGGCCTCGCCCTGACTGGTCTCACCCGGAGTCTGGGATTGTAGAAACCCACCGGGCGAAGTCAAGGTGGCGAGGCTTCGGCTACTCGAGGCCCTCGAGGCCCTCGAGGGCACTACCATTTGTGTCGTCGTCGCTCGAATCGTCGATGCTCTCGAAGATCGAGTCCCAGGTCGAGTCGAGCGCCTCGAGGACGGCCTCGCTGCTTTCCTCCTCGAAGATGAACGGCTTGCCGACACTCCTCGGCGCCCCGGCTCCGGTCGCTGTGGAGCTCGGCTTCGCTGCCTGGGCGCTTCTTGCCGCGCGGCTGCTGGACGACGAGTGTTCGGAGCAGACATCCTCGGGGAGAGGAGCGAGTCGTTGAAGGTGAGTCCGGACGTCGTCGAGTGCGGCGACGTAGAGGGCGACGTTTCGCTGCGTCGTCTTGGGAATCTCGCTGAGGACCTCATCGAGCGGTACCTCGGCCACAGCGCAGAGGAGCATGCTTCCCACCTGGTCGAAGGGCATGATCTTGTGCTTGTGCAGGTACTTTGCCTCGAACATGTCGACGAGCTTCTCGTTCACCTGGTAGTTCTGGAGATCGATGAACGGGAGCTGGTACTGCATCACGATGGTCTTCGTGATGTCCATGTCCGTGATGCAGCCCATGTCGACGAGGATGGCGCCCGGGGTCTCGGCGGTGCTCGCCTGGATTCGCAGCGCCTCGTCGACGTGTTCTTTCGTGACCAGGCCCTGATCGACCAGGATCTCGCCGATGTGACGGCGCTGAAGACGATTGAAGCTGTTCATCTGCGCGGAACTCCGGTGCGTTCTGTCGGGGCGGAATGCCCGGAGAAGTCTATCACCGGATTCCGAAAGCGGCCAAACAGCCCGGATTCACCGACTTTTCAGTCCCGGCTCCCGTGCTCCGCTGATCCGGAGAGATGCTTCCTGACGCTCTCGGCGAGCTTCGCACCGACGACGTCGGCGATCTCCTCCTGGCTGGCGGCGCCGATCTTCTTCAAGGTCCCGAATCGTTGGACGAGCGCCTCCCGGCGCTTCTTGCCGATTCCGGGAACGTCCTCCAGACCGGTGCGCAGCGTCTTCTTGCGTCGTAGCTCACGGTGGTAGCGGATCGCGAAGCGGTGCGCCTCATCTCGAATCCGCTGCAGGTAGAGAGACTCTCGAGTCTCTTGCGCGAGCGGCAGCGGATCGGAGCGTCCGGGAAGGAAGATCCTCTCCGTCGTTCGCTTCCGCCGTCGCTCCTTGGCGAGGCCGATGACCGCTACGTCGGAGATGCCGAGCTTCTCGAGGATCTTTACCGCGACACCGAGCTGTCCCTTGCCGCCGTCGACGACGATGAGATCTGGAAGATCATCGTGCTTCGTTTCACGCGTCAGACGGCGTTCGAGAACCTCGGCCATGCAGCGAAAGTCGTCGGCGCCGACAACCGTCTGGATCCGGAACTTCCGATAGCGGCTCTTGGCCGGCTTGCCGTCCTCGAAGGTCACCAGTGAGCCGACAGCGAGCGATCCCTGGAAGTTGGAGATGTCGTAGCATTCAATCGTGCGCGGCAGTCGATTCATCTCGAGGTGCTTTTTCAACGATGCAAGAAGAGCTTCGAGCTGCTCGTTCTGGTCACGATCGACCTGGTACGCGTTGTGCGCGTTCTTGCGGGCCATCTCGACGAGTGCCGCCTTGTCGCCACGCTTCGGCAAGGAGATGCGTACTTTCGATCCGCGCTTCCGCGCGAGCCACTCCGCAAGGATGGTGCGATCCTCGAAGTCGACGTCGAGGAGGATCTCCGGCGGGACGTATCGGTCCGCGAGAAAGCATTGTGTCAGGAAGCTGCACAGCACGGCGTCAGGCTCCAGAGTGGTGCGGAAGGTGTGGCACTGGGAGTTCACGACCTTGCCGTCGCGAACGAGCAGCTCCTGCACGGCGACGTGCTCGCCCTCTTGAACCGTGGAGTAGACGTCCAGGTCGCCGAGCCGGAACTCCTGCGCCTTCTGGGTCTCGAAGACCTTGCGGATCGATTTCATCTGGTCACGGTAGCGCGCCGCGAGCTCGAACGCCCGTCGCTGCGCCGCCTCCTGCATGCGTTGCTCGATGATCCGCTCGAGCTCCTTGTTCTTCCCGCGCAGGAACAGGATCACTTGCTCGACGTCCTCCATGTAGGCTTCGTGCGTGACGAGGTCGACGCACGGAGCCGTACAGCGCCCGATCTCGTACTCCATGCAGGCGCGTTTACGACCCGCGAAGAAGCCGTTTGTGCAGGTTCGTAACGGAAAGACCGTCTTGATAACGCGCAGCATCTCGCGTACCGCGGAGGAGGATCCGTAGGGGCCGAAGTAGAGGTTGCCGTCCTTCTTGTAGCGGCGCGTGACGAGGACCCGGGGCCACTCCTCCATGAGGGTGACCTTGATGCTGACGTAGGTCTTGTCGTCCTTCAGTCGAACGTTGTAGACCGGTCGATGCTTCTTGATCAGGTTGTTCTCGAGGATCAGCGCCTCCGTCTCCGACTCGGCGAGGAGACAGTCCGCCTCGGCGACTCGCTCGACCAGGAACCGGACGAAGACGCGCGTGTCGGACGATTTGCCGAAGTAGGAACGCACGCGTGAGCGCAGATTCACCGCCTTGCCGATGTAGAGGATTCGGCCCCGGGCATCCTTCAGGATGTAGACCCCCGGGGTGGTGGGGAACCGGGATATCTTTTCGAGCAGCAGCTCGCGGGTCGACGGTCCGGTCATCTTCGGGCTAACAGCGCTTGCGGTATTCGAGATAGTAGATCGGAAGTCCCTCGGCCTTGAAGCGGCTCTCGTAGCTCGTCTCGAAGGAGTAGACCGGTCGCTCCGCAAATTCTCCGGGATTCCCGCCTATGTTCTCGAGCGCGGCGACACCTTCGAGAGCGGCGAGTCCCTCCTCGGCGTACTTCCTGGCGTCCGTCCGGAGCGAGAATCCGCCACCAGGAAGCAGCAGATCGCAGATGACACGAATGCGCTCCTCACGGACGAAGCGCTTGCGGCGGTGCCGGTACTTCCTCCATGGGTCCGGGAAGTTGACGAAGATGTGGTTGACGCTCTCTTTCGCGACGAAGCGTTCAAAGACGAGGTCGGAGTTCCGGTTCGCCATGCGGATGCGCTCGACACCCGCCTCGTGGACGTGCTTGAGGAACTTCAGCGTTCGCTTCAGCGAATACTCGATTCCCAGGTAGTTGAACTCCGGCTCCTCGAGGGCCAGGTCGATCAGGAAGGGCGAGTTGCCGACGCCGACCTCGATGCGTAGCGGTCTGGAGCGACCGAAGATCCCGTCCCAGTCAGCCGGTCCATCCGATGCCGCTGCGAGGGAGTCGAGATCGAGCAGGTGGGGGGACTCGAAGTCGGGAGGGCCTCGCATGCGTCATTCGGCCTCTTCGCGCATCATCCCGCGCGGCGAGGGCTGTAAATCAGTGGAGGTATTTTTCTCTCGGCGGCATGCCCGAGGCGCTGGTGATGTCCACTTCGGGCATGGCGAGAATCGCCTCGTACACCTCTTCGATGACCTCGCGCGGCGTCGAGGTCCCGGCGGTTATGCCGACGTGGCTCTTGCCTTCGAACATCTCGGGGCGCAGCTGGTTGACGCGGTCGATGTGGAAGGCGTCGATGCCCATCCTCTCGCAAACGAGCTTGAGCTTCTTCGTGTTCGACGAGTTGTGGCCGCCGATGACGATCATCAGGTCGACCTCGGCAGCAAGCTCGCGTGCGGCCACCTGCCGGTCCTTGGTCGGCTGGCAGACCGTGTCGGTGAACCGGATCTGCATCTCGGGGTAGGTCGTGCGGATCTGCTGAACGAGCCCCGAGACGTAGTCGATCTGCTGAGTTGTTTGACAGACGATACCGATCTTCGCACGTCCCTCCAGCGAGTGAATCTCGTCTGGGCTCGCGATCACCGTGTAGTCATCGAGGTCGCCGACGATTCCCTTGACCTCGACGTGAGTCTCTTGCCCGACGACGACCGGATGGAAACCATCCCGGACAAACTGCGCGATGGCCTTGTGGACGCGCAGTACGAGAGGGCAGCTGGCATCGATGACGTTGAATCCGCGAGCGCGGGCATTCTCGTGCATCGACTGTGGGGCGCCGTGCGCGGTGATCATGACGTGCTTCGTCGTGATCGAGTCGTCGAGCTTGTCCACGATGTGGACGCCGTGGTTACGAAGATCCTCGACCACCTGTGGATTGTGGACGAGCTGCCCGACGATCGTCAAATCGTCGTGATAGGTCTCGTCCATCGCGAGATCGATGGCGTCCTGCACCCCGAAGCAAGTGCCGAGGGCTTTGGCGACGGTGACTTTCATGTTCCGAACCTCTCGCCCGGACTGTCTTTCTGCGGGGACTTGCAAGAACGGGCGCTACCGCTCCGCCACGAAAAAAGGGCAGGCGATTGTAGCCTCGGTTCCGAGGGCAGTAAAGAGGCAGGCCGCCCCGCGCACTACAATCGCGGTTCGGCCGGGCTGGTTCGCGAGGGCCTTTCTCCGGTCCGGCGCCTGACCGCTGCCGTTGCGACGTCGGTCTGCCCGCGGCTCACATCTTTTGCAGTGGCGTGATTCCCAGGATCCGCATGCCGCTGGCGAGCACGCTCTTGACGACCGTGAAGAGGAGCAGGCGCGCTTTCGCGACGCTCTCTTCCTCACCCTTGACGCGCAGCGTGTTGAAGGCCGTGTGCAGGGCGTGGGCGAGGTCGAGCAGGTAGCCGCCGAGGACCGCGGGCTCGTACTGGCGAGCTGCGTCGGTGAGGGCTTCTCCGTAGCGCGACACGAGGGTCACGAGGTTGTGCGCCTCCTGCTCGACGAGCGACGAGACGTCCGCGGTCGGGTCGAGTTCGATGCCGCACTTGCGGATGATGCCAGCGATGCGCGCGTGTGCGTACATCAGGTAAGGCCCCGTGTCTCCTTCGAAGGAGATCGCTCGATCCCAGGAGAACTCGTAGTCCTTGATGCGCTGCTGCTTGCCGATGTCGCTGAAGAAGATCGCCGCGATACCGACCGCCTCGGCAACGGCCTCTTCATCTTCGACATCCATCCGCTTCTCGACGTTCGAGCGCATGCATTCGAGCGCACGCTGCTTCGCCTCGTCGAGAAGCTCCTCGAGATAGATGACGTTTCCCTTGCGTGTCGACATGCCCTTGACGAGGCCGAAGTTGACGTGGACGCAATCCTCCGCCCAGTCGTCGCCCAGAAGACCGAGGACCGTGAACAGCTGCTGGAAGTGGAGAGACTGCGCCGTGCCGACGATGTAGAGGAGCTTGTGAAAACCGAAGGTCTCGCGGCGGTAGTGGATCGCGGCGAGATCGCGCGTCAGGTAGAGGGTCGCGCCGTCGGCCTTTCGCAGCAGAGCGGGTGTGTCGATTCCGTGCTCGCCGAGGTCGATGACGAGCGCGCCGTCGGAGGTCGATGTGAGGCCCTTCTTCTCGGCGCGGTCGACCATCGCCTCCATCTTGTCGTTGAAGAAGGACTCGCCCGTGTAGTGATCGAAGGCGACGCCGAGTCGCTCGTAGATGCCCTTGAAGTAGTCGAGGCTGGTGTCGCGGATCGCGCGCCACAGCTCGAGAGCTTCCGGGTCACCGGCCTCCTGCTTGCGGAACCACTCGCGTGCCTCGTCGGCCAGCTCGGGGTGCTCCTTCTCCTCCTCGTGGTATCTGACGTAGAGCCTGTTGAGCGCCGTGAGATCCCTGATGTCCTCCGGCCGGCCCCATCGCTTCAGGGCGACGATCTGCTTGCCGAACTGGGTGCCCCAGTCTCCGAGATGATTGATCCCGACGCAGGTGTACCCGATCTTCTCGAAGAGCCGGTACAGCGCACCGCCGATGATCGTCGAGCGCAGGTGCCCGACGTGGAAAGGCTTGGCGATATTCGGCGATGAGTAGTCCATCGCGATCACCTTGTCCTCGCCCTCGGCCGACCGGCCGATGTCGTCCCCCTGCGCCACCGCGTCGTGGAGGATGTCCGCGGCAAATCGCTGACGGTCGACGACGAGATTGACGTAGGGCCCGGCGATCTTCGCTTCCGTCAACAGCGTGAGCTCATCCGAGACCTTCGTCGCGAGCTCCGCGGCGATCTTCGGAGGCGCCTGGCCGAGTGTCTTCGCCAGCACGAAGCACGGGAACGCGAAGTCGCCCATCTCGGGCTTCGGAGGGCGTACGAGGGCCGCGTCGACGGTGGCTTCGTCGAGACCGGTCGCCCGGCTCAGGACGCTGACGGCTTCCTGGCGGAACAGATTCACGAGTCGTCTCGGTGCTCCATTTCGGGAGTTGTCGACAGGGTACGATCCTCCGCCTCGAGGTGCCGGAACAAGCGTTCGAGCGGGCGCAGGCGCCACTCGAGCCCTCGAGATCTGCTGCCGCGGAGTCCTAGGCTCCGAGAGCGTCCACCACCAGGTCGCCGACCTCCGACGTCGAGTAGCCCATGCGACCGGCGGACAGGGAGTCGAGCTTCTTCACGACGATCTTCACCGCGTTCTCGACGTCATCGGCAGATTTGCTGTCGCCAGCGCTGTGACGTAGCAGCATCGCCAGCGAGCAGATCGCGGCCAGGGGGTTGATGACACCTTGGCCGGTGTACTTCGGAGCCGATCCGCCGATCGGTTCGTACATGCTGACTCCGTCCGGGTTGATGTTGCCACCGGCGGCGATGCCCATGCCGCCCTGAATCATCGCGCCGAGATCGGTGATGATGTCGCCGAACATGTTCGGAGTGACGACGACGTCGTAGTACTCCGGGTTCTTGACCATCCACATGCAGCAAGCGTCGACGTGGTTGTAGTCGATCTCGACCTCGGGATAGTCCTTCGCCATCTCGTTGAAAACGCGCCACCAGAGGTCGTGCGCGTAGGTCAGCACGTTGGTCTTGGCGACGAGCGTCAGGTGCTTGCGCTTGCCGTGGTTCTGCGCGAACTCGAATGCGTAGCGCAGGCAGCGGGAGACGCCGGCATGAGTGGCGATCATCAGCTGCGTCGCCACCTCCATCTCGGTGTTCTTGTGCGCGAAGCCGCCGGAGCCGACGTAGAGGTCCTCGGTGTTCTCACGGATGATGACGAAGTCGATGTCGTCCGGGCCCTTGTCCTTGAGCGGGGTGTCGACACCTTCGTAGAGAACCACGGGGCGCAGGTTGATGTACTGCTGCAGCGCGAATCGGAGCTCCAGCAGCAGGCCCTTCTCGAGAATACCTGGCTTGACGTCCGGGTGGCCGATCGCGCCGAGATAGATCGCGTCGAACTTGCGGAACTCGTCGACCGCGCCGTCGGGGAGGATCTCGCCGGTCCGGAGATAGCGCTCCGCGCCGAAGTCGAACTCGGTGGTCTCGAACTCGAGGTCGTTCTTCCTGCTGACGGCATCCAGGACCTTGATGCCCTCGGCCACGACCTCGGGGCCCGTTCCGTCTCCGGGGAGAATCGCCAGGTTGAGCACGGCTTCCCTCTCATCTCGGGTTCGATGGAAACGGCCGAGCATAACAGAGCCCGGACACGCGAGACAAGCCGTAAAGGGCAGCTCGCCACCTTCTGCGGCGACTCCTCGTCGTGTGGTCACCCCGTCTTCTCGTTCGAGGCGATTTGCATTAGAATCTCATGGCTCGCCCCACCGCTTCGAGGATGTTCCCCGATGGCCGACTCCGACGAGACTCTCGATCCTCAGCCCGGGCTCGCGGCGTCCATGCCTGACGCGGCCGGTTTCTTCGGACCCTACGGCGGGCGATATGTGCCCGAGATGCTGATGCCCGCCCTCGCGGAGCTCGAGGCGGCCTACGCGAAGTGGAAGGACGCCCCCGAGTTTTGCCGCGACCTCGACGAGCTCTACCGCGACTACTCCGGTCGCCCGACACCGCTCTATTTCGCTCGCAATCTCAGCGAGCGCCTCGGTGGCGCGAAGATCTACCTCAAGCAGGAGGGGCTCGGCGCGACGGGCGCTCACAAGATCAACCACTGCCTCGGTCAGGCGCTCCTCGCCGCGCGCATGGGGAAGAAGCGGATCATCTGCGAGACCGGCGCCGGTCAGCACGGGCTCGCCACCGCGACGGTCGCCGCTCGCTTCGGCTTTCCCTGCACCGTCTACATGGGCGCGGAGGATGTCCGCCGTCAGGCGACCAACGTTTTCTGGATGCGCCAGCTGGGTGCCGAGGTGCGCCCTGTCGAGGAGGGAACCCGGACGCTGAAAGACGCGGTGAACGCGGCGCTCAAGGACTGGACCTGGCAGGTCGAGGACACGTACTACCTTCTCGGCTCGGCGCTCGGTCCGCATCCCTACCCGACGATCGTGCGAGACTTCCAGGCGGTGATCGGCCGTGAGGTGCGCCAGCAGATCGAGGAGAAGGAAGGCACGACGCCCGACGTGCTGGTCGCATGCGTGGGTGGGGGCTCGAACTCGCTCGGCCTCTTTCACGAGTTCATCGATGATCCCGAGGTCCGCATGGTCGGCGTCGAGGCCGGAGGGAGGAGTCTCGAGGTCGGCGAGCATGCATCGCGATTCGCGGGGGGGCGTGCCGGCATCGTCGAGGGCTACAAGTCGTACTTCCTGCAAGACGATGACGGCCAGGTCCAGAAGACCCACAGCATCTCGGCCGGTCTGGACTACGCCGGCATCGGTCCGCAGCACGCGCACCTGCGTGACCTCGGCCGCATCGAGTACGAGCCCGCCTTCGATCACGAGGTCATCGACGCGTTCAAGATGCTCGCGGGGGAGGAGGGGATCCTCGCCGCGATGGAGTCGTCTCACGCCGTCGCGTGGGCCATCAAGAACGCCGGGAGCCTCTCCGGGGACACGGTGATGGTCATCAACCTCTCGGGACGTGGCGACAAGGACATATTCATCGTCGCGGACGCGATCGGGGACCAGGAGTGGTTCGACTACTGCCGGGAGTACGCGGCCGGGAGGATCCGGTGAGCTCCGGCGTGAAGGCCCCCGAGAACTCGCTCGACAGGGCTGTGGATCGCGTACGCGCCGACCGGCGCGTCGGCCTGATGACGCACATCGTGCTCGGCTACCCCACCCTGGAGGAGTCACGGCAGCTCGTCGAGCGCATGGCGATGGCCGGCGTCGATATCATCGAGATCCAGATTCCGTTCAGCGATCCGACGGCCGACGGTCCGGTGATCTCGCACGCGAGCCAGATCGCGCTCGACGGCGGCGTCCGCGTCGCGGATGCCCTCGCGTTCATGGAAGACGTGACGGCGCGCTACGAGACATCGTTCGTCTTCATGAGCTATTTCAACATCGCCTTCGCGTATCGTGATGCGGCCGGCGGCGGTCGCGGCGGCTGCGACGGCGTCGCGGGCTTCGTGGCGGCGTCGGCGAAGACGGGTGCCAGTGGCCTGATCCTTCCCGACGCGCCGCCGGAGATGGCGACGCGAGAGGGCTATCCGCAGGCGTGCTCGCAGCACGGCATCCACCCGATTCACGTCGGCTCTCCCAACGGCGGTGAGCACAGGCTGCGGGCGGGCGCGAGCGGCGCGACCGGTCTCCTCTACGCGACCTCCCGCACGGGAACGACCGGGCGGGAGATGGACCTGGAGATGGAGCGGCTGACGCGTTTCCTCGCACGAGCCAGGGACATCTGCGGGCTTCCCGTCGCTGTCGGCTTCAGCATCTCGAGGCGGGAGCAGATCACCGCGCTCGGCGGGCACGCGGACATCGCGGTGATCGGGACCCACCTGATCCGGGTGTACGAGCAGAGTGGGCTCGACGGCGTCGAGAAGGAGCTGACGACCCTGCGGACGGTCGGCTGAGCGGCGGCTCCCCCCTCCCCGGTGGCAGGCGGTCGGTCCCGTGCCCGGTGTCAGAGCCGGTGGAGGTGGAACCCGCCGTCGAGGTCGATCGATGCGCCGGTCGCGAAATCGAAGTCCCCGCTGACGAGCGCTCGCACCGCGCTGGCGATCTCCTCGGGTTGCCCCCAGCGACTGAAGGGGGTGAAGCCGTTGGCGAAGAGCCTGTCGTACTTCTCCTGCGCGCCGGCGGTCATGTCCGTCGCTATGATTCCGGGGCGGACCTGGTTCACCGGGATAGCGTGCTCGGCGAGTCGGTCGGCGAAGAGCCTCGTCAGCATGCCGACACCTGCTTTGGCGAGGCAGTAGTCGCCGCGCAGCACGCTCGACGTGTATTCCGAGAGGCTCGAGACGTTGACGATGTAGAGGCGCCGCTCGGGGTGTGCCGCCCGAATCTCGACCATCCAGCGGGCGATCGACTGCGTCAGGAAGTACGGCCCCTTGAGGTTGACGGCGAGCGTGCGGTCGTAGTGCTCCTCGCTGGACTCGAGCAGGTCCACCCGTTCGCGTGGCGCCAGCGCGGCGTTGTTGACCAGGACATCGACGCGTCCGAACTCGTCGCGAACCGTAGCGACCATGCGCTCGCGGGCTTCCCTCGAGGCGATCTCCGCGCCGATGATCACCGCTCGACGACCGAGGGACTCGACCTCCCCGGCGGTCTCCTCGGCGGCGTCGATGCGAGTGACGTGGTGGACGGCGATATCGTGGCCGTGACGGGCGAGCTCGATCGCGATCGCGCGTCCGATGCCGCGCGAGGCGCCGGTCACGAGGGCGACGGGGGCTGACGTCGGCAAGGCGCGTCCTCCGGGATGCCTTTCTGCTTGCGAGTTTCTCGAGCGAGCGATAGCTTTCGCGACATGAGCGGACAGAGTACACCAGCTTGCGACGAAAATCCCGGCGTGCGCGTACGTTTCGCGCCTTCACCGACGGGCTACCTGCACATCGGCGGCGCTCGCACGGCGCTCTACAACTGGCTGTTTGCCCGCCGTCACGGCGGCACCTTCGTGCTCCGCGTCGAGGACACCGACCGCGCGCGGTCGACGCCGGAGGCGACGCCGGCCATTCTCGCTGGCCGTCGATTGCTCGGTCTGGGCGGGGGCGAGGGCCCGGAGGTCCGCGGCGATCACGGGCCCGACTTTCAGGCCGAACGGGCCTCGTTGCACGCGGAGCTCGTCGAGCGCCTGGTCTCGAGCCGCAAGGCGTACCGCTGCTTCTGCTCGAAGCAGCGTCTCGATCAGCTGCGTGAGCAGATGCACGCGGGCAAGCTCGACGCTCGCGCCTTCACCGCCGAGGTCCGAGCCTGCGACCGGCTCGGCGACGACGAGGTCGCGCGGAGGCTCGCCGGCGGCGACCCGGCGACCGTGCGCCTGAAGGTCCCCGAGGGCTTGACCGTCATCGACGATCTGATTCGCGGGCGCGTCGAGATCCGCAACGAGGACATCGAGGATTTCATCATCGCTCGTGGCGATGGCAGCCCCGTCTACAACCTTGCAGTCGTCGGTGACGATCACGGTATGGGAATCACGCACGTCATCCGTGGCGAGGATCATCTGTCGAACACCGCGAAGCAGATCCTCATCTTCGAGGGGCTTGATCTTCCCGTGCCGCGCTTCGCCCACATCTCGCTGATCCTGGCACCGGGCGGCGGCAAGCTATCGAAGCGTCACGGCGCCGTGTCGGTGACCGAGTACGAGGAGAGGGGGTTCTTGCCCGAGGCGATGATCAACTTCCTCGTGCGCATGGGATGGTCCTATGACGACAAGCAGGAAATCTTCTCGCGGGACGAGCTCATCGAGAAGTTCTCCCTGGATGGCGTTTCGAGGTCGGGCGGGGTCTACGACGTCAAGAAGCTCGAGCACCTCGGCGGCCACTACATGCGTCAGCGGCCCCTTGCCGGCCTCGTCGAGCTGGCCATTCCGCGGCTGGTCGCGGCGGGCTATGTCAGTGCGGACACCGTGGCTCCGGGTGGCGCCGATCGCGGGCGCGTCGAGGCGATCGTCGCTCTCGAGCAGGAGCGCATGAGCTGTCTCCAGCAGATCGTCGAGAAGGCGCGATACTACTTCGAGGAGCCGACCGAGCCGGACAAGGGGGCGCGCAAGGCGCTGCGCAAGAGGAAGGACTCCGCTCCGCTGGTGGCGCGCTACGTCGACAGTCTCGAGGATGCCTTCCCGGACGGTTGGGGCGTCGACGGACACGCCGCCCTCGAGGAGCATGCCAGGGGCTTCCTCGAGCAGGAGGGCGTGGGGCTCGGCGAGCTGGCGCAGCCGCTGCGGGCGGTGCTCACCGGGCGTGGCGCCACCCCCGGGCTCATAGAGGTGATGGGCATTATAGGCAAGGCGACGTGCTGTAGACGGCTGGCGCGCGTCGATGACTGGATAGCTGCCGCCCAGAGCTGATCGGAATCGACCGCAACAGACCACCAGGATGTTCCTTCGATGAGCAGTGAAGAAACCGGGATCGCCGTCGACTTCATCCGTCAGATCGTCGAGGCCGATATCGCGTCGGGAAAGCACCAGGGAAACGTCGTCACGCGCTTTCCGCCGGAGCCGAACGGCTACCTCCACATCGGCCACGCGAAGTCGATCTGCCTCAACTTCGGCATCGCGCGCGAGTACGAGGGTCGCTGTCACCTGAGGTTCGACGACACGAATCCGACCGCGGAAGAGGTCGAGTACGTCGACTCGATCCAGGAGGATGTGCGCTGGCTCGGAGGTGACTGGGGCGAGCATTTGCACTTCGCGTCCGACTACTTCGACCAGCTCCACGAGTTCGCGGTCGAGCTGGTCAGGAAGGGCAAGGCCTACGTCTGCGAGCTCGGGCAGGAGCAGATCCGGGAGCAGCGAGGGGTTCCCGGCAAGCCGGGGCAGGAGAGCCCCTTCCGGGACCGTCCGGTTCAGGAGAGCCTCGAGCTCTTCGATCGCATGAGGGCGGGAGAGTTCGACCCCGGGACGCGGACCTTGAGGGCGAAGATCGACATGGCCTCGCCGAACCTCGTCATGCGCGACCCGGTCATCTACCGCATTCTCGACGCGTCCCATCACCGCACCGGCGACAGGTGGCGCATCTACCCGATGTACGACTTCACACACTGTCTCTCCGATGCGATCGAGGGCATCACGCACTCGCTCTGTACGACCGAGTTCGAGGTCCGGCGTCCTCTCTACGACTGGGTCCTCGACAACGTCAGCGCGCCGTGTCATCCGCAGCAGATCGAGTTCGCCCGGCTCAACCTCACCTACACGGTGATGAGCAAGCGGAAGCTGCTCGAGCTCGTCGAGGAGAAGCGCGTCAGTGGCTGGGACGACCCTCGGATACCGACGATCGGCGGGCTGCGTCGTCGGGGCTACACACCGTCGTCGATCCGCGCGTTCTGCGACAGGATCGGCATGGCGAAGCGTGAGAATACCATCGAGGTCGCGCTGCTCGAGCACTGTCTGCGCGAGGAGCTCAACAAGACGGCGCCGCGTGTCATGGGCGTGTTGCGTCCTCTGAAGCTCATCGTCGACAACTATCCTCAGGATGCGGAGGACGAGCTCGACGCGATCAACAACCCCGAGGACGAGTCGGCGGGCACGCGCAAGGTGCCGTTCTCGCGCGAGCTGTGGATCGAGCGCAGCGACTTCATGGAGGATCCGCCCAGGAAGTTCTTCCGCATGGGACCGGGCAGAGAGGTGCGGCTGCGCTACGGCTTCCTGGTCACGTGCACCGACTTCGCCAGGGACGAGAGCGGCGAGGTCGTCGAGGTGCACTGTGAGTACGACCCCGAGACCCGGGTGGCAACGCGCCGGACGGCCGCAAGGTGAAGGGAACGATTCACTGGGTGTCCGCCAGGCACGCGATCGATGCGGAAGTTCGCCTCTACGACCACCTGTTCCGAGTCGAGGAGCCGGGCGACGTCGAGGAGGGACGGGACTGGAAGGAGAACCTCAACCCCGACTCTCTCGAGGTGCTCGCGTCGGCGAAGCTCGAGCCTTCGCTGCGTGGGGCGGTGAGCGGCGCTCGTTACCAGTTCGAGCGGCACGGCTACTTCTGCGTCGACTCGGC
>CAYMLL010000093.1:4155-23293 GCA_964390645.1 uncultured Planctomycetia bacterium | reverse complement strand
GATTGGTCCGGTAATGCGCACCGGCGAGCGCGTATCGCACCTCGAGCCCCGAGAATCCGCGCTGCAGGAGGTCCCGAATCGTGTGGAAGTTCCCTGCCGACTTCGACATCTTCTTGTTATCACTGAGGATGTGACGACGGTGGAGCCAGTGACGGGCGCAGATACGGCCCTCTCCCCCGGACGACTGAGCGATCTCGCACTCGTGGTGGGGGAAGATGTTGTCCTCGCCCCCGGTGTGGATGTCGAAGACCTCCCCGAGGTACTTCCGGCTCATCGCCGAGCACTCGATGTGCCACCCCGGAAAGCCCCGCCCCCACGGACTGTTCCACTGCATCAAGTGCTTCGGGTCCTTCTTCCACAGCGTGAAGTCGAGCGGGCTGCGCTTGTTGGGGTCCATCTCGACGCGGTGACCGGCGGTCAGCTCCTCGGTCGTATTGCCGCTGAGAATCCCGTACTGCGGAAAAGCGTCAATCGAGAAGTAGACCTGATCGGCCGCCTCGTAGGCGAGCCCCTTCTCGAGCAGCTCCTCGATGATCTCGATCATCTCGTCGACGTGGTCGGTCGCCCTGGGAAAGACGTGAGCGTCGAGCAGATTGAGGTGCTTGCGGTCCTCGTGGAAGCACTCGGTGTAGTGCTCCGCGATCTCCCAGACGGTCTTCTGCTCCCGACGCGCCTGCTGGATCATCTTGTCCTCGCCTCGAGCATCGGCGAGGTCGTCTTCGGTCAGATGGCCGACATCGGTGATGTTCATCACCTGCTGGACCTCGTACCCCGAGTACTCGAGGTAGCGACGCAGGAGGTCCGCCATGAGGAACGAGGCGAAGTTGCCGATGTGGGCGTAGCTGTAGACCGTCGGACCGCAGTTGTACATGCGTACCTTGCCGACCTCCAGCGGTACGAACTCCTCCTTCGTCTTCGTCAGCGTGTTGTAAAGCCGCAACGTCATGATGATCAAGAAACCTCCCGTCGCTCTCTGTGATCGCGACCGCTGGCGGTCAATCGTCCACCAGTTCATCACGATCCGCGACACGGCGCAACAACACCACGACGTGCGCTCCAATCGCCCGACCCTCGCCGATCGCGTCGCACTTCTCGGCAGTCTTCGCCTTGACGCTCACCGCTCCCTCCGTGAACACCGACCCGCAGCCAGACAGAATCTCGCGCACCCGCGCCACGATCGCTGGCTTGTACTCCGACAGCTTGACGGCCTCGAGGTGAATCGTCGCATCGACGTTTTCGATACGGTAGCCTGCGGTGGCGACCCGACGCGTGGCTTCCTCGGCGAAGAGGTGACTCGCCTGACCCTTCCAGCGTGCGTCGGTGTCGGCAAAGAGCTCGCCGATATCTCCCCCGCCGATGGCGCCGAGCAGCGCGTCGGTGAGCGCGTGAAGCAGAACGTCGCCGTCACTGTGAGCGACCGCACCCACCGGAGATGGGATCTGGACGCCGCCGACCCACAGAGGCAGGTCCGCCTCGAGACGATGAGTGTCGGTGCCGAGTCCGATGCGAAACATTCGCGGGATTATAGCGGCCCACGGAGAGAGGCTGGGCGCTTTTTCGGACTCTCGGAGGCAGACGCGCGTCGAGAGCCGTCTCGCGACCCTCGATCAACGGCCAGCGGCTTCCCCCTGACGCCGGCGGAGCACCAGTTCCGCGACACGCTCGTCGCCCGGCAAGGTGACCTTGATATTGTCCCGCGCTCCCTCGACGAGACGGGCGTGCACGCCGATGCTCTCGAGCAGAGCGACCTCGTCGGTCTTCTCCTCGTCACCGTCGCGCGCAAGCACGGAGTAGGCGTGTCGGAGGTGCTCGCAGCTCGCCCCCTGCGGTGTCTGCACCTGCCAGACTCTGCCACGCTCCAGGTCGCGCCCGGCCAGTCCGTCCTCCTCCCACTTGATACTGTCTGTCGCCGGGTGACCGATCACGGCGGCGCCGTGATCACGGACGGCGGCGAGGACCCGTCGAACGTCGTCGACCCGGACCAGAGGTCGCGCGGCGTCGTGGACGAGCCCGACATCAAGGTCCTCCCAGAAGCGCTCGAGACCGATGCGAACCGAGTCCTGGCGCCGCGCTCCGCCGGCGACGACCTCGACAGTCACCGCGGTGCCCGATACCTCTCGCGGCTTCATCCAGCGCCCCACGAGCCTCTCGACTCTCTCGACGTCGTCACGGGGCGACACGACGACGACGCGCTGGACCTCATCGATCGAGCCGAAGACGTCCAGCGACCAGAAGAGCATAGGCCGACCGGCCAGCTGGAGAAACTGCTTCTTGCCGCCGCCCTCGATGCCGAAGCGTGTGCCGCCGCCGGCCGCCGCAACGACGACACCACAGCTCGTTGTCACGCCCGAGTCCGCCATCAGAACCGAGAGCTGCCCGTTCCCGCCTTCGCCAGCTTGCCGAAGACCATCTTGCCGGCATTCGTCTGCAGGGCGCTGCGAACAGCGACGGTCACCTCCTGACCGACATTCTCGCGCGCGTCCTCGACGACAACCATGGTGCCGTCCTGCAGGAAACCGACCGCCTGCCCAGGGTCGTCCCCCGCTCGCTGCAGCCGCACACGCAACGAATCGCCGGGCACGAACGCCGGCTTCATCGCCGTCGCGATGTCGTTGACGTTGATCACGGACACATTCTGAACACGCGCTCGCTTGGTGAGGTTGTGGTCCGTCGTCACCAGACGCCCTTCGTGGACGAGGCTCAGTCGCAGCAGCCCGGCGTCGACCTCCTCGTCATGATCGAGCGGAAAATCGACGACGTGGAGCCAGAAGTGCTGCTCGACCTCGTGCAACATGTCAAGCCCACGTCGCCCACGCTCCCTGAGCGACCGGTCAGACGAATCCGCGACGCGCTGCAGCTCGTCGAGAACGAAGCGTGGCACGAGGAGGCGCTGCTCGAAAACCCCCGCTGACAGAAGGCCATACAGCCGACCGTCGATGAAGACGCTGGTGTCGAGGATGAGCGGAATGTGGCTCTTGACCTCCTTGCGAAACTCGACGAAGGGAATGATGAACTTGAACTCGTCACGCGTGTTGATGATGAGCGTGACGCCGAAAAAACAGAAGATGGTCGTCGTCATCAGGTTGAGGAACGCGATCAGGGTGCCGAGGCTTCCGTCCTCGAGCCCTGGCGCGGCCACCGCCTTCGTGATGATCACGACCAGCGGCTGAAACACGGCGGAGAGAATCAGCCCCATCAGCAGCCCCACGGTAATGCCGGCGATCGTGCGCACCGGACTGCGCGCGAACAGAGCCTCCATTACGATGAGGAGGATCGCGACGACGCACGCGACGAGGATACCCTGCTGCGAGCTGATCTCGGCGTCGGGGATCAGCGTGCTGAACGCTCTCGCGCCGTGTATGCCGAGCCCGACCGCGACAAGAAAGAAGACCGCCCGCGCGATCCAGAGCGTGATACGGTCGCTGACGCTGTGCGGCAACGCGGACGTCGAGATCAGCCGCTTGCGTGCGCCCTTCGCCTCGCGCGACGCCGGACGGTCAGCGGCGTCATCGCCTGCGGAAGACATCTCCTCTTGCGCACCGTCGTCGGCCATCTGCGATCTTCCCGCCTTCAGCTCTTCAGATTCTCTCGAAGGGATGAAACAGCCGACGGTACTCGTCCTGGCAATAGCGATCGGTCATCCCCGCGATGTAATCGCAGATCACACGGTGCGTTCCGTCTGTCAACGACCGCTCCAGGTATGCTGGCGCGAGCTGCCGTGGATTGCGAGTGTACTCTCGAAAGATCTCCCGGATGAACCTCTTCGCCTTCTCCTGCATCCGCAGTGTGCGATAGTGCCGATAGAGCCGACGGTAGAGGAAAGCCTGCATCTCGTCCTTCTTCCGCTTCATATCGGTGGAGTATCCGACGAGCAGCCCACCGTGCGCTCGCACGTCCTCCACCGACCGGACATCGTGCTCCTCGAGCCCATCGCGCGTGGTCTCGACGAGATCGCGGATCTGAAGATCGATGAGATGAGATACGGTTCGCGCCGCAACGGTGCGATCGTCCAGGCCATCGCCCAGCTCACGGCGCACGTCCTCCTCGGCGTCCGACCAGAGCTCGATGTCCCGCAAGTCGTCGAAGGTGAGGAACTTCGCCCGCAGTCCGTCGTCGATGTCGTGGTTGCTGTACGCAAGCGAGTCGGCCTCGTCGGCAAGCTGTGCCTCGAGAAGCGGCTGGCTACCTGGCTCCCACTGTGCGCCGAGCACGTCGGCGAAGTGATCTCCATGCTTGATGATCGACTCGCGAATCTCCCAGGAAAGATTGAGCCCATCGAACTCCGCATAGCGTTTCTCGAGCTGATCGACAACGCGCAGGCCGTGCGCGTTGTGGTTGAAGCCCCCGTGGTCCTTCATCATCTCGTCGAGGGCGTCCTCCCCCGCGTGGCCGAAGGGCGAGTGACCGAGGTCGTGGGCCAGCGCGACCGCCTCGACAAGATCCTCGTTGAGCCCGAGAACACGGGCGATCGAGCGCGAGATCTGCGCGACCTCGAGCGTATGCGTCAGCCGGGTGCGATAGTGATCGCCCTCGTGATTGACGAAGACCTGCGTCTTGTACTCGAGCCGGCGAAAAGCGGTCGAGTGGACGATCCGATCACGGTCCCGCTGAAACCTCGTGCGAAAGACGGACTCGGGCTCGTCGTACCGCCGCCCGCGGCTGGCCGCGCTGGGCATCGCGTAGGGCGCGAGCAGTTCGGCCTCACGGTCGTGCATCGCCTGCGCATCGACGAGGGTAAAAGGTTTCGTCGTCACTCGAACTTCCTTCGCGGGTGCCTGACTCACGGGTCAGGGAGGTGAAACTGAGCACGCCCCGTGACCCGCCACCTCACGGTCGCCGGGACAGGGGACCACGCCACGTCGCCCGAGCCCCGTCCCGAGAGTCCGGGGTCTTGCCGGGCCCGTCTTTGACGGGGCTCGACGATACGCTACAGTAGCGCTGGCTCCCGGGGGCGCAAGAGTTCGCGCAATCCGGCCGTCAGGGCGCACTTCGAGCCTGCTCCCGTGAGTGTAGCTCAGCAAGGCCCCGATGAGGAGTCCGGAACGCACCACGCGGCCCGAGACGAGCTCGATGACATCCTCGAAACCCGAACCCACCAGCAGCCCTCCCTCGTCGAACCAGGACGCCAGGAGCCGCTGGTCCTGGAAGGTCGCCGACCGGGCGGCCAACCGCGAGCTCGGACTGCTCTACGAGCCGGGAAACTGGGGCGACGTGATCAAGGGCATGTGGGCCGCACACATCACGCGACAGCTCGTGGCCAGCGTCGCGACGAGCGGTCGCCCGGAAGTACGCTATCTCGACCCCTTCGCAGGCGCGCCGACCTATCCGCTGCTGCAGAGCACCGTCACACGGCTCGAGTGGCTCGGCTCCGGCTCCTTTATCGACGCCCAGGATCCGTGGCTACGTCAGGGTCGTCTCGCAAGCACCGGACTCCTCGTGCGGCAGATTCTCCTGACAACCAGGGCGACGCCGAACGTCGTTGTCTTCGACATCGAAGCCGCGCGTCGCGACGAATGGCGCAAGATCGACGGTGTGGAGGTCGCCGAGGCGGCGAGCGGCGCGGATGTGATTTCCGACGCTCGGGCCGACCTGGTCCTCGTCGACCCCTACGACTTCTTCGAGACGTGGTGCACCCACCTCTCGTCGGTGGTCGACGCGGCACGACGGACGCTCGTTCTCGTCTACCTCCACAACAAGTCGCCGCGTGGCAGCGGTCACCACCGCAACTACCTGAGGCTGCGCGACAAGATCGACAGCACGAAAAACCTGAGCGTCCTCGTCGGGCGAATCCCGAGCGACATCGTTCTCCCCCGTGCGTTCCACGAGGTTATCCTGCTGGGCCCCGCGGATCTCGTCCAGCCGCTGCGCACCGAGCTGTCGCGAATGACCCGGCGACTCGCGTGCAAGATGGGCACGACGGGCGCGTTCGAGAGTTGCGGAGCAGGGCCAGCGCTCAGCAGTGGAGGCAGTTGCGCCTGAGGAAGGAGCTCACGTCATCCAGGCTCTCGGCGCCGATGAGATGTCCGAGCGCCTCCAGCTGCGGAAAGAACTGCTCCAGAGCGCCTGCGTAGTCTCCCCCGCTGGAGAAGATCGTCGCATTCACGACGTTGAGCATGAACTCGACGGCCTCCTCACGGTTCTCGCAAGGGTCGTCTTGCTCCTGGTGATATCTTCGTGCGGGGTAGTGGTCCACCGGATAGCTCCTCGAATCTCGGTCGCAGAAGACTACCCGGTAGCATCCCGATCGTCGAACCGGGCCGGAAACACCGGCGGAAACAACGAATCAGGCGGAATCAAGAGAACGCCCGAAGTCGACCGATGAAGAGGAAGACGAATGCGGAGAGTTCCGAGGAAGTCCCCCAAAGAGGCCGTGAACCCCCCGAGGCCCGACTGCTACCATGAATCCTGAGCCCGGTACCGCTGTCAGAGGAGCCACCGTGAACCAACCCGAGCACCTCGTCGAGAGCTCGGCCCAGGTCCGGAATCGATTCGAAGCCGCCGGTCAACAACACGTCTTTCGCTTCTGGAACGAGCTGGACGAGATGGCACGCGCGAGCCTCCTCGACCAGCTGCGCTCGATCGACCTCGACCTGATCGCAAAGCTCTCGACCACGCCCGAAGCTCCCGCGGACGATCAAGACGGCGAGCTCGAGCCAGCCGCGGTCCTGCACATCGGCGAGGATCACTGCCACGCGACACGGCGACGAGCAACCAAGCGTGGGAGGGATCTCATTCGCCAGGGCAAGGTCGGTGCCTTCCTCGTCGCCGGTGGACAGGGAAGCCGACTCGGATTCGACGGCCCGAAGGGCTGTCTTCCCTTCGGCCTGCACTCCGGCCGCACGCTCTTCGAGCTGCACGCGCAGAAAATCCGAGCTCTCCGCGACCGTCTCTGCTCGACCGTTCCGTGGTACATCATGACGAGCGCGGCGAACCACGATGACACCTGTCGCTTCTTCGAGGAGAACGACTTCTTCGGTCTCTCACGCGAAGACGTACTTCTCCTCGAGCAAACGATGCTCCCGTCGCTCGACGGCGACGGCAAGCTCGTGCTCGCGGACAAGGGGCGGCTCTTTCTCAGCCCGAACGGGCACGGTGGCGCCTACTCGACGTTCGCGGAGCGCGGCGGCCTCGAGGACGCCCGTCGTCGAGGAATCGAGCACCTCTTCTACTTCCAGGTCGACAACGCGCTGATCCGCATCGCAGACCCGACATTCCTCGGTCTCCATGACCTCACAGGCGCGGAAATGTCGCTCGCGGTTCTCGAGAAAACCGGCCCCGACGAGAAGATCGGTGTCGTCGCTACGCGTGAAGACCTCGCCGAGGTCATCGAGTACAGCGCCCATCCCCAGAAGCTGGCAAACCGGCGTGACGAGAACGGCCGCCTCGCGTTCGGCGCCGGCAGCATCGCCGTTCACGCGTTTCGCCTCGACTTCTTCGAGCGTGTCGCGACAGGCGACATCGCTTTGCCCTATCACGTCGCTCAGAAGAGAATCTCGACCGTCGACGAGAACGGCAATCCGCTCGAGATCGATGGCACGAAGTTCGAGACGTTCGTGTTCGACGCGCTGCCGTCGGCAAGACGCTACCTGAACGTCGAGGTCGTGCGCGAGCACGAGTTCGCCCCGGTGAACAACGCCGCCGGCGTCGACTCGCTCGAGAGCGCCCGCCTACTGGTCCGCAACGAACACCACCGGTGGCTTCAAGCCGCGAACATCAAGCTTACCGGCCAGGTCGAGATCTCACCGCTCGTGGCACTCGGCCCCGAGGACTGCCTGACGTCACTGCTGCCGTGGCGAGGGAAGACGCTCAAGGGCGACGTGCGCATCGAACGCGACGCCGACGGCGAGGTGACCGTGCAGAACCTCGACTGAGTCCGTCCCGCCCCCGTCCCGGCTCTGCCAGGATCCCGGGGTTCGGAGGCGTCGCCACACGCTCGCGCGAGGCTTGCGGGCTCGGACCTCGCTCCGAGAGACGCAACGAGCCCGATCGAGCGCGCCCGGACCCGGTCACACGGGGGGAAGATCCCGCCCACGAGCCCGTACCGGCCAGCCCGGATCCTCGAATTCCGTGGCCCTGACAGCCTCCGTGGACGGTTTCGGACAATTTTCGCTGCATTGGTTGAATCGATTCACCCGGACGGCGAGAATGACCCCGTCAGCCGTCGAAGCCCCCCGGGCAACCCCGGGACCGAGAGCGCACCCCGGAATCCAGTTCGGTAAAGACGAGTTGAGCAACATCTCCAGCATCTCCGAAGAGCTTCTGCGGCGTGGGCTCATCAGCGCCCAGAACCTCAGAGACGCTCTACGGCTCCACGAGTCAGAGGGTATCCGCCTCGACCAGGCCCACGTCCGCCTCGGCCACGTCGACGAGCGTCGACTGATCGAGGTGATCGGGGAGCAACTCGACATGCCCGTGGTCGACCTCTCCGCCGTGCGGATCGAGCCGGAGATCCTCGAGTCGTTGCCGTCTAAGTTCGTCCACCGCAAGCGGCTACTGCCAGTGTCGCGGGAGAACGGCACCCTGCGGGTCGTCACTAGCGACGCGTTCGATCTCTACGCCTTCGACGAAGTCCGCATGATTACCGGCCTCGAGATCGAGCCGGCGCTGGCTGCGGGAGACGAGATCGACAAGGTCATCAAGGCGCACTACGGCCTCGGTGGCGACACGATCGAGGATCTGGTCGACGAGCGGACGGGCGACGAGTCCATCGAGCTCCTCACCGGCGAGCCCAGCAGCACCGAGGACCTTCTCGAGATGGCGCAGGAGGCGAGCGTCATCAAGCTCGTCAACGAGTTCATCCTCGAGGCCGTGGTGGAGCGCGCGAGTGACATCCACCTCGAACCGTACGAGAACGAGCTGTCGATCCGCTACCGCATCGACGGTGTGCTCGAAGAGGCCACGCTGCCGCCGCAAGTCCACCGCTTCCAGGCGGCGATCGTCAGCCGCATCAAGATCCTCGCGAGTCTCAACATCGCGGAGAAGCGGCTGCCCCAGGACGGTCGCATCAAGCTCCAGGTCGGCAGACGCCGCATCGACGTGCGTGTCAGCGTCATCCCGTTGCTCTTCGGCGAGGGCGTGGTGCTGCGACTCCTGGATCAGTCGAACGCGCTCTTGACTCTCCCGGAGCTCGGAATGGACGACGAGACCTTCGGGCGCTTCAACGAGCTGATCGACCGTCCCCACGGAATCCTGCTCGTCACCGGCCCGACCGGAAGCGGCAAGACGACAACCCTCTACGCGGCACTGAACGCTCTTGTCAGCCCCGAGAAGAAGGTGCTCACGGTCGAGGATCCGGTCGAGTACAACCTCGCCGGAGTCAACCAGATCCCGGTGTCCCACAAGATCGGCCTGACCTTCGAACGTGGGCTCCGCGCGATCCTGCGCCACGACCCTGACATCGTGATGATCGGGGAGATTCGCGACTCCGAGACCGCGGAGGCCGCGACGCAGGCGGCGCTCACCGGGCACCTCGTGCTGTCAACGCTACACACCAACGACGCGGCGAGCGCCGCAACGCGGCTTGTCGAGATGGGCGTCGAGCCCTTTCTGGTCTCGAGCACGGTCGTCGGGGCCATGGCCCAGAGGCTGGTGCGACGCGTCTGCGAGAAATGTCGTGTCGAGTACGAGCCGACCCGCGAAGAGCTGCCGCGCGACCTCGAGCTCGCTCCGGGCGCGAGGCTCGTACGCGGTGACGGCTGCCGCCGCTGCCGCGAGACCGGATATCGCGGGCGCTCGGGCCTCTACGAGCTCCTGACGGTCGACGATGAGGTGCGTGACAGGATCATGGAACGCGCGCCGTCACCGGAAATCGTCAAGGCGGGACGTCTTGGTGGAATGCGACTCCTGCGCGAGGACGGCTGGGCGAAGGTCCGCGCCGGTCTGACAACGCCCGACGAGATCGTCCGCTCGACCGCCGAGTAACGGGACCGAAGAAGTTAGCGGACGCCGCGAGCAAGCAACAGCTGAACTACTGTGGCAGTCTTTCACTACGAAGCCAAGAACCGCGCCGGAGAGAGCGTCGAGGGCGTTCTTGAAGCGGACGACGAATCGGCTGTGCTGCGTCAGCTCGACGACAGCGAGCTCTTCCCGGTCGACGTCCGTCCGACACGGTCCAGGACGCCTGTCAACGACGGCAGCCGCGTACGACGGCGCGACCTCGGCGTCTTCTACGGTCAGCTCGCGGACCTCCTCGACTCCGGCGTGCCGCTGCTACGAGCGCTCGACTCGATCATCCGCGCGACGGTGGCCCGACACCTCGTGGCGCTGCTGCGCGAGATTCGCGACGAGATCGCCGACGGCAAGTCGCTGACACGCTCGATGAGCGAACGACCGGAGACCTTCCCGCTCCTGCACGTGGCGATGGTCCAGGCCGGCGAGAGAGCGAGCTTCCTGGAGCAGGTGCTCCACAGTCTCTCGGGCTTCGTCGAGCGACTCGACGAGCTGCGTGCGAAGGTGCGCGGCGCGCTGATCTACCCGGCTCTTCTCTGCGTTGTCGGCTCGGTGATCATGACCGCCGCCCTGGTTCTCTTCGTGCCGAAGTTCGAGCCACTGCTACGCGACGCGCAAAAGCCGCTGCCGACGGTGCTCATCTTCGGCATGAGCGTCGCGGTTCGCGAGTACTGGTTCGTCCTGATCGTCGCCGTTGTCGCGTTGATCGCCGGACTCACTGCCGTGTCGAGGAGCCCGATCGGTCGCCGCGTCTTCGAGACCTGGCGCCTCCGTGTTCCCGTCGTCGGTACGGCCCTGCGAATGGTCGCGATCTCGCGATTCTGCCGTATCCTCGGAACGATGCTCCATAACGACGTGCCGCTCTTGCAGGCGCTGTCGATCAGCAAGGATGCGACTGGCTCAACGCTCCTCGCGTCCCACATCGACGACGCCATCGAGAGCGTCCGCGGCGGTGAGACACTCGCGACCCCCCTCGAAAAGGGCGGCCTCTTTCCGCCGCAGGTCATCGCGATGATCGCGGTCGCTGAGGAGTCGAACCGCCTGCATCGTGTGCTCGTCGACATCGCGGAGAAAGTGGAGCGGCGCACCCATCGGCAGGTCGACCAGGCGGTACGCCTGCTCGAGCCGGCGATCCTCTGCGTCGTCGCCGCCGGAATCGGCTTCCTTGCACTCGGCCTCTTGCTCCCGATCTTCACGCTCGCCGGATCGCTCGGCGCCGGAATGTAAGGGAAACGTTCAAGTACGTAGGTAATTCACCTTATAAACATTGAAACACGACCACGAGAGTTGTTCTTCGATTAGGATGCAACGATTCACCCCCCCGGGAGGGCCCCTGATGTCGCACCTGGCACCGTCGTCGTCGAGCCTGCGCACCGCTGGCTTCTCACTGGTCGAGATCCTGCTCGTGATCCTGATCATCCTCATGCTCGCCGGAGCCTTGATCGTCTACGTGTTGCCGCAGCAGGAGGATGCCCAGATCGGCACGACGAAGCTCAAGCTCCAGAACCTGAAGACGGGGCTGGAGCTCTACAAGCTCCACATGGGCACCTTTCCACGCTCCGAGCACGGCGGGCTCAAGGCGCTGCTCGAGCCACCGAACATCGAGAACTCCAAGCAGAAGGACAAGTGGCGTGGGCCCTACGTCGACTTCACCACGGTCTTCGACGACGCCTGGGGGAACGACCTGAAGTACAAGCTCGTCGATGCCAACCGGCGCGGGAACAAGTCGGCGCCGCCCTATCTGCTCTACTCCGTCGGCCCCGACGCCCGGGAGAACACACCGGACGACATCTACCTGGTCAAGCCGAAGAGCGACGGGCTCGACCCCAACGGTGGACGCGGTGGCAACACCGGCGCTCTCGACAGTGTCGGCGGCACGCCGGGGCTTCCCGTGACCGGCCCGGGCGCCGGCACCGGAGGGACAACGGTGCCCACCCCGACGCCGCCGGGATCCTGACCCCGATACAGGCCGAACATGCGCCGAGCGCAACACGCCAAGGAACAGAGAGGACTCACGCTGGTCGAGCTCCTGCTCGTCGTCATGATCCTCGGACTTCTCCTGGGCGCGATGGTATCGACGTCGTCATCGAGCCGCCTCCCTGCCGAGCACGCCGAGGGCGTCCGACGCTTCGAGAGCCTGCTGCGCTTCGCGAGAGCCGAGGCGCAGCAGAGCGGTCGGTCCTTGCGCCTGGAAATCCGCCGGGGCGAGGGACCCCCCGGCGGCGAGTCCACCCCGGCGCAAGACGATGTCACACCCCGACTGCTCTGGGAGCCGGATCCAATCGGCGCTCCCGGGCAGTTCGAGCCGCTTCCATCGACGCAGTCGTGGGTCGACGAGTTCGCCAGCGTCCTCGAGGTCGAGCAGGTCCGACTCCTCGACGCCGAGAAGGAGCCCCGGAGTCCGGCGCGGAAGCTGACCCGGGACGATGAGACGGCCTACTGGACCGCAGAGCAATCGATACCGTCGGTGCTCTTCTTCGCCGACGGCTCGAGCGACTCCGCCGAGTTCACGCTCGTCTCCCACGACGGGACCCGGTCACACCGCACGCTGGTGCGCCTCGTCGGCATCACCGGGTTTATCACTCGTGAAGCCATCGAAGAGCCGTTCATCACTCGGGAGACCATCGAAAGGCCCCGCAGCTTCGACCCGCTCCCCTCCGACACGGGGACACCTGACCCGGGTACCGGTGTCGCGAACGAATCCGCAGGAAGCCCCCGATGAGACGACGTTCCACGACCGGCCAAACGACGAGCTCCCAGGAACGCGGGGCCGTGCTGATCGAGACCGTGCTCGCGCTCGGGCTCCTGCTGCTGGCGACGGGAACCATCGTCAACGGACTGACCGCCGGTATCAAGGCCAGCGAGCGTCTCGAGCACGAGGCTCACTCCATGGACCTGGCCATCACGGTGCTTTCGAGGATCGAGATGGGACTGCTACCCGCGAGCACTCAGGAGCCACGAGCGTTCGGCCACCCCTTCGGTGATTGGTCGCACGAAATCGAGATCGAGTCGCTTCCCAACGCTCTGGCCCCCGGTGCCGACCCGGACCGACCGCTGGCGCGAGTACGTGTCACCATCCGACACGGCGAGCGGGACCACGAGCTGTCCCTGAGCCAGCTCGTACTGCTCCGCCACGAGCGGCAGCCCGCTCCGGGGACACGCGTCGACCCGGAGCGCCTGAAGAAGGTCCGGGAGCTGCTGACGCCTGCCGCCGGGCGAAAGAGCAAGGAGAAGAAGGATGGCTGATGCGCGGCGCGGATTCACGCTGATCGAGCTGGTCCTTTCGATCTCCATCTGTGGCGCGATGCTCATCGGCGCCCTGCACCTTCACTACGAGACCGAAAGGGTGCGGGAGGCCGCAACCGCGCGCATGGAGGCCATCGGCGCCGCACGTCTCCTGATGGACCGAATCACGGTCGAGCTTCTCGGAGCCAGCGACAGATCGCCTTACGGAGTCCGTCTGGAAGGCCATGCGGATCGCCTCGAGTTCCACACGACCGACAACGGCGGCTGCCTCGTCGGGTACCGTCAGCGCCGGGAGGACTCCGAGCCCGATGGCGACGCAGAAAACGAGCCAGATCCACAGCAAGAGCGAAAGCGAGCGCCCGTCGTCGTCGGGATCGAGCGAACGCGGATCGGCTCCACGAGCCTCGAGGCGGATTCCGAGGGCACTCACGAGGACCGCGATAACGGAGAGGACGGAGAGGACGGAGAGGACGGAGAGGACGGAGAGAAGGACACGAGCGACGCGCTGCTGGTCAGCGATCGAGTGCGATACCTGCGAATCCGCTACCACGACGGCGAGCGCTGGCACGACGGATGGCGGCAAGATGACCTGCCCCGCGGTGTCGAGGTCACGCTGGGGGTCGACACCCTGGCGCACGGAAGGCGGCACCACGAGTACGACGGTGAGGTCTTTCGCCGCGTCGTGGCGATTCCCGACTCGACGACGCGAGGCTGGCGCGTCCCCTCGAAACGCGAGAACGGAGACCGCCGCTGATGCGAAGGCGCGCCCGAGAACACGCAGGGTTCGTTCTTCTCGCCGTGCTGACGGTCTCGATGCTGGCATCCCTGACCGTCGTCAGCCTGCTCTACCGGTCGCGTGCGGAGGTGACCGCATCGACGGCAAGCCGCGGCTCCTGGCAAGCAATGCGCGCCGCGATGAGCGGCATCGAGCGTGCCATCCAGGTCGTCGCGGCCAACGGATACGACAGGGCCAGGTGGCACGACGTCCCCGAGATCTTCGAGAGGCAGCTCGTCGAGGAGGAAGGATTCGAGCGCTGGTACTTCACGGTCTACTCACCGGACGAGGTCGCGCTCGGCGACGTACGCTCCGGAGTGGAGGACCAGTCGGCACGCTTTCGTATCGGTGCTCTCGACCACGACACGCTCGCTCGTCTGGCGAACATCGATGTCACCCGAGTCGACCAGCTGCTCGCTGACCAGGACAGCGCGCTCGACTCGGAGCTCGGCGCGTATCTGACGAGCTGGCGAACGGAGTACACAATCGATCGTCGGTACCGTCGGCAGGTGGACATCAACCGCGACATCGACCCCGTTGCGACGCTCGAGATTCCCGAGGCGGCGATCGAATTCATCGCCGAGGCTCGACGTCTGGCGGATGACCGCGCCGCCTTCAGGCACCCCGTCGAGCTACTCGACGCGACGCTGAAAATCAGTGGCGAGGACGGGAAGGAGCGAACGATCAAGTCGGGCATCGACACCACCGGAATCCACTCCATTCTCGACCGCTGCCGCACCGACCCACACGACAGCTATGCGACTCACACGATCAACGTCAACACGGCCAGCGCCGAGATTCTCGCGCTGGTCAAGGGCGTGGACGAGTCCCTGGCACAGTCGATCGTCACCAAGCGTCGGGGCGTCGACCCTCGAAGGCGTCTCACCACCGCGTGGATTCTCCGGGAGGGGCTCGTCGACGCGGCCAGGTTCAAGACGGTAGCGCCGCGACTGACATCGCGCGGCTTCCAGTATCGACTGCACGTGGTCGGATTCGGCGTACCATCAGGGCGGTACCGGGTGCTTCAGGCGGTCATCGATGTTTCCCCACCGCGTCCCCGCATCGTCCACCTCCGGGACCTGACACGACACGGATTGCCCTTTTCCCTGGTCGAGGAGAGTGACGCCCGTGACCGATGACGACGCCCGACAGCTCGCTCTCGAGATGATCGAGAAGCTCCGGCGGCAACGAGCGCGCAAGCTCCGCTCGAGCGGTCGGGTGACGGCGATCGACCACGACGGCCACCAGCTGCGCATCGTGGAGGCCGCTCGCCGCAGCGGCACGGTCGTCGTCACGCGAGTCCAGACAATCCCGATTCCCGTCGAGGATCGTGTCGACGTCGAGCAACCGAAAGCCTTCGGCACCTGGATGCGTAGCGCTCTCGACTCCGTGAACATCGCCCCCGGCCGCGTCGTCATGGGCTTGCCGCGGCGCCACGTCGTTTTCAAGCCGTTGACGCTGCCGCCGCCGGAGAACTTCCGCGAGCTCGCGTCGATGGTCCACTTCCAGGTCGGCAAGGACCTTCCCTTCCCCGCCGACGACGCGGTCGTGGACTTCACGATCGAGCGGCACTTCGCTACCGTGTCGGGGCCGATCAATGGCGAAAGTCCGGACCCGACGGAGCGCAAACTCACACGCCTGCAGGTGCTCGCGGTGGCTGCTCGGCGCGACGTGATCGAGCGGTATCGAGACGAAGCCGCCGCGGCGGGGCTGAAGCTGCAAGCCCTCGGCCTTCGCTCCTACGCGAATCTGCGCTGCGTCCTCTGCTGCGACGCTCAGGCCTCCCCCGACGAGGCGCTCGCCTTCGTCAACCTGCGCAGGGACGAGGTCGTCGTCGATGTCTTCGTCGGCAAGGCACTCGCGTTCAGCCGCGTCGCGACGAATCCTGCCCCGGACGCCATCGCCGCCGAGTTGCAGCGGAGCCTGCGTAGCTTCCGAGGACTCGAGGGACGCGGTCGTGTCGCTCGCGTCCTGATCGGGGGAGACACCGGCAACGAGGAGGCCGTCCGCCGAGCGCTCGCCGGCGAGCTCGATGTACGGTGCGAGCTTCTGGATCCGGCGAGCCGGCTGCAGCTCGACGAAAGCGCCGCCGCTGCGGCACGCGCGTCGGTCGCCGCGATCGGCCTGGCGCTCGGCGTCCACGATCCGCGAGGGCTCGAGTTCGACTTCCTGCACCCGAAGAAGGTCCCGCCTCGACGCAATCTCCCGCTTCGTCGTCGACTGGCGGCCGCCGTCCTGCTCGTCGTCGCCATCGTCGGCGGTCTCGTCCTACGATCGAAGGCCATGGAGAAAAAACAGGAGCCTCACGCCGACCTCGAGGCGAAGATCGCCGCGCACACGGCGAACATCCCGGTCTACAACGCCGTCGGACGCGACGCGATCGCGATCAACCAGTGGGCGGCGGGCGACGGGCGCTGGCTGGATCACTGGGCGTACCTCAGCTCGGTGCTTCCGCCATCGACGGAGATCTACCTGACATCCTTGTCGACGACGGCGTCGAGCCGTATCAACGTCAGGCTCAACGGCAAGGACGGTGCGCGCCTCGCCAGCCTTCACCGCACGCTGCGCGCGGCCGGCTACGGCGTCGGCCCGATGGCCGTCACGCCGACGAACGACGCTCTCGGTTTCGGATTCGAGACGAGCTTCGAGCTTCGCACGCGGAGCGGCATGCCCATCGACCTCGAGGAGCACCAGCCTCCGCCGCGCCCCGAGGACGACGCATCGCTCGACGGGGTGAAGGGAAGCGGATCATGACGCGACGCGAACGCCGCCTCACCCTGGTCGTCGTCAGCTTCGCCGGAGCCTTTGCGCTCTTCGGTGCCGGCAAGAGGTTCGTCCTCGGTCCGTTGCGCGAGGCCGACGGAAGAACGCAGGAGCTCGAAGATTCTCTCCGTCAGCATCTCGGCGTCTACAACCGTGCGCTCCAGGCGCAGGCGATCGTCGAGCAACACGGACGGCGCGCGTTCGGCACGAGTGTCGAGGAAACCAGCGCGCGCATCGGCGAGTACCTGACGGAACGAATCGCCGACGCGGGTCTCGACGATCGACGCTTCTCGCGCGTGCCCTCCGGGATGCGCCAACTGACTCCGACCCCGGCAGGCGGCTCGTCGATGCCGACCGAAGTTGGCTGGAGCATCCAGGGCGTCGGGCCGATCGGAAAGATCGTCGACCTCCTCTTCCGGCTCGACTCCGACACCCGCCTCCATCGCATCGAGAACCTCACCGTCGGGATGGCCGAGAGCGTCGCGGAACGCACGGTCAGCTTCCGCTTTCTGGCGCTGGTCCTGAAGCCGCCGCGAGGCGTCGAGATCCTCAACGACAAGGACGCCGTCAAGATCGACGACGCACAGCGCAAGCTCCGCGACGGCATCGCCCGACGCGCGCTCTTTCGGCCGTACGTCAAACGTCCGCCTCCACCTCCCACGCCGCCTCCGACGCCTCCTCCAGCGCCGCCACCGGCGCCTCCGCCACCGGGGCCGGAGACGTTCCGGGTGATCTCGCTGTCCGAGTGGCGGGGCGAGCCGGAGGTGCTCGTCCTCGACACCACCGAGAATCGCACCACGAAGTACCATACGGGCGACGCGCTCGCCGGCGGCAAGGTGGTCATGGTCGACTACCGCCCGCTTCCCTCGCCTCGCAAGCCCGAGCTGAGATCACTCTCCCGGGTCATCATCTCGACGAAGGACGAGCTCTGGGCCGTCGAGAGCGGCGACACCCTCGCCGACAAGTACCGGCTTGCGGACGAGCGTGTGCCGTCGCAGCTGAAACACGACTGATACACCATGAGATACACCGTAATCCTGTCGCTCTGCCTCGCTCTCGCCTCGCTCATCCCGGCCACGCGGCCGACGTTCGCGCAGGACGAGGCGACGAAGAAGCCCACGCCCGCGAAGACGGCCCCGGAAAAGCCCGCGGCTGACAAGCCCGCGGCTGACAAGCCCACGGCTGACAAGCCCGCGCGGGAGAAGCCCAACATCCGCTTCCACTTCGACGGAGTCCCCTACCCGGACGTCATCCGGCGATTCGCGCAGATGGCGAACAAGCCACTCGTCGGCGAGATCACGGTCGAGGGCACGGTGACCTTCACGGACAGCCGACCGTACACCTACGGCGAGGCGCTCGACACGCTCAACGTCATGCTGTCGATGAAGGGCGTCGTTCTCGTGGAGACCGATCGATTCATCCGGCTCGCTCCCCGGGACAAACTCCAGCAGTTGCCGCTGAAGATCTTCCGAGGCATCGAGACCACCGGAGACGTGCGCCCCGGCGAGGTCGTCACCGTCGTTCTACCGCTCGCGTTCGTCGATGCGACGGAGACGGCCGCGGCCGCGTCGAAGATGCTCTCGGACGCCGGCTCGATCTCCGCCCTCGTCACGGGCAAGGGGCTGATCGTCACCGATCGCATGGCGGCGATCCGGCGAATCCAGGACCTCGTCGTGCAGGTCGACATCGAGACAACGAAGAAGCGCCAGCTCATGACGGTGAGGCTCGTCAACGCGTCCGGCGACGTCCTGGCCGAGATCCTCGAGAAGACCTTCGGAGCCGAGTCCGCCCCCCGCGAGCCGAAGCTCATCGAGACCTCGTGGAAGCTGGCTCCGGCCAATCCGGAGACGTACATCACGGTCAGCTACGACCAGCCGACCGGCACGCTGATCCTCTTCGGGCCGCCCACGCTGCTCACCCTCGCGCAGGAGCTGATCGATCGCTTCGAGAAGGAAGGCGAGTCCGCCGGCGAGCTGAGGATCTTCTATCCCCGCGTCGTCGATGCCGCGGCGCTCGCGAAGATGATCCGCCAGGGCGTCTCCGGCGTCGCCGCCGAGGGCGATCCGGCGGCGGCCATCTCCAACAAGGCGAAGCTCATCGTCGACGCGACGACGAACCGTCTCATCGTCACCGCGCCCGTCTCGCAGCTGCTGCGCAAGGTCGAGGAGTTCATCGACGGGGTCGACCGCAACGAGGACGAGAAGGGCTCCTACGGCCGCACGCGCTCGACCGAGATCACCGTCACGCGACTCCTGCGCGTGACGCACACCGATCTCGACACGGCCAGCGCCGTGCTGAAGGCGGCCGCCGGAGGGCGCCTCAGCGTCCACGCGCACTCGGGCTCGAGCAGTCTCGTCGTCTCCGGCTCGCCCGCGAGCTTCTGATAGGCGAAGAGGCCCTCAGGCT
>CAYMLL010000093.1:0-4145 GCA_964390645.1 uncultured Planctomycetia bacterium | reverse complement strand
CTCGCCCGCCGACGTGCAGGTCGCGGAACGCATCTTCTTGCAGCTCGACGTCGCGGGAGAGCCGCCCGAGAAGCGCGACTTGCGCATCTTCGAGCTGCCGAACGTGAGGGGAGCGCAAGGCATCTCGGATCTCGCGCAGCAACTCTACGCCGAGGAGTTCAAGGACGTCGCGAACGGTGGGCCGCCCGACGCCAAGATCATCACCCATGCCGACACGGGGCGCCTGATCGTCACCGCACGCCTCTCCCACCTCGAGCGCATTGCGGAGATCCTCGAGGAGCTGCAGAAGTCGACTCCGCCGCTCGCGCGTACACGCGAGCTCTCGGTGATCTCGCTGAAGTTCGCCAGAGTCGACGAGATCAGCCAGAACGTGCAGAAGCTCGTCGCCGACGCCGCGCCGCCCGACAGCACCGACTCACCGGCAGTCATCCTCCCGGACCCTGGCGCGAATCGATTCCTCGTCACGGGAACGACCGAGCAGATCGCCGCGGTGCGCAAGGTCGTCGAGCAGCTCGACCTCGCGGTGGAGACCCTCGCACGAAACCTCGAGGTCCTGGAGGTCGACACGACCGAGCGCCCCGCCACCGAGTGGGCGACACTGATATCGAGTCTCCTCCTGGAGGGTGCCTCCACCGAAGCGCCGCAGCCGACCATCGTCGTCGACGGTTCTTCCGATCGACTGCTCGTCCTCGCGACAGCCGAAGATCACGCGCGACTGAAGAAGATCGTCGCGCAGCTCGAGCCCGCCGACAAGAAAGCCCGGATCGAACGCACGACCCGCTCGATCCGGCTTGGCTCCTCCGAGGCAACGACGATCCTGCCGCTCGTCGAGCAGCTCTACGCGGCGCAGGTCGCCGGCCTCCAGACCGAGGCCGACGGCAAGCCGGCCCTCCTCGCGAACGGCGACGGAAAGAGCCTCGTCGTCACCGGGTCGAACGAGCAGATCGAGCGCGTCGAGAAGGTCGTCGCCATCATCGACGAGCCCGAGGAGAAGACCCCCGAGCGGCAGACACAGCCGGTCGACGTCCACGGTCGCGATGCGACGGAGCTGATCGAGCTCGTCCGCAAGGTCGACGAGGCGCAGACGGTCGGGAAGCTTCCACCGCCGGGCGGACCGCCGACGTTGGTCGCGGGCGCGGATAGCGCCCGCATCCTGGTCACCGGCACCGCGGATCAGGTGAAGCGCCTGGAGAGCATCATCCGCCAGCTCGATCCCGAGGAGTCTCGCCCGATCACCCGCGACTCCAGCGTCTTCCGCCTGCGCACCGCCAACGCGGCCGACGTCGCGGGACTGCTCGAGAACGCCCTCAACCCGGAAGGCGCGAAAAGCACGATCCGCGTACAGGTCGACGAGCGCAGCAACAGCCTCGTCATCACCGGCTCTCCCGCAGCTCTGGTGACCGCGCGCGGCATGATCGTCGATCTCGACACGAAACGAGAGACCTCGCCGCGAGAGATCCGCATCATCCAGCTGAAGACCGGGTCAGCAGCGCAAGTGGCGCCGCTCGTCTCCGAGGCGTTCACCGAGATCATGCGGGATCGTCGAGGCGCGCGCTACGAGCCGCGCGCGAAGATCATCGCCGATGAGGGATCGAACCGTCTCGTCGTCACCGCGCCGAAAGACGAGCTCGAGGAGATCAGCCGGATCATCGCCGACTACAACAAGGTGACGCCGCGGGCGGAGAACGATACGCGGATCTACCGACTGACCAACCTCGACGCGGAGAAGCTGTCGGGAACGCTCCGCGAAACGTTGACGGTCTACGACGGTAACAACCGACCGATCCAACGCGTTCGCGTCGCGGCCGACTCAACGACTAACTCCATCATCGCGAGCGGTCCGACGAGCGATCTCGAGTCGCTCGGAGAGTACCTGAAGAAGCTCGACGCCGAGGGACACTCCGACCCGATCTCCACGAAGTTCATCGATGTGCCTTCGGAACGAGCGCAGACCATCGCGGAGCTGGCGACGAAGGTCTGGGATGTCCGCGCGACAAACGATCGCAACGCACGACATTTGACGTTTTCTTCAGACGCGCGCGGCGACCGTATCGTCGTCGTCGGTCCCGCGTCGTTTCACGACGAGGCGAAGAAGCTCCTCACCGATCTCGGCGCCGACGAGCCAAGGAAGGTCGAGATCCAGCCGTCGACACGCTTCTTCGAGGTGGGAGACGCCGAAGAGCTCGATCGCGTCCGTCCGCTGGTCGAGCAGCTGTACGCCCAGGAGCGCACCGACGACGAGCCGGAGAAGCCCGCGGCGCAGTTCCTCGCCGACGCGACGTCCGGACGGCTGATCGTCACCGCCGTGCCGGAGGACATCGAGAAGATCAGCAGCATTCTCGAACGTGTTCAAACGCGCAAACCGAGCACCGTTCCGCGCGACGTGACGGTGATCGAGGTGAAGAGCGAGAAGGGCCTCGACACGTTGATCTCGCGCGTCCAGGAACTCTACACGGCGCAGACGGCGGGGCAGCCGTCGCCCCGCGGCGGCGACGCGACGCTCATCGCTGATCCGGATCGCGGCCGCATCCTCGTGTCGGGAACCGCGGAGCAGATCGCGGCCGTCGAGAAGATCGTCGCTCAGCTGGACATCGCCGCGAAGAAGCCGACGGCACGGGAGACGAAACCCATCGCGGTACGCGGAACGACCGCGCGCAAGCTGCTGCCGATCGTCGAGGAGCTCTACGCGGCGCAACTCGAGGGCGAGGAGCTGTCGACGGCACAGCGCGCGACGATCGCTGTCGACGGAAGCGGCAGCAGGTTCCTCGTCACCGCGCCCGCCGAAGAGATCGCTCGCGTCGAGCAGATCATCCGTCAGCTCGATCCTCAGGATGCGCGGCCCGTGAGCCGCGAATTGCGCCTCGTCAGGCTTCAACGCGCTGACCCGGGCGAGTTGAGCACTCTGATCGAGGCGGCGATCAACGTCGACCCGGACCAACCGCGCCTGAAGATCAGCGTCTTCGAGACGACCGGCTCGTTGCTGCTGATCGGCGAGAAGGGCGCTGTGGACAGCGCGTCGATCCTGCTGCGCGAGCTCGACACGGCGCCCGGGAAGGAGCCGCGCGAGCTGCGTGTGATTCCACTGAAGTCCGCCGAGGCCAGCGGCGTCCACGCAATCGTCACCGAGCTGCTGGCGGACACTCTTCGTGAGAAGCACGGTCCGCGCCACAAGCCGCGAGCAAAGATCGTCGCGGACGACGTCACACGTCGCCTGATCGTCACCGCTCCGAAGAGCGAGCTCGGCGAGATCGTCAAGATCGTCAAGCAGCTGGATCAGCCCGCGCCGGACTCGGAACGGAAGTCCCGCGTGATCCCGTTGATCCGCGGCAATGCGAGCGAGCTCGCCGCGGCGATCAACAAGACGCTGGTTCCGAAGGACCCGGGCGGTCGGCCGCTGCGGGACCTGCGCGTCGCGCCGGAGACGGAGACGAACTCGCTCGTCGTCACCGGAACGGTGGCGGAGATCGCGGAGATCGAGGACATCGTCACCGATCTCGCGAAGTTGCCGGCCGGCACAGATCGCTATCTGCACGAGATTCCTCTCGAGCACCGAGACGCCGAGGAGCTCGGGCCGATCGTCCAGGAGATCCACCGGGCGAGCGATCCGGACGCGAAGGTCCCGGCGACCGTGCGAGGGGACAGCACCTCGCGACGCCTGATCGTCGTCGCGACCGCGGAGGAGCTCGATCACATCCGCAGGATCGTCAACGGACTCGACGTCGAGTCGCCCGATGCCGAAAGGTCCCTGCGCGTGCTCCAGGTCACGGCGAAGGACGTCGCCGCTCTGGCGGCTCTCACCACCGAGATCTGGACCTCCCGGCACCCGGACACGGAGAAGTCGGAGCGCGTGTCGGTCACGGCTGATCCGGCGGGCGGCCGTGTCGTGATCGTGGCGCCGACAGCTCGCCTCGCCGAGGTCGCGAAGCTCGTCGCGCAGCTCGACGCCGCGCTGCCCGGCGACGCTCGGGTCCTGAAGACGATTCCGCTGAAGAACCGCAAGGCCGCGGAGGCCGCGACGCTCGTCTCGTCGATCTACGGCGACCAGAATCCCGACGACACCACGCCCCCTCCGACCGTGACGGCGGACGATACCGCCAGCCGTCTGGTGATCGTAGCGTCCACGGAGCAGATGCCGCTTGTCGAGA
>CAYMLL010000092.1:0-23855 GCA_964390645.1 uncultured Planctomycetia bacterium | reverse complement strand
GGGGGGGGGGGGCGGGTCGCCCCGGCACGGCTCACTCTCCCGCGACGAACGGCACCGGCACCTCGACAAGGGAGATCGCCGGCCACTTGCCGGCGACCGTGGCGGTGGCTCGCACCGCGATCTTCCAGTCCCCGACCAGGCGGGGATCCCGCGCCGACGTGATTCGCAGCACCGCCGCGTCCTCACCCCGTCCCAGGACGACGGCCTCCGAGCTCAGGAGATCGCCGGGCTCGGAGGACGGCGCCAGCTCGACGCGCACGTCTTCGCGTAGCTTCACCGAGCGCCGCACACGCAGCGGGAACTCGAAGACGCTGCCGGGCGTCACCGTCAGCTCGCCGGGTCCCGCGACACCCTTCGCGGGCCCCGCGTGCGAGATATTAAGCAGCGCTCCCACGAGGATAATCGTGATGCGCGACGTAATCGGCGTCGTCAGATACCGCAGGTTCCCCTTCGGATCACGCACCTTCGCCATCGCCAGGAGCACCATGCGCGACGTGCGATCGGTCTCGAGCCACTCGGGGAGGAAGATCGGATACTCGACCGCGCTGACACCGGGCGGCACGACGATCGCCGGCCCGCGAATTCCCTGACGGTGCCGCGCCTGCTTCGCGAGCATGTGCAGCTCGACCTCGCCATCAAAGCCGTCAGCACGCTCCAGAACGATGGGCGCCGGGTACGTGGTACCCCGGTGAACCGCGCGCTGCGTCTGACGACCGACGACGTCGAAGCTCAGCGGAGGCGGCATGGTCGTCGCGATCACGCAGGCATCCACCTGACTGTCCCTCGGACGGCGAGCGCAGAGATTTCCGGATGCTCCTGCGAGAGCGACGCGTCGCTCGGCTCGACCATCGATCTCGACACTCCCTTCGACTCGCAGCAGCGCGGCCGACGTCGCCGCGTCCTTCGCGCACTCGATCGGAATCTTCAGCTCGCCCTTGTCCCCGGCGATCTTCAGCCCCGCCGGCGCCGTAACCCCGTCGGGGAGTCCCGTGAGCGACAGCGACACCTCACCCGAGAAGCCACCGCGCCGGACCGCCTTGACGACGAGCTCCACCTTGCCGCCGTGAGCGAGCGTCAGCTGCTGGGGCATCGTCAGCTCGATATCCGACGTCACCCGACGGACGACGAGCCGATAGATCGAGCGGGGTGACCCTGTCAGCCCGGAGACATCGCCGACGACTATCTCGTAGCTGCCGGCCTCCGGAGCCGTGAAGTCGAGCGCGGCATCCGTCGAGCCCTTCGCGTCGTCGTTCTTCGCGAGCTCCTTGCCGCTCGCGGCGTCGACGATGCCCAGAGTCACGTCCAGAGGAGAGCCGATCGCACGCGCCTCGAGCTCGACACCCAGCACGTCGCCCTTGCCCGCCTCGAAGATCCAGCGATCGTCGCCGCCGCCGAGTCGACCGGTCACCGCGCCCGGGACCTGAAGCCGTCTTGCCTCGTCGCCACCGCCTTCGTCCTCGACGGTCTCGAGAAGCTCCGAGACACCGAGCTCGAATGACGCGGCGTCACCATGCGGGGTTTGCAGACGGTAGCGTATGGAGCTCGCCTCCGCCGTCGGAAAAGTGACGCAGCGCGTGACGCTCTCCAGCCGCGCCGCGCCGGTCGCGACGCCGTAGCCGACGAGCTCTACATCGCGCGTCTCGCCGCGTCGACCGCTCGCCGGCACGGCGACGCAGACACGAGGACCGGGGGTGACCCGGACGCGGTAGACGAAGGATCGGTGGCCCCGGAAGTCGACGTCCCGTATGCCGATCACGTAGCGCTCGCCCTTCACCGCCGCGAAGGTCAGCGCGGCGTCGAAGCCCTCGGTGTCCGCCACGTCGGCGATGCGCCGCCCGATCGCGTCAAGGATCTCGATGACGGCGTGGAGGTCGGCGCCCAGGCGCCGCGCCACGAGATCGACGGACACCGGACCGCTCGACGCCGCCACGAAGGAGTAGCGGTCGACCTCGGCGATGCGGCCGAGGCGCCCGGAGACGGTTACCGGGAGGGCGGGGAGCGGCTGAAGATCGTCGCGCCACCGGTCCTCGACGAGCTCGACCCCGTCGCCGACCTCGAAGACCGCGGTGGCGCTCGAGCCGTTGGCGTTGGCCACCTGCCAGCGGATCGGGCCGGGCGGCAGGTCGGCAGGGAGCTCGAATCTGGCCTTCACCTCCCGCGGGATCGGCATCGCCGTGGAGCGCCCCTTCGGTCCGAACCAGTACGGCGGCGCCTGGATGATCGGCTCGCCGGGCTCGTCGAGGGCCGTCAGCCTCACTCCCGGGGCCAGACAGAAGAACTGCATGTCGGGCGTGAAGTCGTAGCCGCCGAGCCGGACGTCGACGGTCGTTCCGGCCCGTCCGCCCGCCGGAAACACGTAGCCGAGCTCCGGCGCCTTCTGCGCCATCGACGACGTCGAAGAGCCCAGGCACGCGAGGACGACCAACGCGACCGCGGAGCGCCGGCTCACGCCAGCAGCTCCCGGACGACTCGCCCGTCCTTGACGACCGGCACGGGGCGACCCAGCGGCGTGAGGTTGGTCCTGTCCGCATCGACGCCCATCAGATGGAAGATCGTGCGCAGGAGGTCCTGGATCGACACCGGTGTCGAAGTCACCGCGGACGCATGCTTGTCGGTCGATCCGACCACGGCGCCCTCCTTGATGCCGCCGCCAGCGAGGACCACTGTCTGTGCGGCCGACCAGTGGTCACGGCCGGCGTCCTTGTTGATCTTCGGGGTCCGTCCCATTTCCCCCATCAGGACGACGAGCGTCTCGTCGAGCAGCCCGCGCTGTGCGAGGTCGGTGACGAGCGCGCTGAAGGCTTGATCCGCGTGCGGCGCCAACGACGTCTCGAGACTCGTGAAGTTGTCGAAGTGCGTGTCCCAGCTGCCGTGCTCGACGCCCACGAAGCGACAGCCGGCCTCGACGAGACGTCGACCGAGAAGCGCGCACTGTCCGAGCGAGGTGTGGCCGTAAGACTCTCGAAGCCACTGCGGCTCCTGGTGAATGTCGAAGGCCTGCTTCGCCTGCGCGGACGTGACGATGTCGAGCGCCTTCTCGTAGTACGTCGGCATCGCCCCGGCGCGGCCCGTGAGCGCACCGCGCGACCGCAGCTCCTCGACGCGCTCCAGAAGCTGACGGCGCCGCCGGAATCGCCGCTCACCGTCCCCTCCTCCGACGCCCGCAGGCGTCAGGTCGCGGACCTGAAAATCGGCCTGGACAGGGTCCGTCTCGATGACGAACGGCGCGTACTCGGCGCCGTAGAATCCGGGGCCGCCCGGTCCCATCGGGTTCGGCATGTTGACGTAGGGGGGCACGGGACCGCCAGGTCCGAGCTGGCGCGAGATGATGGAGCCGATCGACGGATAGAGCTCGTTCGTCGGCAGGCGGTTGGCCTGACCGTCGGCAAAGCTCGGCGGGTAGCCGGTCATCACGCGGTGGTACCCGGTCTGGTGACCGTTGTCGCCGTGGCTGTGGCTGCGCAGGATCGTGTACTTGTCCGCGACCTTCGCAGAGCGCGGCATCAGCTCGCCGATGAAGGTGCCGGGCACGTTCGTACGAATCGGCCTGTAGGGCCCGCGGATCTCCTTCGGCGCGTCGGGCTTGAGATCCCACATATCGATGTGGCTCGGCCCGCCCTCGAGGAAGAGGAAGATGCACGAGCGCGCCCTCGCCCGCGGCCTCGACGGCTCGATGCTCCCCTCGGCCGCTCGCACGCCCGCTGCTCGCGACTCGAGCGCGAGAAGATGCGGCACGGCCAGGCCGCCGACGAGCCGCGTGCCCCCGCCGCGCAAGGGGTGGCGCCGCGTCATCCTATCACAGTAGCCTCGACGACTCCCGCCCGCATCGAACTTCAGCATGAACTCTCTCCCGACGGATGAATCCGCCGCTCAGGTTCGCGGGAACCTGCGGCCTGCAGCCCTAATGATTGTAGATGAACTCCTTCATGTTCAAAAGCGTCCAGAGAACGTCTTCTGCGCCCCTCTGACGAGCAGCGGGGTCCCGCTCTCGATCGCCACCGAAGGCGGTCAACATCAGCTCTCGCTCCTCACGGCTCGGAAACCGCGTGTGCGTCGCGAGGTAGAGCTCATCGATGATCTCCGCGGGCGTCTGATCGCTGTCGGCGAGCCGTCGGGAGCGACCGTGGCGATGCTCGATCTTGCGGGTCACCTCCGGGGCGTTCATCAGGTGAAGCGCCTGCGCCACGCTCGGCTCGTTGCCGCGCTCGCACTCGCAGACGCTGACTCGCGCGGGTCGACCGAAGATGCGCAGGAAGTACGACGGCATGCGGTTGTCCCACAGCTCGACGGCGCGATAGCCGACTGGCCAGCCGATGAACTCCTCCGGCACCGCGGTCGCGGCGCTGATCGCATCGAGCAGAACCTCGGCTGGGAGCGCCTTGTAGAGCGCGTGGGAAAAGTTCTGCACATCGTCCCGGTTCGTCTCGTTCGCGACGGAGCCGAGCTGGTAGACACGCGAGGTCATCAGTGTGCGCGTGAACGCCCGGAGGTCGAAGCCGATCTCGTGGAGATGATCGGCGAGGGCGTCGAGCAGCGGCTCGTTCGTCGCCGGATTCGTCGTGCGCATGTCGTCGAGGGGCTCGACGAGACCGCGACCGAAATAGTGCGCCCAGAGACGATTGGCGATGGAGCGGGCGAAGTACGGGTTCTCGCGCGCGGTCATCCATCTCGCGAGCACCGCACGTCGATCCTCGCTGCTGGAAAACTCCGCCGGCTCCTCGCCGAGAGCCGCCGTCGGCACCGGCTTGTCGCTTCGTGGGTGCTTGAGATCCGCGCCGCCCCGAGAAAAGATCATCTGCCCGCCCGTCGGCACCCCCTTGCGCTTCACGCCGGTGAAGAAGCCCGCGAATGCGAAGTAGTCGCTCTGCCCCCAGCGCTCGAACGGATGTTGATGGCACTTCGCGCACTCGATCCGGATGCCGAGGAAGAGCTGGCTGACGGACTCTCCCAGCTTCGGGGGATCGTCGAGCACGTGAAAGAACGACGCCGGGCCCTCGGCGAGCGTGTTGCCGCGCACGGAGATGATGCGACGGACGAGCTCGTCGTAGCGGGTGTTCTCGCGAAACTGTCGCCGCAGCCAGCGCGTCATGGCGACCGCCCCCCGCGGCTTCACCTTGTCGGTGTCGACGCGCAGCATATCCGACCAGCGCAGCGCCCAGTAGTCGGCGTACTCCTGACGCTCCAGCAGCCGATCGACGAGCTTCTCGCGCTTGTCGGGGTCGGCGTCGGCGAGGAACTCGCGAGTCTCCTGCGGCGTCGGCAGCATACCGATGACGTCGAGGTGAGCACGCCGGAGGAACGTCGCGTCGTCGGCAAGATCGCTCGGACGGATCCCGAGCCGCTCGAGCTTGTTCCAGACGAGCTTGTCGACAAAGTTGCGCTCCGGCGGCCGGACGTAGGGAGGTTCATCATCACTCGCGCGTCGTGGGAGCGTCACACGACACACCGCCACGAGCCCGAGGTGACGAACGAGCATCGCGGCTTCACCGGCGACCTCGCCCGCGCGGAGCAGACCACCCTCGTCAATCGCGGCGATCGGCGGATTGTTCGACCGGTACTCGGCCTCGAGGGTCACGCAGCGCCGTCGTCCGTCCGGGTCGATCGCAGTGACGCGCAGCTGCTGCGACGATCCGGGCTGGAGCACGAGCTCGGCCGGCTCGACCTCGATCCGCGACGGGGACGAGACCGCGTCGCTCCGCAGCGACGCGCCCTCCGTCATCCACCGGGCGATGCGGCGAAAAAAGAGCCCGTCCTTCTCGATCTTGAGGCCGCCGCCGTGCGGCGTCATCGCGGACGCCTTGCGCAAGAGGAGGCTGCGCGACGGAGCGGCGCCGTTGACACGCCGTCCGCGAACACCCTTGACGATCGCGTCGTGGTCGGCGACCGGATCGAAACCGAAGAGGCTCAGCTTGAAGCCGCCCTGCCCCTCGGCCTTGCCGTGGCAGGAGCTCGAGTTGCACGAGGCCTTGGTCAGGATCGGCAGGATCTCGGCCTCGAAGGAAGCGGGCGCCGGCGACGCGAGGCCGCGCACCTCCACCGGAACTCTCGCGACCTTCCCCCCGTGGCGGATCGTGATCTCCGTGCGTCCGTCCCGGCGCGGAGCCACCCTGCCGATGGCGTCGACGACGACGACGGCGGGATCACCCACCGAGTAGCCGACCTCGCGGGTGAGATCTCTCACCCGCCTCTCGCCCAGCAACGCGGTGACGACGAGCTGCTGCCCGGCATCCGGCCCCTCGAGGCGCACGCTCGCAGGGCTGACACGGATCTCGAGATCCGCCGCATCGGCAACGCTCCCGATCCCGCCGACCAGGATCACCAGGCACGGGGCCCGCAAGGCCGCCAGCCCCCTCGGAGCCAGGGCGCCCGAGTGACGCGCACGCAGATCTCCGCCGTCGCAGCGCATGAGCACGAGCCTCCGGGACGCATCCTACGCAGACGGAGATAACCGGTCAAGCACCACGGTCACGCCGACGGCCCGAGAAGGTCCGGGACGGTCGACCCGCGCGACGACCAGGGCGCCCCGGTCACCCCGCTCTCGGCCCGCCCCGCAGACCGACCGGGGGCCTCCGGACGACGTTCGACCTCTGCTTCCGCGCGCGGGTCGTCGCCGCTCCCACTCTCGCCTCGGCCGCGGCCTCCGACGGATCGACGCGGCGGAACATCGTCGTCGCGCTCCTCGTCGACCGTGGCTTCCGCCCCCACGACCGCCGCGGCCCCGGTGAACGTCGCGGTGAGTCCGAGCCCCCGAGCACCGACCGCCCGGCAGCAAACGGACCGGGCTTGCCCCGCATCCAGCGCGGCGCGGAGCGCCCGTCGTACCGGGTCGCTCCCCTCGGCCGTCCCGACGGCTTCCGGGCGCGAGTCAGCGAGTGAAACCCGGGCCTGACGACGCCTCGGGCCCCGTGCGGCGGCAGAGACGCCGCCCCTCGACTTCACGAAACCGCGCATGGACACGACGAAAGGACGCCGGGACCGGAACCGGTCACGCGTCGCCCCCGTCGAGCCGCTCCCGCTCCCCCCGCGAACATCCACCGAGCGCTCCCAGAGCCTCGCCGGATCGGATAGAATCGATGCGTCCGTTCTTCCCGATCCACGACGAGGCGACGCATGCGACCCAAGCTCGCTGTCCTGACGCTGACCGTCTTCTTCCCGCTGCTCTCGAGCGCGGACCCTGCCGACGACGCTCGCGACTCCGCCAGGGTCGACTTCGCGCGCGACATCCTGCCGGTGCTGTCGAACAAGTGCTTCGTCTGCCACGGGCCGGCCGCGAAGAAGAAGAACCCCCTGCGTCTCGACTCGTACGCCGGAGCCACTCGCGATCTCGACGGTCGTCGAGCGATCGATCCCGAGGCGCCGCAGAGGAGCGAGATCCTCGTCCGTATCCACGACACCGACGATCCGATGCCGCCCAGGAAGGCGCAGAAGCAGCTGACGGCCCGAGAGCGCGAGCTCATCGACCGCTGGGTCCGGCAGGGAGGCGAGTACGCGAAGCACTGGGCCTTCGTCGTGCCGACGAAGGTCGAGCCCGCGAGGAAGAACGCGAGCGAGGGCGAGATCGATGCCTTCGTGCGAGCGCGCCTGAAAGCTCGGGGCATCGACCCGGCACCCGAGGCCGACAGTACGACGCTGGCGCGCCGCGCTGCGCTCGTGCTCACGGGTCTGCCGCCCGGGCCCGAAGAGCTCGCGACTCACCACGCCGACCGGCAAGCGGGCTCCTACGAGCGCCTCGTCGACCGGCTGCTGTCGAGCCCGTACTTCGGCGAGCACCAGGCGCGCTACTGGCTCGACGCGGTCCGGTACGGCGACACGCACGGTCTTCACCTCGACAACCGGCGCGGCATCTACCCGTACCGTGACTGGGTCGTCCACGCGTTCAACAGCAACCTGCCACTCGACAAGTTCATCACCTGGCAGCTCGCCGGCGATCTCCTCCCGAATCCGACGCTGGCCCAACAGGTGGCGACCGGCTTCGTGCGCATGAACCCCAGCACCGCCGAGGGCGGAGTGATTCCCGCCGAGTTCCAGGCGAAGAACAACTTCGACCGTACCGAGACACTCGGCACGGTGCTGCTCGGCATCAGCCTCATCTGCGCGCGCTGCCACACGCACAAGTTCGACCCGGTCCCGCAGACGGAGTACTACCGCCTGCTCGCGTTCTTCAACAACACTGCGGAGAAGCCGCTGGACGGCAACTCCTACACCTACGGCCCGACGATCAAGGCGCCGCCGAGCCAGGCCGCGTGGATCAGCTGGAGCCGACTCGAAAAGGCGCGCGACGAGCTCCTCGCGCAGGCGTGGAAGCAGGGCGAGGCCGGACTCTCGCCGGCGGATGCGAAGAGCTGGTCTTCGAGCGATCCACAGGAGCGCCTGAAGATCCTCGCAGACGAGGCCGGTCCCTTCGCGCGGCTGGAGCTCGTCGAACGAGCGAGCGAGCTCTCCAGGGGCTTCGCGAAGGCCTCGGCGAGCTTCACGACAACCCTCGTCACCCGGGAGCTCGAGAAGCCCCGTCAGACGCGTCTGCTACGGCGTGGCGAGTACAACCTGCCGACCGGGGACGCGCTCGAGCCCGGCATCCTCGAGGTCATGGGCTCCTTCCCCGCGGACGCGCCCCGAAACCGTCTCGGGCTTGCCCGCTGGCTGACCTCGGACGAGCACCCTCTGGTCGCGCGCGTGCTGGTGAATCGCCTCTGGCAGCGCATTTTCGGCTACGGGCTCGTCCGCACGCCCGAGGACTTCGGCCTGCAAGGCGAGCAGCCGACTCACCCCGAACTCCTCGACTGGCTCGCGGTGGAGCTGCGGGACAGCGACTGGGACATGAAGCACATGCTGCGCCTGATGGTCACGAGCAGCACCTTCCGCCAGAGCTCCGCGTGGCGCCTTGGCCTCGACGACCCCGAGAACCGCCTCTGGGCGCGAGGTCCCGGTCACCGCCTCGACGCCGAGGTCATCCGAGATCTCGCCTTGTGGGCGAGTGGCCTCCTCGGTGACGAGATGGGGGGCGAGGGCGTCAAGCCCTACCAGCCCGACGGCCTCTGGAAGGCGCTCGCTCATCCGGCGAGCAACACGAAGCAGTACGTGCGTGACAAGGGCGCGAAGCTCTACCGACGCAGCCTCTACGTCTACTGGAAGCGCACGAGCCCGCATCCGATGATGACGCTCTTCGACGCGCCGAGCCGGGAAGCCAGCTGCGTCGAGCGCTCGCGAACGAGCACGCCACTGCAGTCGCTCGGCCTCTTCAACGAGACGCAGCGGGTCGAGATGTCACGCAAGCTCGCCGAACGCCTGCTCGAGGAGGCGAAGGACGACACGTCGCGGCTGAACCTGCTCTTCACGCTGCTCGCAAGTCGCGCTCCGAACGCACGAGAGCGCGCGGCGTGCGAGAAGCTGCTCGCGACGCAGCGTGAACGCTACTCGGGAGCCGAGAAGGACGCGCTCGCGTTGCTGTCCGTCGGCGATGCCCCACGCGACGAGCAGCTGGATCCGGTGGAGCACGCCGCCTGGTCGCAGCTCGCGGTCACGGTGCTGGCGAGCGACGTCGCGATTCTCCTCTACTGATGCCTATCCACCGATCACGAACACCGCGAGATCCCCGGTCGAACCGCCGGGCGCTCGAAAACACCGCGAGCCTCTGACCCCACGAGACGCAGAGACATGGACGAGAAGAGCCCCCTTCGCGAACACGAGCTGATGACGACCCGCCGGCAGCTCTTCGGACGCACGGCCCTGGGGCTGGGCACCGCCGCGATGGCAAGCCTGCTCGATCCCGGCCTCCTCGCCGAGGACGGCGGACCTCGCTCCCGCGCTCACGGGATCGGCACACACCACGCTCCGAAAGCGAAGCGCGTGATCTACCTCTTCATGAGCGGTGGCCCGAGCCACCACGACCTGTGGGACTACAAGCCGAGAATGCGCGAGATGTTCGGCAAGCCCCTTCCGGAACAGGTGCGCGACGGCCAGCGCATCACCGGAATGACCGCAGGACAGAAGACGCTGCCGGTATGTCCGAGCAAGTACGAGTTCACGAGACACGACAACAACGACGGCGGCGTCTGGGTCAGCGAGCTCTTGCCGCACACGGCGACGGTGGCGAAGGAGCTCTGCGTTGTTCACTCGACGTTCACCGAGGCGATCAACCACGATCCCGCGATCACGTACATCCAGACAGGCAGCCAGATCCCCGGTCGTCCGAGCCTCGGCGCCTGGGTCAGCTACGGGCTCGGAAGCCTCAACGAGAACCTGCCCGGCTACGTCGTCATGCACGCCCGCAGCCGCTTCCCGGAACAGAGCCTCTTCAATCGGCTATGGGGTACCGGCTTCATGCCGTCGGACCACCAGGGCATGCTGATGCGCAGCCAGGGCGACCCGGTGCTCTACCTGAGCAGCCCCGCGGGCGTCCGACGGGAGGACCGACGCGCTCAGCTCGATGCCCTCGCCGAGATCAACCACGGGCAGCACGAGCAATTCGCGGACCCCGAGATCCTCGCACGCATCAAGCAGCACGAGATGGCCTACCGTCTGCAGACGTCGATCCCCGAGCTCATGGACCTGTCGAACGAGACCGCGGACACCTTCGAGCTCTACGGTGAGGACGCGCGTACTCCGGGCACCTTCGCCGCCTGCTGTCTCAACTCACGGCGGCTCATCGAGCGAGGCGTTCGCAACGTGCAGATCTTTCACCGTGGCTGGGACGCGCACGGCGGCCTGCCCCGCGAGCACGAGTCCCAGGCCAAGGACGTCGACCAGGGTTGCGCCGGGCTGATCAAGGACCTCAAGCGCCGCGGACTCCTCGACGAGACTCTGGTCGTCTGGGGCGGCGAGTTCGGGCGCACGGCGTACTGCCAGGGCCGTCTGACGAAGCAGAACTACGGCCGCGACCATCACCCGCGCTGCTTCACCCTCTGGATGGACGGCGGCGGCGTCAAGCCCCGCATCACCTACGGTCGGACCGACGACTACGCCTACAACATCGCCGATGCCGACGGTTTCACGCTGTCACCCCAGCCGACGAAGGAGCGCTGGACGCCCGGCACGATGCACATCCACGACCTCAACGCCACCATCCTGCACCTGCTCGGCATCGACCACAGGCGACTGACGTACCGCTATCAGGGACGCGATTTCCGGCTGACGGATGTGCACGGCCACGTGATTCACGACATCGTCGCCTGAGACAGCCCGCCGAGAACGTCGGTTCCGGGTTCCGGCGTCCATGCGGTCGTCTCCGATCCCTCGCGGGTTCCCGACGGGCCACCAGCGTCACGCAAGCCCCCGGCGCGCTCTCCCGGCCTCGGCGCCCTCTCCCGGCCCCGGCGAACAGGCCGTTCAGGCCCGAATCGTGTCGATCGCCTTGCCCTCGCGCCGACTCGAACCGAGTCGCTCTTTCGTCCCCATCGCCGCGAGCATCGTGTTGTAGACGTCGATGCCCTCGGCGCCGACATCGAGGATCCCTCCGGTCTTGAAACGGCCGTTCGCCCCGGAGATCGCGTGGAAGACGCCCGAAAGCTCCCTCCGGACGTCCGAGTGGCGACCGTCCCCCGACTCCGTCGAGACCGTGACCAGCGAGTTCTCGAGGATGCTCCTGCCGTTCGCCTCCTTCGAGCCCGGGCCGTCGAGAAGGCCCAGAAAGTACGCCACCTCCCGCAGCTTCATGTGAGCGTGCGCCCGCAGGTCCTTGTTCTCCTTCTTGACGGCGAACTCGTGCCACCACTCGTGGCTGCAGGCCGCTGCGCCCGACTTGCGGGGACGGTGCTTGACGTCATCGAAACGAAACACCCTTCTGCCGGCGTACTCGTAATCACCGGTGAGGCGGATGCGCTCGCCCGCCGCGAGAAAGGTCAGCGACCCGAAGCGGACGCGATCGCACTGGATCGCCAGGGCGTAGATGTCCGCCATCAGACGCCATTCGGTCGTCAGCTCCTCGAGCGTGATGTCGATGCCCTCGCCGCCTGGATCGGCCTCACCTCCGTGCAGCAGGGGGGAGGCCGGCGGCACCTCGGACGCTCGCGGATCCCTGCCCCGCAGCACAAAGGCGCGTCGCTCGTACTCGCGAATGCGATCAAGATGCTCGGCAACTCGCGTCCGTGACGCGCGCCCGAGAGGCGAGCGCTCACCGGTGTAAAGCCTGTACTGGTCGACGACGGAGTCGAGCACGCTCCGCTTCAGTCGCCGGCGTCGCGGATCCGCGCCGGCCCCGGAGATGTCGACGATGCCGAAGACGCGGTCGAAGAGACCGCGGGGTCTCTCCTGCATCGTCGCCGCGACCGTACCGTCTGCGTTGTAGCTGTGGACGTAGCGGCTGACTCGACTGCGGCGAAAGAAGGTGCCGCCGATCAGCGTCGGGACCACCTCCGCGGGCAGCCCGTCCGGATAGTGCGACCTGCGGATGACCTGGTCGATCGACGGCCCGCCGGACCTCGCCTCGCCGTCGGGTGGCTCGGCGGTGAAGGCACCGGACGCGCCGTCGAAGTGAGCGTTGATTCCGGACTCGTCGCAACGCACCTGGTCGACACCGCGCAGGATCTGGAGCCTCTCGCGCAACGGCTTCAGCGGCTCGAGCACGCCGTCAAAGCCCTCCGTCTGGAGCGGCGCGGGGATGCCCAGACCGAAGAAGACGTTGAAGGCGCGCGTCGGCACGGACCTCTCGTCAGACTCCGCCCCGGCCAGCGGAGAGGCGAGCATCTCCTCGAGAAGCGGCAGCCCGATGGCGACGGATCCGACTCCCCTGAGCATCGTACGGCGGCTGAGCCTCTCGCTCTTCATCGATCGTTCTCCGTTCGCGTCATCCGGACCAGATCGCTGAGGACGATGGCGGTGATCAGGTCCGCGTAGGTGCCCCCACCATTCTGCGCGGCCTCGTGGATCCTGTCGAGCCCGCAGACATCGCTCTGGACGAGCGGACGACCGAGGGCGAACTGGGTGACCTTCAGCGTGATGCACTCCCGGAAGCGCGCGCTCCGCGCCAGGAGATCCATCAGCTCCGCAGCGGACCCGTACGCGACCGGCTCCTCCTCGCCGGGAAAGACGATCTTGCCGTCGTCCCGCAGCCCGGTACCGTGCTCGTCCTTCTCCTTGTAGGCGCCGACGCCGTCGAATCGCTCGAGGCCGAAGGACAGCGGCTCGAAGCGGGAATGACAGCCGCCGCAGGCCTCGTCCGCGATTCGCCGCTCCGAGATCTTCCGCTGCGAGAGCCCCGGCCTCGTCGGCACCGGCGTCGTGTCGACTCCCGGCGGTGGGTCCTCGACATGGCTGCCGAGGACATCGTGCAGGATGAAGAGCCCGCGAGCGACCATCGATGCCCCGTCGCCGCCGATGGTCAGAACGCTGCCCTGCGTCAGCAGGCCGCCGCGCGACGGCAGCCCCGAGAGGTCATGGCGCCGGAGCCCGTCCAGCTTCGTGGGAAGCTGCGGCTCACCCGTCGTCGGAAGACCGTAGTGCTCGGCGAGCCGCGACGTCGCGTACGTGAACTGAGCGTTCAGGAGATCCCCGAGCGGTCGTCTCTCTCGCCAGACGACGTCCTCGAAGAACGCCAGGGTCTCCGCGCGCATGTCAGCCGCCAGCCGGGCGTCCCAGCCAGGGAAGCGCTCCGGGCCGGGTCGCAAGAAGTCGAGCCTTCCGAGATGCAGCCAGTCGTCCACGAACCGCAACGACATCTCCACCGCACGCGGATCGTCGAGCATGCGACGCACCTGTGCCGCGCTCCCGTCGCGATCGCGGAGCTCCCCGGCGTCGGCCGCTCGCACCAGCTCCGCATCCGGCGGCCCTCCCCACAAGATGTAGCTCATGCGCGAAGCGAGCTCGTGATCGCTGACAGGTCGCGGTCGTCCGTCGCCTCGCGTGTCCTCGATGTGATAGGTGAAGCGCGGAGACTGGAGCATCGCCTCCACGGTGAATCCCAGCGCCTCATCGAAGTCGCCCCCTTCATCGGCGACGGCCGTCGACACGCGCAGGAGGGCCTCGACCTCGTCTTCCTCCAGAGGCCCGCGCAGGAGCCACTTGCCGATCGAGGCGATGACCTCGCTCATGCAACCCTCCGTCAGCGCTCGGCACCTCGCGTGCTTCGAGGCGAGAGCCTGCAGATCGACGCGCCCGACGATGAGCTCCGCCAGCTTCGCGTAGGCCTCGACGTGGCCGAGATCGACGATGAGGTTGTACGCGGTGTTGCTGAAGCCGTCCGCTCGCAGGTCCGGCGGCAGGATCTCGCGAGCCTCCTTCTCGATATCGACACCGACCGCCGCGCGCACCGTCTCGACGTACTCCGGAACGGTCAGGCGCCTCGACAGGATCGGACCCGGACTCGGCTTGCCGCCCGGACAGTCGAACTCGCGGTGCACGTCGATCGGCTCATCGCCACGCACGAGCGACAGGACCCTGTTTTCCGACCATACCGCACCCGCCTCAATCCACTGGCGCAGGAGAGCCTTGTCCGGGGCGGACAGCGGCGGACGCTTCTTCGGCATCTCGTCCGACTCGACCGACATCCACAACATGCTGGCAGCCACGTCGCCGGGAACGATCGCCTTGCCCTTGCGCCCGCCCGCGAGCGCGGTCTTCTCGCTCGAGAGATCGAGCCGCCCCTTCCTCTTCGCCGCACCGTGACACTCCAGGCAATGTCGCTCGAGGAGCGGCGCGATCCTGGAGTCGAAGTGCCGTGGGGTGTCCGGCCTCGTCGCGACCTTCGGCTCCGGGGATGCCGGGGCGTCACGCTCCCGGGCCATGGAGATCGGCGCGCTGATCTCGCTGCCCGCCGAGAAGTTCCGCGCGACCTCCTCCGCATCGAGTGCGCGACTGTAGATCGCCACGAGGTGCAGCTCGCCGAGCCAACCGCGCGAACCGGTCCTCTCGTTGACCAGCGCCAGACGGAAAGAGTCGACCCAGTTGCCAAGGTCCCCTCCGACCTTTCTCGCCGCCCGCTCCTCGCCGTCGAGAAAGATCCTCGTCCGTCCGGTCCGGTCTCGCGTGTAGACGCAGTGGGTCAGGGTGGCTCCGAGCGAACCCATCGGCGTCGAAAGGGACGGAGTGCCGTTCTCGCTCGTTCTCGTCGTTCGCAGACGCGCGTCGAGACGAGCGCCGTCCTGCCCGAGCGTGACGTTGCGCAGCGACGCGCTCGCCGACAGGGAGACGATGCGCGCTGGCCCCTTCTGTTGATCGCTCTTCGACCGTATCCAGGCCTCGATCGAAAGCGCACCGGAACGCTCGATCGCCCGGTAGATCTTCCGGGGCGGCAGCAGGGAGCTGATCAGCACCTCGGAGCGCACGAGCAGCGATCTCTCCCGCCAGCGAACAGCCGCCGTGCGATCGATGGCAAGATCGAGCGGCGTGCCGACGCCAGAGCGGTCGTGGACCGTCTCGCCGCGGCCCGCCTCGAAAGTGTAGAGCGCACGCAGGCCGCGCTCGACCCTGTCGCCGGTGCCGGCCCGTCCGACGCCAACCGGCTCGATCTCCGCGAGCTCGGCCGGCGCGACGCCTGAAGGGCTGCCGGCCTCGAAGTTACGCGTCACCTCCTTGCGGCTCAGCGCGCGACTGTAGATCGCGACGAGGTGCAGCTCCCCGAGCCAGGAGCGGCCACCGGTCTTCTCGTTCCCGAGGTGCAGCCGGAAGTCCTCGTCCCAGCTCGACAGCTTGCCGCCGACCTTCCGGGTGACCACAAGCCGAGCATTGAGATAGAGGCGCGCGTTGCCCGACCGATCACGTGTGTAGACGACGTGCGTCAGGCCGACCTGCAGCGAGCCACCGGGGCTCGCGAGGGACGGCAGCCCATTCGAGTTCGTCGTGGTGGTACGCAATCGCGCGTCGTAGCGATCGCCGTCCTGGCCAAGGGTGACGTTGCGCTCGGTCGAGCTGCCGGACAGCGACACGATGCGCGCCGGCCCGTCCTGATCGTCGTCCCTCGGACGAATCCACGCCTCGACGCTCAACGAATCCGACCGCCTGGCAGCATCGATGATCTTCCGCGCCGGAGCGCGGGAAGAGATCCGTGTCCCGGATCGAAGGTCGAGACACCCCTTCCGCCAGCTCGCCCTCTGCGGCTCGGCGATCGTCAGGTCGAGCGGCTGACCGACCCCGCCGACATCCCGAACGACGTCGCCGTCCTGCTGATCGAAGTGGTAGAGCGCTTGCAGGTCGCGCTTCACTCGCTCCGCCGCGTCCGCACCGATGCTCGCCACCAACGCGACGACCAGGGCCGCGAGTCCGAGCGAGCTCCCGGACATGTCACCCTCGTTGGTCAACCCGACTCTCTGCAACCTCGACACGAAGCCTCCCGGGAATCGCACAAGCACAGATTCATCGTACGCGCCTTTGCGAAGCACAGTCAAGGCGCCCGCGATTCCGACCCGACGTGCCGGTACGCGCGTCAGCGATCCTTGCGATAGACCCGGAACTCCTCGAGCGAATGATAGGTGACGAGGATCGTACCAGTCGCGGCGTACCGCGCGAAGAGATCGAGGAACATCGGCTCCTCATCGGGCCACGGAAACGCGAAGATGACGTCGAAGTCGTCGATCTCCACGTCGACCTCGTCGATCGCGCCTGCTCCGTGCAGATCGGTCCTGGTCTCGTTGTGCGAGACGTACGCCCGATCCGCGTACTCCTGCGGGATGAAGCTGCCCTCGAGAATGTCGACGTCGAGCCCGTGCGTCTCGAGCAGATCTCGCGACGCCCTGACGAGCTCCCGGTCGATCTCGATGCCCGTCGCCTCGTAGCCGAGCGCCGAGGCGAGCCCTGCGATCACGCCGAATCCGCTGCCCCACTCGCAGAAGCTGCGTCCCTGATCGTCGATGCGCCGCAGCTTGTCGAGGACGCCGAACGCGAGCGGGTAGTCGCTCGGATAGAAGCCGACCTTGCGCGCGGCCTTGCGGGCGTCGAAGAACCGGTCGATGCGAGCGTCCGCGTCCGCAAGGAACGCCGCGATCGATGACGGCAAGGGAACGGAGGGCCACTCGACGTCGAGCAGCGTCAGCCCCGCGTGCTCTCGCGGGTCGTCGTCGACGGCCGGATCGTTCAAGGGATGTCTTCTCGAGCTCGGAGTCGTGTCGACGAGGGATCGCCGGTCGAGCAATCCTACCGCAATCCCGCCCGCGAGCGGAGGACGAAGACGACGGATCGGTCGACCCTCGGAGGCCGGCTGCCGCGGCACGAACGCAGCGCGGCGTGGAACAACGCCGCCGGAATCCTGGACGGCGCCTCGAATCCGCGTACAGTATTGCTGGACCGGAGGCTCCCCTGGCGCTGGTCGTGCAACTTCCCACGCCGATTCGACCCGCAGCAACCCGATCACCCCCGGGAGAAGAGACTCGATGAGCGCGAACGTGTTCCGTGGCTGCATCCCCGCGATCATGACGCCCTGTGGCGACAATCGCACCCCGAACCACCCGGCCCTGGTGAGAAAGGCGAAGGAGCTGATCGCGGCGGGGATGAACGCCGTCGTGTACTGCGGTTCGATGGGCGACTGGCCACTACTCTCCGACGAGCAGCGACAGGACGGCGTCCGCGCGCTCGTGGAAGCGGGAGTGCCGGTGGTCGTCGGAACAGGGGCGCAGAATCCGGCGCGGGCGGCGGCCCACGCGGCACACGCCCAAGGCGTCGGAGCCCACGGGCTGATGGTCATCCCGCGGGTTCTCTCGCGGGGCACGTCACCCGCCGCGCAGCGAGCGCACTTCGCCGGCATTCTCGGCGCGGCTCCGGATCTACCCGCCATCATCTACAACAGCCCCTACTACGGCTTCGAGACCAGGGCGGATCTCTTCTTCGATCTGCGGCGCGAGTTCCCGAGCCTCGTGGGATTCAAGGAGTTCGGCGGCGGGCCCTCGCTGAGCTACGCCGCGGAGCACATCACGCACCAGGACGACGACGTGCTGCTCATGGTGGGCGTCGACACGCAGGTCTTTCACGGCTTCGTCCACTGCGGAGCCGTCGGCGCGATCACCGGCATCGGCAACTGTCTTCCCCGGGAGGTGTTGCGCCTGCTTTCCCTGTGCAAGCTCGCAGCCGGGGGAGACTCCGAGGCGCGACGTTTGGCGACGGAGCTCGACGAGGCTTTGAGGGTACTGTCGACCTTCGACGAGGGTCCCGACCTCGTGCTCTACTACAAGTACCTGCTGACGCTGCTCGGCGACCCGGACTACGAGCTCCACCTCAACCCGACGGACGGACTCGCCCCGAGCCAGAGGAGCTTCGCGAAGACCCAGCTCGAGCTCTTCCAGGCCTGGTGGGAGAGCTGGCCGGGGAGAGCGTACGAGGCGGGCCCCGAGCATTGATCGCCGGTGGTGTCGATCCATGTGAAGATCATACCTCCCGGCACCCCATCGACACGCGATCCTCCCTCTCACCCGGGCTCCACGCACGGCGACGGTCCGGGATCTTCGAGCAGGTCGCGACACACCGCACCTGCAAGCGACGACACGGGCTCGAAGAGCCGACCAGGGAGTCCGCAGGTGCTCACCGGCCGGGTCAGGAGAAGATGTCCGCGACCTCGCCGTAGACGTCCGTGAGCCGGAACTCGCGCCCGGCGTGCCGATACGTCAACCTCGTGTGGTCGAGACCGAGCGCGTGCAGGAGTGTCGCGTGCAGGTCGTGAATCGTCACCCGGTTCTCGATCGCGTAGTAGCCGAAGTCATCCGTCGCGCCGTGACGCGAGCCGCCGCGGACTCCGCCACCGGCCAACCACATCGTGAAGCCCTCGGTGTGATGGTCCCGCCCGATGTTCTCACGACTCTTCTTGTTGAGCTCCGCCGTCGGCGTGCGGCCGAACTCGCCACCCCAGAGGACGAGCGTGTCGTCGAGCAGCCCGCGGCCGCGCAGGTCCTTGATGAGCCCGGTGATCGGCCTGTCAACGTGCGCAGCGTTGATCTCGTGGCCCTTCTTCAGGTGCGTGTGCTGATCCCACTGCTCGTTCGTCGGGATGCCGACGGTGCGCAGCGAATGCGCGTGGTTGACCTGGATGAAGCGCACCCCACGCTCGGCGAGACGACGCGCGATCAGGCACTGCCGCCCGAAGTCCTCGGTGTGCTTCTCGTCAAGTCCGTAAAGGGCGCGCGTCGCAGCCGACTCCCCCGTGATCTCGAGCGCCTCGGGGGCAGCCATCTGCATGCGAAACGCCAGCTCGAAGGTCTCGATCCGCGACTCCACGATCGAGTCGACCTCGCTTCCCGGATTGCCGATCGCGTGGAGATCGCGAAGGACGTCGAGCTGCAGCCGCTGCTGTCGTGCGGAGCGCGGCGATCGCATGTAGCTGAACCTCGCGTTCTTCGCGAGCGTGTTCGGATATCCCGGCGTCCCCAGCGGCACGCCCTGGTGAATCGCCGGCAGAAAGGCCGCGCCGTAGTTGTTGACGCCACCGTGGACGCTCGATGGACAGATCGTCACGAAGCCCGGCAGGTCGCGATTCTCGGAGCCCAGACCGTAGTTGATCCACGCGCCCATGCTCGGTCGCACGAGGACCTCGTCGCCGGTGTGGAGCTTCATCGTCGCGCCGCCGTGGGAGACGTTCGTCTCGCAGACGGAGTGGAGCATGCAGAGCTCGTCAGCCACCTCGGGCAGGTGACGCCAGAGCTCGCTCATCGGGATGCCGCTCCTTCCGGTCGGCCGGAACATCCACGGCGAGCGCATCAGGTTGCCGCGCTTCGCGAACTGCACGCGAGTGCGCTCGAAGGTCGGCGGTTTACCGTCATCCTTGTCGAGCCGCGGCTTGGGATCGAAGGTGTCGACATGTGACGGTCCGCCCTGCATGAAGAGGAAGATCACCCGCTTCGCCCTACCGCGAAAGTGCGGCGGACGCGAGGTGAGGAGATCGTCCGAGGGCTCGTCTCCGCGCGCGACGGCTGACTCCGCCAGCAGTGCGTTGAGCGCAAGTCCACCGAAGCCGACCGCCGACCGCCCGAGCATCTCGCGGCGCGTTCTCGCGCGCCCGCCGGGGGCAAGCCGCGAGTTCCCGGTCTCCGGCTCCATTCTCTCGCCCGTCATCTCAGCACGATGAACTCGTCCGATGCGATCAGCGCCTGGCAGAAGCCGGGCCGCGACTCGACCCGCCGCGTCTCGGCGTCAGCGACGTCCAGCGTCGCCGCATAGCTGCCGACGAACTCGAGCGCGACCCGGGTCTCGGCCTCCGAGGGCGGACGACTGAAGAGCACGAGGAAAAGCCCGCGGACGAGCGCTTCGTCGTCCCTGGCCCCGGCCATCGACCGGCGCACGATGTGCCCCGCCTGCTCGATCACCCAGGGACTGTTCATCAGGAAGAGCGGCTGCGTCGGCAGCGTGGTCGTCGCACGCTCTCCGGTCGAGAGGTCCGCGTTCGGAAAGTCGAACAGCGTCAGGAAGTCGTAGACGTTGGTCCGCACGACCGGCAAGTAGACACTGCGACGCCTCGACCGCACGCAGAACACGCGGTTCTTCTCGACGTCGGCCGGCGACAGGTTGTAGGTGCCTACCTCGAGCGGTGCGCCTCCGACGCCGCGGTCGAGCCCTCCGCCCATCTCCAGCAGGGCGTCGCGAATCGCCTCGGCCTCGAGCCGTCGTCGCCCGAATCGACCCAGGAGCCGGTTGTCGGGATCGACCCCGGCGGCGAGTGGATCCCCGTTAGCCGTCATCCCGTAGGTGCTCGAAAGAACGATCCGCCGGTGCAGCGCCTTCAGCGACCATCCGGACTCACGCAGAAGGCGCGAGAGGTGGTCGAGAAGCAGCGGGTGGCTCGGCGCTTCTCCGCGGGTGCCGAAGTCGTCGGGGGTCCCGACGATGCCGCGGCCGAAGTGCCATCCCCAGACGCGATTGGCGATGACCCGGCTCGTCAACGGATGTGTCGCCGAAGTGAGCCAACGCGCCAGCTCGAGCCGTCCACTCTGGCCTTCCGGCAGGGCGTCCGGCCGACCACCACCGATGGCGTCCGGAAACCGACGCGGCACCTCCTCACCGGGGCTGGTGTGGCTCCCCCGCAGGTGGACACGAGCGTTCTGCACGGTGCCCTCGTCGACCGCCATGACCTGAATGGAGGTGGACGCGACGCTCTTCGACGACGCGAGCTCGGCGTGCAGAGCCTCCAGCGCCTTCAACGCGTCGACAACACCGCTCGAGCTCTCCGCCGGAACGATGCCCAGCTTGTCGAGATGCGACATGTGCGGCTGCGTCTCGAGACGCAGCACGTTCTTCCCCTCGCGGAGCGACAGCTTGCCCTCGCTGAACCACCGCTGACCGTCGGGCATCCAGCTGCCGGTCGATCGAGTCATCGCCGGCTTCTCGAAGAGCACGCCGTTGACGAGCACCCGAGCGGGTCGCGGCGAAGCGGCGGCGTAGCGCATAAGGACCACATGGTCGCCTGCCGCCACGACATCGACGTCCCACTCGACGTGGTCTTCTTCGACCCCGAGGTCACCGACGATACCGATCCCCTTGCCGTATCGCTCCCTGTCGACGACGACGTTGCCGCGGGCAAAGGTCTCCGCCTCGAAGGTCACTCCTCCTGCAGACCCCACCACGGCGCGGAAAGTCTCCTCGAGCTGCTCGACCTTCTTGCGCTTGCGCGCAAGCTCCGCGTCGCGTCGCCGAGTCAGCTCCTCTCCGCGACCCGAGCGCAGCGGCCGCTCGAGCCACTTTCCAGGGCTCGCCATCGTCCTTGTGCTCTTGAAGATGCCGGCCAGCCCGTAGTAGTCGGTCGTCGGAATCGGGTCGAACTTGTGGTCGTGGCAGCGTGCACAGCCGAGGGACATGCCGAGGAACGCGCGCCCGAGCGTGTCGATCTGCTCGTCGACGATGTCCGCATCCATCTTCGCGAGGTCCTTCTCGGCGACGATCTTCGTGCCGAGGACGAGGAACCCCGTTCCGATCAACGGATCCGTGTCCTCCTCCGGATCGTCCCGCGGAAGCAGGTCACCGGCAACCTGCTCGTGGACGAACCGGTCGAAGGGAAGATCGCGGTTGAACGCTCCGATCACCCAGTTGCGGAAGCGATACGCGTTCGGAAAGGGCACGCTCTCGTCCGCCCCGTTGGAGTCCGCGTAGCGCACGACGTCAAGCCAGTGTCGTCCCCACCGCTCGCCGTGGCGAGGCGAGGCGAGCAGCCGGTCGACGACCTTCGCGAGAGCATCCGGCGAATCGTCCCGAACGAAGGACTCGACCTCCTCCGGAGTCGGAGGCAGACCGACGAGATCGAAGGTGACGCGTCGAAGGAGCTCGCGACTCCCGGCCCGAGGCGCCGGGGCAAGATCGGCCTCCTCGAGTCGGGCGAGGATGAACGAGTCGATCACCGACGTCGGCCAGGACGAGTGCTCGACGGCCGGCGGCGCCGGATCACGGATCGGCTGCAGAGACCACAGCGTCACCTCGTCCGCGTCGGTCGTCATCGACGCGACGAGGAGGAGCGGTAGCCATGTCGTCCTGCGAGCTCGCATATGAAATCATCGACGGGGTCTCGATGGGCTCGGAGTCCCCTGACCAACGTAACCGCGAGGAGCCCGTTCGTCGATCACCTTGCCGCCGACGCCCTCCCTGCAGCCGACGAGCACCGGAACGCCCCGGACTCGCAAAAAACGGGATGCGAGTTCAATTCCGCGTCGAGGTCCACTATCTTGGACGGTCGGCGTTCTCCACATCGGCTCCGGACGGAGACCTCGGACTTTCTGCATGTCTCTGCACGTACGTGAACTCGCGGCGCTCCTGATCGCCGCATGCACGACGTCGATCCTCATCGCCGACGAGACGAACCCCGGGGTGCACTGGTCGTTCGTCGCGCCGCGACGCCCCTCCGTCTCACACGTGGCCTCCTCGTCGTGGCCGAAGGGATCAATCGACCGCTTCGTCCTCGCGAAACTGACGCACGAGGGCCTCGAGCCATCGCCCGCCGCCGATCGGCGCACCCTGATCCGACGAGTCAGTCTCGACCTGAACGGCCTGCCACCGACCATCGACGAGGTCGATGCATTCCTCGCGGACAGCCGATCCGATGCCTACGAGCGTCTCGTCGACCGTCTGCTCGCCTCGCCTCGCTACGGCGAACGCATGGCGACCTACTGGCTCGACGCCGCACGCTACTCCGACACCTTCGGCTACCACGAGGACTGGGGCCGCGTCATGTGGCCGTGGCGGGACTGGGTCATCGACTCGTTCAACAGCAACGTGCCGTTCGATCGATTCACCGTCGAGCAGCTCGCCGGCGATCTGCTACCGAACGCGACGGAGCGACAGAGGCTGGCGACCGGATTCCATCGCCTCCACGGAGTGACGAGCTCCGGAATCGACGAGGAGTATCGGGTGGAGTCCGTGATCGACCGGGTCAAGACCACTGCGACGATCTGGATGGGGCTGACGATCGGCTGCGCTCAGTGCCACGACCACAAGTACGACCCGATCAGCCAGGAGGAGTTCTACCGCTTCTTCGCGTTCTTCAACCGCGGGTCCGATCCGGCGCAGATGCCGAACAAGCCCGGCAACATCCCGCCGCTGCTCAGGGTCGAGCCGCCGGTCGCAGCCGAGGAGATTCGCGCGGGCAAGCTGCGCATCCGCGATCTCGACGATCTCCTCGCGAAGCGCCGGGAGAGCGTCGGCGATGAGCTCGTCGCATGGGAGAAGGAGACGCTGGCGCTCCGGGACGATCCGGACGAGCCGCGCGAAGGTCTCGTCCTGCACTGCCGGCTCGACGAGGAGACCGGCAACGTCATCGCTGACGCCGTGAAGGACGGTCGCGGCGATGCAGCTCACGGAGGCACGGTCCGGGGGAAGGCCAGGTGGACGGAAGGGAAGCTCGGCCGCGCGCTCGAGCTCGACGGCGGCGCCTGGGTCGACCTCGGCGCCGCGCTCGACTTCGCGCGGGCCGCCTCGGTCTCCTGCGGCGCGTGGCTCCACCCCGCACGGCCGGCGCGCGGCGCCGG
>CAYMLL010000091.1:0-24016 GCA_964390645.1 uncultured Planctomycetia bacterium | reverse complement strand
TCCTCGAAGCAAACAGCGTGGTCGCAGACGTTGTAGATGTGGATCTGCTTCGGGCTGCCGTCCTTCTCTCCGCGAATGACACAGCCGATGCAGGTCTTGCCCGAGTATCCCGCACCGAGCGATCCGGGATCGGGGAGCATAGCCTTGAGGAACCTCAGCGGGACGATCTGCCGCCCGTCGAACTCTACCGGGTCGATGCGCGTCATGCCAACGTTCTCGAGGACCCGCAGATGAGTCAGGTACTCGTCGCCGAAGGTCATCCAGAAGCGGATACGACGAAGCCCCGGAATGAACCTCGCGAGCGACTCGAGCTCCTCGTGGTACATCAGGTACATCTTGCGCGGTCCGATCCCGGGAAAGTCGAAGGTGTCCCGGACCGACAGTGGATCCGTCTCGATCCACTCGCCGTTCTCCCAGTACTTCCCACGCTGTGTGATCTCGCGGATGTTGATCTCGGGGTTAAAGTTCGTCGCGAAGGCGTGGCCGTGGTCACCACCGTTGCAGTCGAGAATGTCGATCTCCTCGATGCTATCGAAGTGATGATCACGAGCGTGGATGCAGAAAACGCTGGTGACACCCGGATCGAAGCCGCAGCCGAGCAGCGCCATGAGGCCTGCGTCCGCGAAGCGCTCGTGGTAATCCCACTGCCACTTGTAGCAGAACTTCGCCTCGTCCGGCGGCTCGTAACTGGCGGTATCGAGGTAGTCGACACCCGTCGCCAGGCAGGCGTCCATGATCGAGAGATCCTGATACGGAAGCGCCACGTTGACCACGAGATCCGGTCGCTCACGATCGATCAGGCGCACGGTCTGAGGCACGTCGTCGGCATCGACCTGATCGATCTTGATCTCGCGTCCGAACCGTGCGCGAACGCCGTCACGAATCCGCTCACACCGCGATACAGTGCGGCTCGCGAGGACAACTTGCTCGAAGACGTCGGGATGCATGGCGCACTTCGTGGCGACGACACTGCCGACACCACCGGCTCCGATGATAAGGACCTTGCCCATGTCCCTGGCTCTCTCCGGCTCATGCCCCGGAACAAAGGAAAGGCCCGAAGGTCAGTGCGACCTCCGAGCCTCTCTGCCCAACGACTCGCTTCCGGCTGGCTCAGTTCGCCTTGCGGAAAGACTCGTAGGCGCGCTTCTTCTTCTTCGTAATCTGCACCTCGGTGATCTCGTCGCCCTTGGCGAGTTTGTCCAGCGTCTCGAGTCCGCTGGTCACCCGGCCGAAGACCGTGAACTTGCCTTCGAAGTCGAAGAACGGTATGGGCTGCACGCAGATGAAGAACGCGGAACCGGCGGAGTTCGGAACGTAGCCACCGACCTCGTCCTGTTCCTTCAGCATCACGAGTGCACCTCGCTCGCACTTCTTCGCGTTGACCTCGTCACGCAGCTTGTAGCCCGGGCCACCGGTGGCATCGTTGGTCGGGCTGCCCGTCATCAGCGCGATCGTCTTGCCGCCCTGATCGAGACTGTCGAAGAAACTCATCTTCCCGTCGTCCGGGCCCTTGTCGAAGAACCCGGCTTCCGCACGCGTGATAAAACTCGCGATCGTGTGATAAGCGACGTCGTCGTAGAGCGAAATCTTCAGATCGCCCTTCGCGGTCTTGATGATCGCTTGGGGATATCCGCTGACGATGATCGTAGCGTCGCCACCGTCCGCAGCGCCGGTCCCGCCGTCCGCGGCGCCGGTCACGGCAACCGTCGAGCCCGTGGCGTCGTACTCCTCGGGCGTCAGGATCGCCACCGACTCGATCCGCTTGTTGCGGTCGAGCCGATCGAAGACCTCGAGCCCCTCGACAACCTTGCCGAAGGGAACATGATCGCTATCCCACTCGCTGTGGTCCTTCAACGAAACAAAGAAGATGCTGCCGATCTCGCCACCCTTGATCGGTCCCTGTCGCGGAGAGGTCCGCGTGACGAACGAGACCGTGCCGCGCGTGTGCTGGACCTGATCGTCGTTCTTCAATCCGTTCGGAAGACGCATCGCGGGAGCGCCGAGACCATTGCTCGACGGACAGCCACCGAGCGCATAGCTGTCCTTCTGGACGTCGTAGAAGTTCAACGCGTCGTAGAAGCCGTCGTTCGCCAGCTTGATGAACTGACCGACGGCCCTCTTGTTGCCGTACTTCGTGCCGCTGAGCTCGAAGATCACCGGCGTCGTCTCGCTCTTCAGCTTCAACCGCGCGTAGTACTTCGCCTTCGCGTCGACACGCGGGAACACGCTGAAGCTGAATCCCTTGCGCTGCCGGCTCAGCAAGCTCGGCGAAGCATCGCGAAAAACCTGATCGACCACGAGCCCCTTCACCCCGGTCAGCGATGTCTTGATCGCGGGGTAGTCGGGCAGCTCTATGGCCTTGGGGAAGCGAGCCTCGAGGTTGTTGAAGAACGCCTTCCCGTCCCACTTGAGCTCGTAGCGGCCCGACGCGGAAAGCGTCTTGAAGTGGTCGTTGAGGCTCACGACCTCGCCGACAATCTGCCAGGTCCTCAGCTCGACGAAGAAGTCCGCGGGGTCTGCCATGGTGCCGAAGTCCGCGGGCATGGTCTGGCTGTCCGAGAGCCGTGTGACGACGAAGCCGAGCGGCAGCAGCCCGGGGCTCGGGACCTTGACCGGGTCGGCGCTCTCGTTCTTCAGCATGAGGTTGAGCTCGACCGCCTCGGTCGGCAGGAAGCTGCGTTGGTTACCCTGCGCCAATCGTTCCGACAGCACCGACTCGATAACGAGCGACGCCTTGCGCCCCTTCGAGGCGGGGCGTCGCCGTGCGTTGACGGGCTGCGGGACGACGGGCGCCGACACGACCGTCGTCGCCTTCCCGTCCGCGGCCTTCCCGTCCGCGGCCTTCCCGTCCGCGGCCTTCGCCGCCGCCGCAGCTTCGGCCTTGGCCTTGGCCGCCGCCGCCTGCTGCTCGGCGATCTTTGTCGCCTGCGCGATCGGATCAAACGGCTGCCCGGTGTCGGCGGACTTTGTCGCCGTCCCGTCCTTCTCGAGTCCTGCACTGTCCTTCGACGGCCCCGCGCCGCCCTTCGACACCCCCGCGCCGCCCTTCGACACCCCCGCGCCGCCCTTGGCACGACGTTCGAGAACCTGGATCAGGTGCCAGCCGAACTGGCTCTTCACGGGCCCCGAGATCTGTCCCGCCTGAAGCTCGAACGCGGCCCTCGTAAACGCCACGTCGTAGCTGCCGTTGTCGCGCAGCCACGTCGGGAGCATTCCACCGAGCGGCTTCGTGGCGGCATCCTTGGAGTGCTTGTAGACGGCCTGCTTGAACGACTTCGCGTCGTTGCCGGCCGCCGTGATCTCCTTCGCGACCGCCTCGGCCTCGGCCTTCGACCCCACGAGAACGTGCGCGACCTTGAGTTCATCCTCGGCTCGGGCCGTCGCGCTCAGCAACAACCCCGAGATGACGGCAGCGGCCACGAAGCGCTTCGAAACAGCAACAGCCATGACGTTTCCTTGCATCAGAATCGAGTCCTGTTCTCTCGCCCCGAAACACGTTGGAGTCGCGGCAGGGTTCATGGGAATCGGTGGGATCGCGAACGATGGACTGGAGACCCGAGAGCCTGCGACGCCCCCGACGCGATCATCCTAAGACGAAAGACGGAGCAAACTTAACACGAACGATTCGCGGTTGTCACCCGCTATCTCGTCAGAAAGATGCGTATCCCGGGCAACGGACGATTCGTACTTTCTTCGCCGACGGGTGGGCCGGCGACGAGCGACCCGGGGAGACGAGAACGTGAGCGCCCGCCGCGACGAACCTCCCCGGGGCCGAATAGCGGACCGACGACCGACCTCCGGGCACAGCAGGCGCCCGCCCCGTCCGTCGAGAGAGTGCTTCGACGGCGAAAGCGAGTCAACGGATCCGGGATCGAGACACCGAACCACGGATGACGTGGTGCGCTGTCGATCTCCGGCAACTCGGGTTCCCGGCGCCAGGCCGCGCCGAGGTGGCGGCGGCTCTGCGGGTGGTTGGCGTTCTTCGACGGGGGGGGGGCGGGTGCGGTGTCGCCCGCCGGGGAGGCCGGGATCGCGAGGATAGCCGGGATCGTGAAGCGACGACGATCGCGGCGGTACCGGTGGGGCGTGCCGGAGAGGAGGAGCGACCACGCTCACCGTCCCTGGAGATACGGATACGGGAAGCTCGAGCTCACCGGGTCAGGCGGAAGCCGCCACCAGCTCGAAGAGCACCCTCACGCCGGCGCCCGTGGCGCCGCGCGCCTGATAGCCTCGGACCCGGTGGGTCCACCCGGTGCCGGCGATATCGATGTGAGCCCAGGAAACGCCCTCGATGAAGTGGCCGAGGAACGCCCCGGCGGTGCAGGCTCCGGCATCGCGGCCGGACGAGTTGCGAACGTCGGCGACGTGGCTCTTGACGGCGGCGCGGTACTCGTCGTAGAGCGGCAGCTCCCAGACCCGCTCACCGCAAACCTCGGAGGCGGCGAGGATACGATCCGCGAGATCCCGATCATTCGCCATGAGGCCGCTCGCGGCCGTGCCGAGCGCGACCACGCAGGCGCCGGTGAGCGTGGCGATATCGACGACGGCGCTCGGCTCGTAGCGCCGACAGTAATGAAGCGCATCGGCGAGAAGGAGCCGGCCCTCCGCATCCGTGTTGATGACCTCGATCGTCTTGCCCGACGCCGATCGCACGACGTCACCCGGACGGTACGCCGAGCCGCTGATGTGATTCTCGGCCGCCGGAACGAGCCCGACCACGTGCACGGGAAGCGACAGCTCGGCGATCGCCTGCATCGCGCCGAGAACGGCCGCCCCACCGCCCATGTCGAACTTCATGTCCTCCATACCCCGCGCGGGCTTGATGGAGAGTCCGCCGCTATCGAAGGTGACCGCCTTGCCGATGAGCACGACCGTCCTGCCGAGCGCGCGCTTCGACAAGCCGCGCGGCCGATGCTCGAGGATGATCATCCGCGGCGCACGCTGGCTGCCCTTCGCGACCGCCAGGAGCGCTCCCATCTTCTCTCGCTCGAGCTCTGTCTTGCCGAGGACCTTGCAGCGCAGCCCGACAGCGCGGGCCAAGGATCGAGCACGTGTCGACAGACTCTGCGGATAGAGCTCGTTCGCCGGCGCGTTGCCGAGATCTCGCGCGGTCTTGACCCCCGTCGCCAGGGCCGCGCCGATCTTCGCCCCACGTCGCACCAAGGTCCTGTCCTTGGCGTTGAGCCCGGACAGATCGAGGACGAGGGTCTTGCCCGACGCACGCTTGCGCGATCGCCCCCGGGCGTCGAACCGGTAGTCGCCGAGAATCGCCCCCTCGACCATCGCACGCACGCCGGCCTCCAGGCCGACATTCGCCAGCGCCCTTCGTGCCGCCGCGATTCCCAGCCCGAGGGTGGCGCGAGTCGCCTCGAGCCTCGAGAGGCTGCGCCCGAGCACGCCGAGAGCCCGTCTCAGAGCTTCGGGATCAAGCTTCTTCTCGTTGCCGAATCCGACGAGAACGACCGGCCGATCTCGCCCCTTGCCCGTCGCCACCTGGACCGAGATCTCGCCGAGTTCACCGCGAAAGACCCTGGATTTTCGCGCGCTCGCGACGAGCTGCCGGTGCGCCGCGTCGACGCCTTCACCACGTCCGAAGTCAGGCCCCTTGTCGAACAAAGGCACCACCACGACCCCAGCCGACCGCTTCGCCTCCCTGAGCACTACCTTCATCTGTCGCTTCCGAACAGGTCCCGAGCGATGATCAGTCGCTGAATTTCCGAGGTTCCTTCACCGATCTCCAGGAGCTTCATGTCACGAAAGAACCGCTCGAGCGGATACTCCCTCGAGTAGCCGTTGGCTCCGAGAACCTGAATCGCTTCCCGTGTTACCCGGTTCGCGGTCTCCGAAGCGAACAGCTTCGCCATCGCCGCTTCGCGCACGTGCGGACGGCCGGCGATGTAACGGCGGGCCGCATCATATACCAGGAGCCGAGCGGCGTGAATCCCCGTTGCCATGTCGGCGACCTTCTCCCTCGTGGCGCCGAATTCCGATAAGCTGCGACCGAAGGCCCGACGTGTCAGTGCGTGGTCGACGGCGAAGTCCAGCGCTGCCTGCGCGACACCGACGGCCATAGCTCCGATGCCGATGCGACCGCCGACGAGCGTTTTCATGAAGTACGCGAAGCCTCCGTCATCGCCGCCGAGACGATGATCGGCCGGTACGATACAGTCCTCGAATCGGAGCGCCGCCGTGTCGGAACCGCGCAGCCCGAGCTTGTCCTCCTTCCTGCCGACAGAGAATCCCGGCAGGTCACTGGTGACAACGAATGCTCCGATGTCGGAGCTGCGGCTCCGACGGTTGGTGCGCTCGATCGGTGCGTCGTCGTCGACAACGCGCGCCGCGACCACGAAGACCGACGCGAAGGAAGCGTTGGTGATGAACTGCTTCGATCCGTCGATACGATAGACGTCACCGTCCTTGCGCGCCGTGGTCCGCAGACCGGCCGCGTCCGATCCCGAGACGCTCTCGGTGAGCCCGAAAGCGCCGAGCTTGCGGCCCGTCGCGAGGTCCGGAACGTAGAGATCCTTGAGGCGGTCACCGCCAAAACGCACGATCGGCATGGTGCAGAGCGAGGTGTGCGCGGCGATCGTCAACGCGGTCGAGGCACACGCCTTCGAGATCTCCTCGAGCGCGATCGCGTATCCGAGAATGTCTCCGCCGGCACCGTCGAGGTCTAGCGGCACCGGAATTCCGAGGAAGCCGAGCCGCCCCATCTTCTCGATCACATCGCCCGGGAAGCGCCCCTCCTCATCCGTCCGCGCGGCAATCGGTGCGATCTCCTTCTCGACGAAGTCCCTCACCGTCTCCCGGAAGAGCTGCTGCTCCTCGGTGAGGTCGGTCGCGACCATGCCCATCGTCATCTCTCATCTCCTTTGCCTACGAGCTCCTCGACAAGGCGCTCCACGCCGGCACCCGTTGTCGCCTCCACTCTGAGCACGGTCGGCGGCTCGTCCCGTCCCAGCGCGAGTGTCTCCTCGAGGCTTGCCGCCCATCGCTCACCACCCGGCAAGTCGACTCGATTGACGACGTACACGTCGGCGCTCTCGATCACTCCGGCCTTCAGCATCTGCATCTCGTCTCCACAGAGAGGAGAAAGCAGCAGCACGGTCGTCGCTCCTCGCAATCCGGGCTCCTCGTTCTGCCCCGCGCCGACGGTCTCCAGGACGATCCACGGCCAGCCCGCCGCATCGAAAACGTCCGCCATACCGTCAACCACGTCCCTCACGTGGTCGTGATCGCCGTGCTGCGCGATACTGCGAATGAAGACGCCCTCGTCCTCGGCGAACTCGGACCAACGGACGCGATCTCCGAGAAACGCGCCGCCCGTCCGCGAGCTTGACGGGTCGAGAGCCAGCGCCGCGACGCGCTCGCCACGTGTACGAAGCGTCGCGAAAACCGAACGCAGCATCGTGCTCTTCCCGACACCTGGCGGACCGGTGACCACCACGCGTCGAGCCCTTCGCTGATGCTGCCGTGCAGCCGCGACGATGCGAGCTCCCTCGTCACTCCGACGAACCACCTCCGAAAGAGCACAAGCGAGAGCGATGTCATCACCGCCGAAAACTCCGCGCACGTCGACCCTGCTCCTCATCCGAGAACTGCCTCCGCCTCGGCGAGCACCTCCCTGGCGATGACGATGCGCTGGATCTCGCTCGTGCCCTCGTAAATCTCGGTGACTTTCGCGTCTCGGAAGAACCGCTCCACCGGGTAGTCCTTGCAGTATCCGGCACCGCCGTAAATCTGCACGGCACGATCCGCCGCGCGGTTCGCCGCCTCGGACGCAAAGAGCTTTGCCATCGACGCTTCCTTCCGGTGAGGCTGTCCCCGATCCCGTAGCCACGCCGCACGCCAGGTCAGCAATCGCGCGGCATCCAGGTCGACAGCCGTGTCGGCGAGCTTCCACTGAATCGCCTGGAAGCGGGCGATCGGCCGGCCGAATTGCTCCCGATCGAGCGCGTAATCTCGAGACGCCTCGAGCGACGCACGAAGCAGACCGAGCCCCTGCGCGGCGATGCCGATGCGCCCTCCATTGAGTGCGTTCATCGCGATGTCAAAGCCCTCGCCTTCCTCGCCGAGCACCGCTTCCCGCGAGACCTCCACACCGTCGAAGGTGAACTCGACACTCTCCGAAGCTCGAATGCCGAGCTTCTTCTCGGGCTTGCCGACAAGGAAGCCGTCGAGCCCCTTATCGACAATGAACGCGGTGATCGCATCCTTGCCTCGTTCACGATCCACCGTCGCGAAGACGATGGCGACATCGGCGGACGCCCCATTGGTGATCCAGCACTTGCGACCCTCCAGCACGTAGCCGTCGGACGTCCTCGTTGCCCGGGTCTCTATGGCGGCTGCGTCGCTGCCGGCTGCCGGCTCCGTCAGCGCGTACGCTCCCACGAGGTCACCGGTCGTCAGTCGCGCGAGATACTTCGCGTTTTGCTCGCTGCTGCCGTAACGGCAAAGCGGCCAGCAGAGAAGCGAGTTCTGCACCGAGACGGCGACGCCGGTCGACGCACAGGCACGGTTGATCTCCTCGAGGACGAGACACTGAGCCACGAAGCTGAGATCGGAGCCGTTGTACTTGGCCGGAGCGGGCATTCCGAGAAAGCCGAGCGCGCCCATCTTCTGCCAGAGGTCGTGCGAGAACTCCTCACGGCGGTCGAGATCCCCTGCCACCGGCGCAATCTCGTTGTCGGCAAAGTCCCTGGCCATCCGCTGCAGAAGCAGCTCCTCGTCGGTCAGCTGAAACTCAATAGACATGGAAACCCTCGCCGGTCTTGCGGCCGAGCTGTCCGGCCGCGACCATGCGCCTCAGAAGCGGACAGGGACGGTACCGCGGATCGCCGAGATCACGGTGTAGCACGTCGAGAATGTCAAGGCAGACGTCGAGGCCGATGAGGTCGGCGAGCTCCAGTGGCCCCATCGGGTGCCGCATGCCGAGGCGCATCACGATGTCGATGTCCTCCTTCGACGCAACGCCCTCCATCAGGCAGAACATCGCCTCGTTGAGCATGGGCATGAGAATGCGGTTGCTGACGAATCCCGGAAAGTCCTCGACGACGACGGGAGTCTTGCCGACCGATCGAGCGAGGCCGACGACAACCTCCGCGGTCTCATCACCCGTACGCTGTCCCCGAATGACCTCGACGAGCTCCATCACCGGAACGGGATTCATGAAGTGCATGCCGACGACGAGCTCGGGGCGCTCGCAGGCGGCAGCGAGCGCCGTGATGGAGATCGAAGAGGTGTTCGTCGCGATGATCGCGCCGGGTGGAAGTCGCCGGTCGAGCTCGCGGATGACGGTGCTCTTGACCTCACGATCCTCGTAGACCGCCTCGATCGCGAGGTCGGCCTTCGAGCACGCGGCAAGATCGTCAACGACACGGAGGCCATCGAGCGCGGCATCGACATCGGTAGATTGCAAGAGCCCCTTGCTCAGCCAGCGGCGCAACCCGTCGTGGACCTCGCTCCGCGCTCGCTCCAGCGCAGCCTCGTCACGGTCAACAAGCAGCACACCGTAGCGATTCGCCGCCAGAACCTGAGCGATGCCTTGCCCCATCGTGCCGGCGCCAACGACGACGATCGTGCCAATGCCCTCGACGCCGCGCACGTCCTCGTCGGTACGGACCCCACCCATCAAACCGACCTCCGGTACTCGCCACCGACCTCGAACAGCGTTCGGGTGATCTGCCCGAGACTTGCGTGGCGAACGGTGTTCAATAGCTCCGCGAAGATGTTTCCGCCCTCGACCACGGTACCCGCCAGCCGCTCCAGCGCCTCGGGGGCGACATCCACACACCGCGTCTGGAACTCGTTCAGACGACGAATCTGCAAATCCTTCTCGTCAGCGGTCGCACGGACAGCGGGCACCGTCGCGAGCCGCTCACGCGTATCCTCGTCGCCGACGAAGGAGTTCACGCCGATGATATCGAGCTCACCGCTGTGCTTGAGGTCCTCGTAGTGGAGGGACTCTTCCTGGATGCGGCTTCGGAGATAACCGGACTCCATCGCGCCGAGAACGCCTCCGCGCTCGGCGATGCGCTCGAACTCACGGAGGACTGCCTCCTCGACGAGATCGGTGAGCTCATCGATGATGAATGATCCCTGCAGCGGATTCTCGTTCCTTGCCAGACCCATCTCGCGCTGGATGATCAGCTGGATGGCGAGCGCGCGGCGTACGGAATCCGAGGTCGGCGTCGTCACCGCCTCGTCGTACGCGTTCGTGTGCAGCGAGTTGCAGTGATCGTAAACAGCCATCAGGGCCTGCAACGTCGTCCGGATATCGTTGAACGACATCTCACGCGCGTGCAGCGAACGTCCCGATGTCTGGATGTGATACTTCAGCTTCTGGCTGCGCTCGTTCGCGCCGTAGACGTCGCGCAGGACGATCCCCCAGATGCGACGGGCAACCCTACCAAGCACCGCGTACTCCGGGTCGAGGCCGTTCGATAAGAAAAACGACAGATTCGGAACGAAGTCGTCCGGATCCATGCCGCGGCTCTTGTAGTACTCGACGTAGGTCAGGCCGTTCGCGAGCGTGAACGCCAGCTGCGTGATCGGGTTCGCTCCAGCCTCCGCGATGTGATAGCCGCTGACCGACACGGAGTAGAAGTTGCGCACGCCGTTCTCGATGAAGAACTCCTGCACATCCCCCATGAGACGCAGCGCGAAGGGCGTCGAGAATATACAGGTGTTCTGTGCTTGATCCTCCTTGAGTATGTCGGCCTGTACCGTACCGCGCACCGTCTGGAGGGTCCGTCGACGGAGATCCGCGCTCTCGTCAGCGTCCGGCTCTCGCCCCGTCCGGACGCGGAACTTCTCGAACGCCCCATCGATCGCGGCACCAAAGAACATCGCGAGGATGATCGGCGCGGGCCCGTTGATGGTCATCGACACGCTCGTCGATGACGAGCAGAGGTCGAACCCTTCGAAGAGACGCTTCATATCCTGGAGAGTCGCGATGCTGACGCCACTCTCTCCGATTTTCCCGTAGATGTCCGGTCGCTCGTCCGGATCCGCTCCGTACAGCGTGACGCTGTCGAAAGCGACACTGAGCCTCTGCGCATCGAGCCCACGCGTCAGGAGCTGGAAGCGGCGATTGGTGCGCTCCGGCGGTCCCTCGCCGGCAAACTGCCGCGTCGCGAGCTCCTCCTGACGCTTGAGCGGAAACACCCCGGCGGTGAACGGGAAGCACCCCGGCAAGCTCTCTCGATGAAGAAAGCGCAGGACCTCGGCAGGCTCGCGTGCGCTCGGCAGCGCGATCCTCGGTACGCGACTACCGGAAAGTGACTCGCTCCAGAGCGGCGCGGAGCGCTCGACCCCCCGGACCTCGAAGCGGAGATCTTCCTCCCGGTAGGAGGCGACGGTCGCGTCCCACTCCTCGAGGAGCTCGATCTCCCCCCTTGCGTCCTCTCTGAGCGCGTCGGCTGCCTCTGCGGCCACGGCAGCGGCCCCCTCGTGCTCCGGCGCGAGCAGATCTGCGGCACGACGAAGGGAGTCCCACCGTCGAAAGGCCTCGACGCGCTCGGTACAGCAGGCGTGATACGAGCGTACAGCGGCGGCGATCTCGCTGAGGTATTGCTCACGGCTGAGAGGGATGATGCGCTCGTACGGCCGCCTGTTCCCGACCGTGCTCGCCTCCGTGGCGACATCGTCGCCGACAAGCCGGCTTACGAGCCCCCCGACAAGCTCGTCGACACCACCATCGCGGAAACGGCTGGCAGATGTACCGACGACAAGAACGTCCTCGTCTTCTCTCGACCTCGCGACATGCTTCCTCACCTCGCGCAAGGCGTCCGCGCTGCCGCGACGATCGGCCTTGTTCACGGCGATCGCGTCGGCAAAATCGAGCATGTCGATCTTCTCGAGCTGTGTCGGGCCACCGAAGTCCGACGTCATGACGTAGAGGCTGACATCGGCGACATCGAAGACTCCACTCGACCCCTGACCGATGCCGGCGGTCTCGACGATGATGATGCCGAACCCCACGCGTCCCAGCAGCTCGACCGCACGCTCCACCCCCGGCGCGACCTCTGCGCCTTGTCCACCCGTGGCGAGACTGCGCACGAAGACCCCGGGCGAGTAGACCGCGTTCATCCTCAGGCGGTCGCCGAGCAGAGCGCCACCAGTGCGACGCTTCGTAGGATCGACCGCGAGCACCGCAACCGATATCGCCGGCATCTGCCTTCGCATGCGCAAGACAAGCTCGTCGACAAGTGAGCTCTTGCCCGCGCCGCCGGTCCCGGTGACGCCGAGCACTCGCCACTTCGCCACAACGCTCTCATCGAAGTCGAGCTCCTGGATCGAGCCGCCGCGCTCGAGAAAGCTCAAGGCCTGCGCGACGCCGGCGGGCTCATCCCAGCGCAGTGCCTCCCTCGGGGCGTCCGGAGCCCGACGAGATTCACGCGCGCGCGAGAGCATCACATCGATCATCCCCTCGAGCCCGAGAAGCCGGCCGTCCTCCGGCGTGAAGACCTTGTCGACTGCACCCGCCTCGAGATCCTCGACCTCGCCCGGAAGGATCACTCCACCGCCACCGGCGAAGACACGCACGTGCGAGCCGCCCTGCTCGTTCAAGAGCGTGCGAAGATACCGAAAGAACTCGACATGACCACCCTGGTACGAGCTGACGGCGACGGCGTCCGCGTCCTCCTCGATCGCGGCGCGAACGATCTCGGCGGTCGCGCGATTGTGCCCGAGGTGAACGACCTCCGCGCCGCGACGCACGAGAAGCCGGCGAACCAGATTGATTGCGGCGTCGTGCCCGTCAAAAAGCGCAGCCGCCGTGACGACCCGAATCGGAGACGCCTGCCGATCCACGAGGCCGGTCGCAGGATCACGAGATGTTCCGGTTTCGCGGCTGGGAGACATGGTCGCCTCGAGTAGATGCGAACCGCAAGACAGTCCCGATATTCCAGCGACGGGCTCCGTCCTACTTGACGATCTTTTCCTCGTGCTTGACGCCGTCGTAGCTGAGGATCTTCGTCCGCTTGTCGACTCGTGTCTTGATATGGACCGGCCGCCCCCACAGGTGGAACAGGTTGACGAGCGTGTCACGCGCGTGCGAGTGCTGCAGGGGCATGCCCGCGAACTCGTGCCGCAGCAGAAGCTCTCCTCGATTCATGAAGTTGCCGTCTTCAACGTAGATGACAGGCTGCCCCATGTTGGTGAGCCCGAAGAGGAGCTTATCCTTGACGGCGCGGAACTCACGATCGTCGATCACGAACTCCTGGGTCTGCTTGTTGAACGCATACGTGAACAGCTTGTTTTCCTGGCAGAACTCCCGGGTAAGAAACTCGTCGATGAACGTGACGTCGTTGTGGATTCTTCGGACCTCGAAGATCTTCTCGCGTCCCTTGCCCTCATGCGTGTCCCAGGCAACCTTGCGGCTGTAGTCGTCGCAGCTCTCCCACTCGGGACCGTAGCGACCACGATTCCAACGGTCCTCGATATCACGGAAGAGCTCGAGGCCGACCTTGTACGGATTGAGCTGCCCGGGCTGCATGCTCATGGTACGGGAGTGATGATCGGCGAAGTCGATGATCTCCGCCGCCGTCGCCGCTTTCTCGGTCATGATCGTCGAGTGCCAGTAGCTTGCCCAGCCCTCGTTCATGATCTTCGTCATGCCCTGCGGCGCGAAGTAGTAGGCCTCCTCGCGAACGATCGACAGGATATCTCTCTGCCAGCGCTCGAGACGCGCATTCTCGATGAGGAACAGCAACACATCCTTCTGCGGCTCCTCGGGGAAGTTCTTCTGCCTCTCGAACTCCTCGATCAAGCGATCGCGCTCCGCCTCCAGGTAGTCAGGCGGATTGATGAAGTTGTCCATGTAGGACTTGGACTTCATCCGCGGCGCATGCACCGACTGCGGAATGGCCTCCCGATCCTTCCTGTTCTTCGATTCCCGACGCCGGATGAACGGCGAATGTATATCGATGAGATTGTCCAGAGAAAGACAGCTGTCGAGGAAGGACTCGACCGCATCCTGGCCAAATCGCTCGACGTAGCGACGGATGCGAACACCATGGTTCGCGATCTCGTCCATCATCTTTCGATTCGTGGCGCCGAACCAGTAGTTGCACTTGAAGAAGTCGGAATGGCCGTAGACATGAGCCATCACCATCTTCTGGTCGACGAGGTTGTTACAGCGCATCAGGTACGCGTAGCAAGGATCGTTGTTGATGACGAGCTCGTAGATCTTCTGCAGCCCGTACGCGTAGCCCTTGCGCAGCTCCTCGTAGTCCATCCCGAATTTCCAGTGCTGATAGCGCGTGGGAAATCCGCCGTACGCCGCGATCATGTTCATCTCGTCGTAGTCGATGAGCTCGAACAGGACCTCGAAGAAATCGAGGCCACAATCGACCGCGTGCTGCCGGATCTCGTCGACGCAGGCTGCCAGCTCCGGAGTGAGCTCGGTACCCCTCACTTGCCCTTCCCCAGGAAAGTCTTGATCGAACCGTAGATCTCATCACGGCTGTTGACCTCTGACAGGATCAATGTCTCCTCCTCCGCAAACTGCTCCGTCAGATCCTTGATAAACTGACCGCTCCCGTAGGCGCTCTTCACCTGTCCGTAGCAGAAGACGTTCGACACGGGGAAGAGGTCGTCGCGCAACAGCTTCATGCAGAGCGCGGTGTCCTCCCCACCCCAGTTGTCGCCGTCGGAGAAGTGGAAAGGGTAGATGTTCCACGTCCCGGGGTCGTAGCTGGCCTGGATGATGTCCTTCGCGAGCGTGTACGCCGAGGAGATCCGGGTGCCACCCGACTCACGTACATGGAAAAACGTATCGCGATCAACCTCTCGCGCAGCCGCGTCATGAATGATGAACCGGGTCTCGATTTCCTTGTACTGAGACCGCAGCCACATATCGATCCAGAAGCTCTCGATGCGAACAATCTCCTTCTGCTCGTTTCCCATCGAGCCGGAGACGTCCATCATGTAGATGATCACCGCGCTCGACTCGGGCACCGACTTCGGGTTCCACGAACGGTAGTGGCGATCCTCCGGATACGGCACGATGATCGGCCGCTCGGGGTTGTAGGTCCCGGCGATGATCGTACGCTTCAGGGCGGCCTTGAAGGTGCGTTTGAAATGCCGCAGCGACTCGGGCCCGACACGCCGCACGCCGGTGTACCTGTCGACGGTCGTACGAATCGACCGCTCACCGCGCGGCTCGATCTTCGGCAGCTCGAGCTCCTCGCCGAGGATCTCTGCCAGCTCCTCGAGGCTGACCTCGACCTCGAGCGGGTGCTCACCGGGCTGATCACCCGCCGCGCCTGGGCCGTCCCCCGACTGCGAGTCGATGGGTGTACCCTCCTCGCCGTCACCCTGACCGACACCGCCGGTCTGCTCCTGACCGTAGCGAAAGCGCGGCATCTGGATCTGCGGAAGCGGGATGGAGACGACGTTGTCGCCCTGCTTCCCGAGCATCTCGCCGTGCGAGATATACTTTTTCAGGTTGTCCTTGATCTTGCCTCGGACGATCTGGCGAAAGCGATTGACATCGGGATCGATGCGCTGCATCCGGCCCCCCTACGTCTTCTTGGTGTCGCCACGCGCGAAAATCGAAGCCACGTAGTTGAGGACATCCGTGGCGCTCTCCTCGTCGTACCCGAAGTTCTTGACGAGGCGGTTCTTGACGACGTCGATCTTCTCCTGCGTCTCCTTGTCGACAACCGAGGAGACCAGACTCGTCAGCTTGATCGTGTCCTTCTGATCCTCGAAGATCTTGAGCTCGAGCGCCTTCTGCAACCGCGGGTTTGTCTTGTAGTCGAAGATCTTGTCCTCGACAGCGAGCGCGCCGATGTAGTTCATGATCTCGCGGCGGAAGTCGTCCTTGCGGCTCTCGGGGATCTCGATCTTCTCCTCGATCGAGCGCATCAGCCGTTCGTCCGGCTCCTCTTCCTGTCCGGTGTACTTGTTCCGGACCTTCTCCTTCTGAGTGTACGCCTTGATATTGTCGATGTAGTTCGAGCAGAGCTTGGCGATCGCCTCCTCGTCAGCGGAGATCGCGCGCTGCACCTCGTTCTTGACGATATCCTCGTACTCCTCCTTGACGACGGCGAGATACTCGGAGACACGCTTGCGCTGCTCATCACTCGCCAGCAACGAGTGATGCTTCAAACCGTCCTCGAGCTCGTTGAGCACCATGAACGGGTTGATGCAGGTGAGGCTCTCGTCGCCCACCAGCGCATTCGAGATCTTGTCCTGGATGTAACGCGGCGAGATACCATCGAGCCCCTCACGATCCGCCTCGTTCTGCAGCTCCTTGACGTTCTCCTCGGTGAAACCGGGAAGCGTCTTGCCGTCGTAGAGCTTGAGCTTCTGCATCAGGGTGAGCTGGCTGTTCTTCGGAAGCTCCAGACGGGTGAGAACGGCCCACATGGCCGCCATCTCGAGGGTGTGCGGCGCGACGTGCTTGCCACGAACCTTCTCTTCGTTGAAGTCCTTCTCGTAGATCTTGATCTCATGACCCAGCGTCGTGATGTACGGGACGTCGACCTTGACGGTTCGATCCCGGAACGCCTCCATGAGGTCGTTGTTCTGCAGCTTGCGGTATTCAGGCTCGTTCGTGTGACCGAGGATGACGAGGTCGATGTCCGTCTGAGCGAACTTCTTCGGCTTGATCGAGTGCTCCTGACTGGCGCCGAGGAGATCGTAGAGAAACGCCACGTCGAGCTTCAGCACCTCGATGAACTCCAGGATGCCGCGATTCGCGACGTGGAACTCGCCGTCGAAGTTGAACGCGCGCGGGTCGGAGTCCGAGCCGTACTCGGCGATCTTCCGGTAGTTGATGTCACCGGTGAGCTCGGTGGAGTCCTGGTTCTTCTCATCCTTCGGCTGGAAGGTGCCGATACCCACGCGATCCTTCTCGGAGAGCGCGAGCCGATACACCTCGATATGCTCGATCATGCGCGTCCAGTCGCCCTGGTACCGCTTCAGAAGCTCGCTGTAGTAGTAGCGGCAGAAGGGACAGATGCTCCCTTGAATGTCGAGCGAGTAGCCGGCGTCGAGGTGCTCGTTGAGCTCATTGACAACCTTGCCACGCGAGTCGGTCGGGATCAGCCGCAGCGGATCCTCGTGCATCGGACAGTTCAGATGCTCACGCTCGCCCATGTCCTCCGGGAGCGCCCAGCGATACGAGTAGAGCGCTCCCTCGGGTGTGCGCGAGTACGCCTCGAGCCCCTTCTTCATCATCCGCGCGATCGTCGATTTCGCGCTCCCTACCGGACCGTGCAGGAGGAGCACACGCTTCTCGGTGCCGTAACTGAAGGCAGCCGACTTGATGTGGCCCACGAGACGCATCAACGGGCCGTCGAGCCCGTAGATCGCATCAGCTCCGTCATCGATCGGGTCGTCGAAGAAGTTGTAGTGGACCACCTTCTCCTTCATCCGCTTGTACTCGACAACCCCGTACGAGAGGATCATGTCGTACAAGCGCTGAAAGGCGTTGCGACCGACGCGCGGATTCTCCGCAACGAGATTCAGGTAGTCCGAGAAGCTGCCGGTCCAGGTGAGATCACGGTAGCTCTGAAGATCGACGCTGGTCTCGATGAGACCGTAGATACGACTCGAGTCCATCATGGGTCGTCTCCTCCATCGACCATTTATCGAACCGGAGAAACTCGGAACTTGACCGCTTTTGCAGCGAGCGAGACGAGTCGCGAGGAAAGGGCCTGAAATAGGGCCGCGGGGGTTCAGCAAAGGCCCGACACAGGGAGTATACGACGCGACCCCGGATGCCTCCACAAATCGGAAACCGGGGCCACAGAGTCGTGAGCGACCGCTCGATGCAAGAGAGGCCGGGCATCCCGCAGGGACGCACGGCCTCTCGCGTTTGACGGCTGACGGCTCTTGGCGGTCTACTCCTTGACCTCGTAGTCCGCGTCGATAATCGTCTCGTCTTCCTTCTTGTCCTCCGAGGCGGCCGACGCTCCGGAGTCACCACCTCCAGGTGGGTCCCCCGCACCGGAGGCCTGCCCCTTCTCGTAGATCTTCTTGCCGATCTCCTGCGAGAGCGCGTCCACCTCCTCGATGCTCTTCGTCATCGCGGCCGCGTCCTCCTTGTCCTTCGCGGAGTTGAGCTGGTCGATGGCTGCCTGCAGGCGTGTACGGTCCGCTTCCTCCACGACGTCCTTGTGCTCGCTGAGGAGCTTCTCGGTCTCGTACACCGTATGATCGGCACGATTCTTCAGGTCGATCGTCTCGCGCTGCTTCTGATCCTCCTCCGCGTGAGACTCGGCGTCCTGACGCATCGTCTCGATCTCCTCCTTGGAGAGCCCGGAAGAAGACTCGATTCGAATCGTCTGCGCCTTTCCCGTGCCCAGATCCTTCGCGGAGACGTTGAGGATGCCGTTGGCGTCGATGTCGAAGGACACCTCGACCTTCGGCACGCCGCGCGGCGCCGGCGGGATCCCGTCGAGCGAGAAGCTCCCGAGAAGCCGGTTGTCCTTGGCGAGCTCACGCTCCCCCTGAGATACCTTGATATCGACAGCTGGCTGGTTATCCGCGGCCGTCGAGAAGACCTCCTTCTTGGTCGTCGGAATCGTCGTGTTGCGCTCGATCAGCTTCGTCAGCACCCCGCCAAGCGTCTCGATTCCGAGCGACAGGGGCGTGACGTCGAGCAGCAGCACGTCCTTCAAGTTGTCGTCACCCTGGAGAATACCGCCTTGCACGGCTGCGCCGAGCGCGACGACCTCGTCGGGGTTGACCGAACGATTCGGAGTCTGCTTGAAGATGTTCTCCACGAGCGACTGCACGGCAGGCACGCGGGTCGAGCCACCGACGAGAACGACTTCATTGACCTGGCCGGGGTCGAGCCCGGCGTCCTTGAGCGCCAGCTGACAAGGCTTGCCGGCACGCTCGATCAGAGGCTCGATCAGCCGCTCGAAAGTCGCCCGGGTGAGCTCCATCTGCAGATGCTTGGGACCACTCTGGTCCGCGGTGATGAAGGGCAGATTGACGTCGGTCACGGTCTTCGTGGACAGCTCACACTTCGCCTTCTCCGCGGCTTCCTTGAGGCGCTGGAGCGCCATCTGGTCGTCGCGCAGATTGATGCCCTGCTCTTTCTTGAACTCGTCGGCGATGTGGTCGAGGAGGATCTGATCGAAGTCGTCACCACCGAGATGCGTATCGCCGTTCGTCGACAGCACCTTGAAGAACCCCTCGTCGACCTCGAGGATCGAGATGTCGAAGGTCCCTCCGCCGAGGTCGAAGACCGCGACCTTCTCACCCGACTTGTGCCCCTTGAGGCCGTAGGCGAGCGCCGCGGCGGTCGGCTCGTTGATGATGCGCTCGACCTCGAGCCCGGCGATCGTGCCGGCGTCCTTGGTCGCCTGACGCTGGGAGTCGTTGAAGTAAGCGGGAACCGTGATGACCGCCTTCTTGACCTTCTCGCCGAGGTAGGACTCCGCGGTCTCCTTCAGATCCTGAAGGATCATCGCGGAGATCTCGGGCGGAGTGAACTGCTTGCCGTCGATCTCGACCTTGACCAGCTCTTCGGCAGCGCCGACGACCGGATACGGCACCATCTTCTCCTCGGAGGAGACCTCCGAGTGACGACGGCCCATGAAGCGCTTGATCGAGAACAGCGTACGCGTGGGATTCGTCACTGCCTGGCGCTTCGCCGGCAGCCCCACCAGACGCCCCTTGTCAGTGAACGCGACGACACTCGGCGTGACGCGGTTGCCGTCGGCATTCGGGATGACGTTGGGCTCCTGGCCTTCCATGACCGCGACGACCGAGTTCGTCGTTCCGAGGTCGATACCGATGATCTTGGACATCTCGGGCCTCCGTGATTCTCTTTGCCACGTGCCAGCCGGTCGACGAAGGCGCTCCTGCGAAGGATTGGCCGTCGGGCACGAAGAATTCATCGACCCGACCTCTCGACACCTTTACCGACAGTCGGCTTTTCGGCTCGTATCTCGATATAGCAAATGGCGTTCCGAAGACCCCGCAGGACGGGGCCAGGCTGCCAGAAGCACCCTCGTGGGAACTCTGCGGGCTTTGCCCGCCCCCCTCGGGGCGACCCGGGGACTCGCCACCTGCCAAGCTGGCAGGCTGGCAGACGGCCCCTGCCGTCTTTGGCCGGACCGTCCGCAGCGGTCGGCGTGAAACCGCAGCCGACACACACCCGGCACCGTAGCCGGCCCGTGCCTAGCCCAGGTCGTACTTCTTCAGCTTGCGGTAGAGCGTCCGCTCGCCGATCCCGAGAATCTTCGCCGCCTCGTGGCGATTGCCGTCGACCTGCTCGAGCGTCTTCTCGATCAGCACCTTCTCGACATCGGTGAGCGGCACACCGACGAGAGACTGCAGGTCGGAGCTCGATCTCGAGCGTTCCGATCGGTGGATGCTCTCCGGAAGATTGTCCACCGAGAGCGTCGGCTCGCGGGAGACGGCGACCATGTTCTCGATCGCGTGCTTGAGCTCGCGCACGTTCCCCGGCCACGAGTACGCGGTGAGTACGTTCAGCGCCTCGCGCTCGACGCCGGTGATCGGCTTGCGATAAGCGGTCGAGAACTGATCGATGAAGTGGTTGACGAGAAGCGCGATATCCTGGCGCCGCTCCCGCAGCGGCGGCAGGTGGACCGTCACGACCTTGAGGCGGTAGTAGAGATCTTCTCGGAAGCGGCCCTCCGCGATGGCCTTGTCGATGTCGCGGTTCGTCGCGGATATCAGCCGCACGTCGACCTTGATCGGCTCGTTGGAGCCGACGCGCTGGATCTCACCGTCTTCGAGAACACGCAGCAGCTTCACCTGCGTCTCAACCGGCATCTCCCCCACCTCGTCGAGAAAAAGCGTGCCGAGGTGCGCGAACTCGAAGCGGCCCTTTTTCTGGAAGTTCGCACCCGTGAAGGCACCCTTCTCGTGACCGAAGAGCTCGCTCTCGACGAGCTGTGGAGACAGGGCGGCGCAGTTCAGCGGCACGAGCGGACGCTTCTTGCGCAGACTGTTCTCGTGAATCGCGCGCGCGATCAGCTCCTTTCCGGTGCCATTGTCGCCCGTGATCAGCACGGCGACATCCGTCTCCGCAATCTGCTTGCAGAGGTCGATGACCTTGCGAATCGGCTCGCTGTTGCCGATGACCCCCGCAAACCCGAATCGCTCGTCGAGGCGCTCCTCGAGGTCACGATTGACACGCATCAGCTGCTGGCGCTCGATCGCCTTCTCGACGCGAACCCGCAGCCCCTCGATGTTCAACGGCTTGACGAGATAGTCGACGGCGCCGCGCTTGAGCGCCTCGACGGCCGTCTCGATCGTCGCATGGCCCGTGAAGACAACGACGGCGACGAAGGGGTTGATCTGCTGCGCCTGGCGCAGGATCTTCATTCCGTCGACGTCCGCCATGACAAGATCGGTGAGCACGAGGTCGTACTGACGGAGTCGCAACCGGTCGAGCCCCTCTTGCCCGCTCGTCGCGACGTCGCACGAGTAGCCGACCGTCTCGAGCACGTCACGCGTTCCATCGGCGTGATTGCGATCATCGTCGACGATGAGTATCGCTCCCTGCCTCGACTCCTCGTTCGTGTCGCCGGTCGTGGTAGACACCGTATCCTCGGTGCGTATCTCGGTGCTCCTCATCGCTGCTCCTGAATCGGCAAGCAGACAGCGAAGCGACTACCCTTGCCCGGCTCGCTCTCGACCTCGATGTGTCCGCCGTGCTCCTCGACGATGCGCTTCGAGATCGCCAGTCCGAAGCCGCTCCCACCGTCCCGCGTCGAGTAGTAGAGGTCGAAGATCTTCTCGACGTTTCGCTCGGGGATTCCCGGGCCGGTGTCGATGACCTCGCAGACGACCCACGCGGCTCCGCCACGCTGCTGGAGATGTGTCCTGATGATGAGTTCCCCGCCGCTCCCCTCCATCGCCTGGCGCGCGTTCTGCACCAGGTTGAGGAAGACCTGACGGATGAGATCGGCGTCGAAGGCAAATGGCTCGATCGCCCGATCGAGCCCGAGCCGGATGCGCACACCGGAGCACTCGGCCTCCGGCTCGACGAACTCCGCGAGGTCGCCGAGCATGCGATTGAAGTCGGTCTCCGCGAGCGTCAGCTCATGCTTCTCGGTGAAACGAAGGAAGGTCTGGATGATGCGCTCGACACGCTGGACCTCGCTCGCGATCACCCGCAGGCGACGCTTCGAGCGCTCCTCCCTGGGTGTCTGCGAGTCCTTCCAGTCCTCCAGGAGCAGCTGCGCGTTGATGTTCAGCGTGCTCAGGGGATTCTTGATCTCGTGAACGAGGCTGCCGGCCATGGCCGCGACGTCCACGTCCCAATCTCGCAAGGTCGAACCCGTCCTCGGTGCGACCGTTTTCGTCTGTCGTTCTGGCAAGGTGACCCCCCTGATGACGGGACAACGTCGAGGATCTTACCCTCACCGACCGGTTCACACCGAAACAAATGTCAAATTGGCAGATTCTGGGCCCGATCGCAGCCTCAACCGGGGTTCTCCGAGTCCGGAGGCAGCGACACGTCAGTGCCGGAAGACGGCTCGTCCGCCGCGCCCCCGTCGTCTGTCTCCCCGGCCTCCTCCGCCTCCATCCGGCTCAACTGTCGGCGTCGCCGTCGCCATTGAACCAGGCATGCGACGACGGCCAGCGGGCCGATCAGAGCCCAGGGGCTCACCACGGAGAGCACGATCCTCAGCAGGGACGCGCGCTCCTTCGCCCACTCGCGGAAGCCCGCCTCGAAGGTCGGCACACCATCGCGGCCGAGGCGTTCGAGCGCCTCCGAAAAGGTGGCGCCCCCCTCCAGTTCGTCCAGCAGAGCATGGAGGATCTCTTCGCCGCCGGTGTCGACGAGGTAGTTGACCGCATGAAGCGCCTGGCGGTAAGCGAGCGTCCTCGCCTGGTGGTGACCGCGAATCGACACCTCGAGATCCGCGAGCGAGAAGAGGCCGCCGACGCGCGCGAGCATCGAGAGATCCGCCTCGTCGCGCGCGGCGACGCCACCCTCGGACACCCACATCGACAGCCCCTCGTCGAACCACCTGGGAATCGACGCCTGCGGGTCGCGGTGGATCACCAGGTGCGCGATCTCGTGGACGAGCGTCATCGGCGTGCTGTCGCGCAGCTGAAAAGACACGATGTCGCTGCGCACGACGAGAAGGTCGCGCGCCGGGAGCGCGACGCCGAGCACGTACGCGGGGAGCTCGCGTCCCGTGTACGCCTCGACGATGTTCTGCAGTTCCCGGGTCGTCCCGACGAGGACGGTCGTGAACGGACGATCACGGCGGCGGCCCAGCCTCTTCTCGACGCGGTCGAGCACGCTCGGGATGAAGCCGCGGGCCCACTCGACACGAGGACCGCCTTCGTCGAGACAGTAGAACGGACCGCTCGCGAACTCGTACCTCTCGTAGCCATCGAGCGGATCACGTGCGGCAGACCCACCGAGCGCGAGCGAGAGGAGAGCAACACCAACGAGATGGCCGGCCATTCCGCGATTATGAGGCGGACAGCGAAAAGAAACGAGCGCCGTTCGACGTCCTGCGTCAAACGGCGCTCATCCGAGCCCGTGATCCGGGCCGTCGCCTGCTCCCCACCCGGCGACGGTGCCTGGCGAGAGCCTCCGCGACGAGGATCAGATGTCCGAGAGCGCCGCGACCAGGCAGCCCTTTGATACGCTGTAGAGCGGGTCTTCGGCGCGACGGACGCCCTTGACCGAGATCGGGAAATTCACGGCCTCGAACTCCTCCTGGAAGATCTCGGTGAAGCCGCCGATCATCGACGTGCCTCCGGCGCAGACGATATCGACCGGGTCCGGGAAGGAGGGCATGCCCTGCGAAGACTCGAAGCGCTCCTTGATCTCCTTGAGTGTGTAGGAGATCAGGTTGCGGTAGTAGATCTCCACCGCTTCCTCTTCGCGATCCCGCGGGTTGCGCAGATCGATGCCGCGCTCCTTGATCGCGGTCGCGCGGCTGGCCTTGATCCCGAGCACCGTCGCAACGTTGCGATCGATCCAGTCGCCACCACGAGTCGTCGAGAACGACAACGCGGGAATCGACTTGTACGCGACGCAGATGTTGAACAT
>CAYMLL010000090.1:8135-24044 GCA_964390645.1 uncultured Planctomycetia bacterium | reverse complement strand
GCAGATCTCGTCGGCGACCCCGAGCACGTCCTCGCGACACTCCGGGGGCGCGACGACGATGGCACCGGGGTGCGTCTCGCGGCTCTTCTCGACACTGACGGCACGCAGGACCTCGTGGGTCGGGCAACAGCCGTCGTAGACGACGATCTCCTTATCCGGAACGTGCTTCGCGACCCAGCGCCCGAGGTTGCGATCCGGCGTGAAGAGAATCTTGTCGTTGTCGATGCTGCGAACGACCGAGATCGCGTTACCCGACGTGCAGCAGATATCGGAGAGCGCCTTGACCTCGGCGCTGGAGTTGATGTAGGTGACGACCGTGTGGTCGGGATAACGCTCGCGCCAGTCCTCGAGCGACTCGGCGCTGATCGAGTCGGCCAGCGAGCAGCCGGCAGCGAGATTCGGCAGCAGGACCCTGCGGTCCGGGTTGACGATCTTCGCCGACTCCGCCATGAAGTGGACGCCGCAAAAAACGATGCGCTCGGCGTCCGTGCTCCTCGCGTCCATCGACAATCCCAGCGAATCTCCGAGGTGGTCGGCGACCTCCTGGACGGCGGGCAGCTGGTAGTTGTGCGCCAGGATGACGGCGTTCTTCGCCACGGCGAGTTCGCGGATCTCGCGCTGCAGCTCACGGACGTCGCCGAGGGAGCTCTCCGTGATCGCCCACGCGGGCGGCGTGGCAAAGTCGACCAGGTCGACCGCATGGCCGGCCGTCATTTCGCCGATCGTGTCGCTCATCGCTCGTCCTCGTCGCCCTCGACGACGCCGGTGATGCGAGCTCCGGGCTCGGGAGCGACCACGTCGGTCCCGGCGGGAAAGACCCGCCAGAACTCCTTCTTGATCAGGTTGGTGATCGTGCCGCTCTTCGAGAAGCCGTGGTACTGCGCCAGCGCCTCGAGCATGCACAGATCCCGCTCGGTGGCCGTGAACGTCCGCACAGTCTTCTTCATGCGAGCTTCTTCATGCGAGCTTCTTCATGCGAGCTTCTTCATGCGAGTCTTCCCCGCAGCGCCTCTATTCACGTTTTATACAAGAACTATACAAGGGGTGTATACGCCGTGGCAGTTTACTCGCGCCCGGGCAGGTGTCAAGAGCGGCGCCCGATAATATCATAAACCACTGTGATTTTGCTACTTATGAGTTTGTGAAAAAAATCACAGAAAGCCCTTGAAGGGGCTCCGGGGACTTCTTAGACTCTCCCAGGATCACGGTCCTGGGCGCGTACGGCCATCCACGGCACCGGCCCGGCCTCGAAGGCAGGTCTTGAAGCAAGTGCAGTACCTTCTCGCCGAGTCCTACCTCCGCCCGTATCTGCCAGTCGCGATCTACCTCGGAGTCGTCGTCGTCACCGGCGCCGTGATGCTCGGGCTGTCCCTGCTGCTCGGACCGAAGCGCGAGGTCGCCGGCAAGGCGACGCCTTACGAGTGCGGCGTGCCCCTCTTCGGCGACGCCCGACAGAAGTTCTCGGTGCGCTTCTACCTCATCGCCATCCTCTTCGTGCTCTTCGACATCGAGACCGTTTTCCTGATTCCCTGGGCGGTGACCTTCCGGGATCTACTGCCGTCACTCGGCTTCTTCATCGTCGCCGAGATGTTCGTCTTCATCGGCGTCCTCGGCCTCGGGCTCGTCTACGCGTGGAAGCGCGGCGGGCTCGCCTGGGAGTGAGGATTGGCTGCATGGCACTCGAGAAGCTCCTCGGCGACAACGTGATCACGACGTCGGTGAAGTCCGTCGTCAAGTGGGCGCGAAAGAACGCCCTCTGGCCGATGCCCTTCGGCACGGCGTGCTGCGCGATCGAGATGATGGCGACCCTGTCGGGCCGCTTCGACATGTCGCGATTCGGAGCCGAGGTGATCCGATTCTCCCCGCGACAGGCCGACCTGATGATCGTGTCGGGCCGCGTCTCGATCAAGATGATGCCGGTCCTGCTGAAAATCTACGAGCAGATGCCCGAGCCCAAGTGGGTGATCTCGATGGGCGCCTGCGCCAGCTCCGGCGGTGTCTTCGACACCTACACGCTGGTTCAGGGAGTCGACCAGTTCATGCCCGTCGACTGCTACATCCCCGGCTGCCCGCCGCGACCGGAGTCGCTACTCGACGCGCTGATCAAGATCCAGGCGATCGTCGACGACGAGAATCCGGAGATCGTCTCCGGCCCGGCCGCGCCCGACGTCGGCCCGGAGTCGGAGTCGGAGTCGGAGTCGGAGTCGGGAGCGGGAACGGGCACGGGCACGGGAACGGGAGCCCGCTAGAGACATGGGAACCGCCCTCTCGCCGACGCAGATCATCGAACGCCTCGGAGCGCGCTACGGCGACAAGATCGATCCGGTGACACCCGCCGGCGTCAGCGCCTCGCCCCATGTGGTGGTCGACCGCGAGCACCTGCTGCCGATCCTCGAGTTCCTCAAGACCGACGCGGCGCTGAGCTTCAACTTTCTGGCGGACGTCACCTGCGTCGACCACCTCTACCTCGAGATACCGGAGCTCGGCGAGCGTTTCGCCGCAGTCTTCCAGCTTTACTCGCTCGAGCACAACCATCGCTTCACCGTCAAGGCGCGCGTGCCCGAGAACGACCCGCGCTGTCCGAGCGCCTACGGCCTGTGGAAGTCGGCCCTCTGGGGCGAGCGCGAGGCGCACGACATGTTCGGGGTCGAGTTCGAAGGCAACCCGGACATGCGCCGCCTGCTGATGCCCGAAGACTACCCCGGCTATCCGCTGCGCAAGGACTACCCGCTGCGCGGACGAGGCGAGCGCGATGCGTTCCCGCAGTACCGCCACGTTCGCGCCGGCGGTGGAGCGGCGACGGAATCGAAGGCGCAGACCGACTCCGGGTCGACCGACGGAGACGCGTCGTGAGCCCGGAGACCCGAAGCGACGACGCCGTCTCCGGGAACGAGCCCCCCCTGGGAGCCAACGACCCCGAACACCTCGGAGGCGGGCTCCTCGAGCCCGGACGCGCGCAGGACCCGAGCTACGTCGGGCTCCATCCGGAACCTCGCTTCTTCGTCACCGAGGAGGATGACGAGGACGAGTTCGGCGGTCGCACGATGACCCTCAACCTCGGCCCGCAGCATCCGGCGACACACGGCACCCTCAGAGTCGTGCTGAAGGTGCGCGGCGAGCGCATCATCGCCGCGGACACCGAAATCGGATACCTCCACACCGGCTTCGAGAAGCTCGCGGAACACATGGGCTTCCAGCAGTGGGTGACGGTCACCGATCGCATGAACTACATGTCGGCGATCAACAACAACGTCGGCTACGCCCTCGCTTGCGAGAAGCTGCTCGGTGTCGAGTGTCCGCCCCGGGCCCAGGTGCTCCGCGTCATCCTCGGCGAATTCTCCCGGCTGGCGGATCACATCGTCTGCGCCGGACTCTCCGGTATGGACGTCGGCGCGTTCAGCCTCATGCTCTGGGCCTTCGAACACCGCGAGAAGATCTACGACCTCATGGAGGCCGTCACCGGCACGCGACTGACCACGAGCTACACGCGCATCGGCGGCCTCTTCCGCGACACGCCCGCGAACTTCGAGGAAATCGTCCGCAAGCTGCTCGAGGAGTTCCCCGGCTTCCTTGCAGAGCTGCGAGGCATGACGATCGGCAATCGGATCTTCGAGGACCGCATGCGCGGCACGGGAGTCATCAGCGGCGAGGAGGCGATCGACTGGGGCCTCTCCGGTCCGCTGCTACGCGCATCGGGAGTCGCCTACGACGTGCGCAAGGCGCAACCCTACCTGGGCTACGAGGAGTACGACTTCGACGTGCCGACTCAGGCCGCGGGTGACAGCTACGCGCGCTTCATCCAGCGTCTCGACGAGTGCGATCAGAGCCTTCGCATCATCGATCAGGCGATGGCGCGGCTACCGGACGGCCCCGTCACCTGCGAGGACAAGAAGGTCGCCCTGCCGGACAAGCCCGAGGTGTACCAGAACATCGAGAGCCTGATCCATCACTTCAAGCAAATCATGTTCGGCCACGGCGTGCTGCCCGAGCGCGGCGCCGAGGTCTACATGGCGACCGAGTCGCCCAATGGCGAGCTCGGCTACTACATCGTCTCGGACGGGGAGATGAACTCGTACAGGACCCGGGTGCGACCGCCGTCGATCTACCACTTCGCGGTCGTACCACGACTGATCGAAGGCGGCATGATCAGCGACGCCGTCGCCGTGCTGTCGACCCTGAACATCATCGCGGGAGAGCTCGACCGGTGAGCGGCACAAACGGCAGCGCCACTAACGAGGCCCCCGAAAGGGGGTCCGGCACCCGGCGTGAGTTTTCCGAAACGGGCATGAAGCGCGTCCAGTGGCTGCTGACCCGCTACCCGAACCGGCAGGCGGCACTGCTTCCCGTCCTGCGTCTGGCGGAGGAGGAGTTCGAGAACATCGACGGTGCGGCCGTGCAGCTGGTCGCCAGGACGCTCGATCTCTCTCCCGGATACGTCTGGGGCGTGCTGACCTTCTACACGCACTACCGGCGTGAGGGTGACGGCACCTACTGCCTCCACGTCTGCTCCACGCTCTCCTGTGCGCTGCGCGGCTGCCGGGATCTGCAGCGCCACCTCGAGAAGAAGCTGGGCGTCGGCCCGGACGAGACGACCAAGGATGGAAAGTTCACGATCAAGAAGGTCGAGTGTCTCGGCTCCTGCGGCACCGCCCCGGTCGTGCAAGTAAACGACGACTACCACGAGGATCTGACCATCGAGAAGCTCGACGCGCTTCTCGATGGCCTGAAACAGGCCTGAGAGAAGAATGGCCGGGAACGACTCCGGGAAAAAGGACGAAGCGCCCCCGCGCATCGAGTACGAGAACTTCGAGCCGGTCCTGACGAAGTACGTCGACGAGCCGGAATCGCACACGCTCGAGTTTTACCGGGGACACGGCGGCTACGAGGCCGCGAAGAAGGCGCTGACGGAACACGAGCCGGACGAGATCATCGACATCGTCAAGGCGTCGAACCTGCGTGGTCGCGGCGGAGCAGGCTTCCCCTGCGGGCTCAAGTGGTCCTTCGTACCGAAGAACAGCCCGAAGCCGAAGTACGTCGTCGTCAACGCCGACGAGAGCGAGCCCGGCACCTTCAAGGACCGCGTCCTGCTCGAGCACGATCCACATCAGCTAATCGAAGGCGTGATCATCTCGGCGTACGCCCTGGGTGCGCACGTCTCGTACTGCTACATACGAGGCGAGTTCGTCGAGGGCTACCGCCGCATGGAAGCGGCGATTGCCGAGTGCTACGAGGCCGGCATCCTCGGCGACGATGTCCTCGGCACCGGATTCCGGCTCGACCTGACGATGCACCGCGGCGCCGGCGCCTACATCTGCGGCGAGGAGACCGGGCTGCTCAGCTCGCTCGAGGGCAAGCGCGGCAACCCGAAGATCAAGCCCCCCTTCCCGGCGGTCGAGGGGCTCTTCGGCTGCCCGACGGTCGTCAACAACGTCGAGACCCTCGCGTGCGTGACTCACATCCTCGATCGCGGCGCGGACTGGTTCCATTCGATCGGCCCGGAGAAGGGCCCCGGCCCGAAGCTGCTCTGCGTCAGCGGCCACGTCGAGAAGCCAGGCGTCTACGAGGTGCCCTGCGGCATCAACCTGCTCGATCTGATCAACGACCTCGCGGGCGGGGTCTGGAAGGGCCGCAAGCTCAAGGCGGTGATTCCGGGGGGCTCGTCGGCCAAGATCCTCGCCGCGAACGAGTGCGACGTCGGCATGGACTTCGACTCCCTCGCGGCGAAGGGCACGATGCTCGGCTCCGGAGGCGTCATCGTCATGGACGAGACGACGGACATGGTCGACGCGCTCCACAATCTGCTGCGCTTCTACGCGCACGAGTCTTGCGGACAGTGCACGCCGTGCCGCGAGGGAACCGGCTGGCTGGCGAAGATCTGCGGGCGCATCCTCCACGGAAAGGGGCGGCCGCAGGATCTCGACGAGATGCTCGATCTCGCCGACCGCATGTGCGGCCGCACGATCTGCGTTCTCGCCGACGCGGCGGCCTTCCCGTGCACCAGCTTCATCACGAAGTTCCGTGACGAGTTCGAGGCGAGGATTGCAGCCGGCGAGGGTCACGAACGTCAGGTATTCGAAGGCGGGCCGACCGGGCCGCGGGGCGCGCTGAGCGCGCACAACCAGGAGCGACTGGCGGAGTTCCAGGGTGGCCACTGATCGCCATCTTCCCGGGGAGAACCCTTACGACCCACGGACAGGCGTGAGAGCCCACCGATAACCATGGCGGACAGCGAGACGACAAACGAGCAGGCCGAGGTGAAGACGGTCTGGCTGACCATCAACGGCGAGAAGGTCGAGGCGCCCGCGGGCGAGATGCTGATCAAGACGTGCCACGACCGCGGCATCGACGTGCCCTTCTTCTGCTATCATCCGGGGCTCGAGCCGGAGGGCAACTGCCGCATGTGCCTCGTCGAGGCGTCGAACTCGCGCAAGCCGGTGCCGGCCTGCGTGACGCCGGTCGCCGAAGACCTCGAGGTGCAGACCCATTCGGACGGGGCGAAGGAGGCTCGCGCGGACGTCCTCGAGTTCATGCTCACGAACCACCCGCTCGACTGCCCGATCTGCGACAAGGCGGGCGAGTGCATGCTGCAGGACAACTCCTTCGACCACGGGAAGGACCACTCCCGCAGGGTCGACGAGAAGCAGATCAAGCACACCAAGGATCTCGGCTCGGGCATCCACCTCTGGGGAAACCGCTGCATCGCGTGCACCAGATGCGTCCGCTTCTGCAACGACGTCTCCGGGAGCGGCGAGCTCGCGATGGTCAATCGCGGAGATCGCTCGGTCGTCGACATCTTCCCCGAATACCCGCTCGAGAATCCGATCAGCGGCAACGTCGTCGACCTCTGCCCGGTCGGTGCGCTGATCTCGAACGATTTCCTGTACGAGGCGCGCGTCTGGTACGAGAAGCGCACCGACAGCGTCTGCCACGAGTGCGCCCGCGGCTGCGCCGTCGAGGTGCAGACTCTCCACAACAAGGTCAAGCGCATCGTTGCGCGTCACAATCCGCAGGTCAACGACCACTGGATCTGTGACCACGGGCGCTTCGCGTACAAGTACATACTCGGCCCCGACCGATGGCTGCGTTACCGCCTCGGCGACTCGCAGAGTCCCGTCGACGCGGCTCGCTTCGTCGCGAGCGGCCTCGAAGATATCGTCGAGACACACGGTGCGAACTCCGTCGGTGTACTCGCGAGCGCGTTTGCGAGCAACGAGACGCTGCTCCTCCTGCGCCGCTTGCTCGAGGCGCTCACGGAACCCCTCAAGAATGCCGCAGCCTGGGCGCGCGACGACGGCGAGGCGCGGGTGTTCGAGTACAGGCACACGGACGGGCGCTTCCGCATCTCCGCGGATCGCAACCCGAACCGTGCGGGCGTCGCGGCCATCCTCGGCACTGACGCGCTCGACGCGCGCCGCGAGTCTCTGCTCTGCAGGGCGAGGTCGGGCGATCTGAAGGCTCTGATCGCGTTCTCCGACATTCCCGGCGAGAAGCTCCCGGACGCGTGGATCGAGGCGCTCGGCGGGGTCGAGTTCGGGCTCGTGTTCCTGCTCGAAGCCGACGACCGCCTCCCCGCGAGCACCACGCTGGTGCCGGCGACCGCGTTCACCGAACGCGCTGGCTCCATCATCAACGAGGATGGACAGGTGCAGGCCGTCGAGATCGCGACGCAGCTGCCACGAGGGGTCGTCCAGACCCATGATCTGCTACAGGAGATCCTGTCGCTCCTCGGCGCACGCTCCAGTCAAGTGTCCGTACGTGGGCTCTTCGACGAGCTCGGCGAAGTGGCGCCGGAGCTCCGGGGCGTGCGACGATCCGAGCTCGGCAAGCACGGCCAGCGTCTCGGTGGGCTCGAGTGCGGGGAGGTGTTGACGTGAAGGACATCGCTATCGACACATTCCGGGTCGCAGCGATCTTCGGCGCGGTCATGAGCATCGTACCGATGCTCGTCCTCGGTGAACGGCGCATCTGCGCGTTCATCCAGAACCGCATGGGACCGAATCGAGTCGGTCCGCAGGGTCTCTTCCAGCCGCTCGCGGATGTCATCAAGCTCCTCTTCAAGGAGGATATCTACCCGGACAAGGCAGACAGGATCCTCTTCAACCTCGGGCCCTTCCTGGCGTTCGCGCCGGTGGCGCGGTCGTTCGCGGCGCTTGCGGTAGGGGGTGGCTTGCAGATGGCGGACCTCTCCGTCGGTGTGCTCTTCGTGCTCGCGGTGACGTCCCTCGGCGTGTACGGCATCAGCTTCGGTGGCTGGGCCTCGAACAACAAGTACTCGCTCCTCGGCGGCATCCGCTCGAGCGCGCAGATCATCAGCTACGAGGTCGCCATGGGACTGGCGATCGTCTCCGTGCTGATGGTCTCCGGAGACATCCGCCTCGGCGCGATCGTCGAGTCGCAGCAAGGCATTCTCGAGTGGAATGTCTTCTGCCAGCCCGTCGCGTTCGTGATTTTCCTCATCGCGGCCTTCGCCGAAAACAACCGCCTGCCCTTCGACATGGCGGAGTGCGAGGCCGAGCTGGTCGGCGGCTTCCACACCGAGTACTCGAGCATGAAGTTCGCGCTGTACTTCCTCGGGGAGTACTTCGCCATGGTGGTCATGTCGGCACTACTCGTGACGCTGTTCCTCGGCGGCTGGGATCCGGGGTTCTTCGAGCTTCCCGACGGCTGGCTCGGCACCGCGATCTCGGTCGGCTGCTTCCTCGCGAAGCTGTCTGCGGTCCTTTTCCTGTACATCTGGGTGCGCTGGACCCTGCCCCGCTTCCGGTACGACCAGCTGATGCGGCTGGGCTGGAAGGGACTGGTGCCGCTGGCGCTCGTCAACATCGTGGTCACCGGCCTCGTCGTCGCGATCTTTGATCGACTGCGGAGCTAGAGAGTCCCGGATGAGAACGACTCGATGATCGAACAGAAGAAATCGGGCTGGCGCTTCCTGATCTACCTGCCCGCGGTGGTGAAAGCCCTCTTCAACACCTTTCTCCACCTGATCAAGGCGAAGGGACACAAGACCTTCACGATCCCCTACCCGGAGCAGCAGAAGCCTGTTCGTGACGGATTCCGCGGCGAGCACCGTCTCACGAAGGACGAGCTCGGTCGTGAGAAGTGCGTCGCCTGTCTGATGTGCCAGACGGTCTGTCCGGCGCAGTGCATCCACATCATCGGTGAGGAGGCGCCCTGGCCGGACCGGGACAAGCGCCCCGAGAGCTTCGAGATCGACATGCTTCGCTGTATCTACTGTGGTATGTGCGAGGAGGCGTGCCCCTGTGACGCGATCGAGCTCACCGAGAAGCTCTACACGGTGTCGACCTCGCGCGCAGAGATGATCTACGACAAGGAGAAGCTGCTCTCCAACTGAGAGCCCGGCAGCCAAGAGCCAGAATCCGATGGATGCTTTCGTTTTCTACTGCGCCGCCGTGCTGATGGTGATCACGGGGCTCCTCGTGGTCACCCGTCGCAACCCGGTCTACAGCGCGATCTGGCTGGTGCTTTTCTTCACACAGATCGCGACGTGCTTCCTGACGCTACGATCTCCCTTCCTCGCCGCCGTCCAGGTGCTGGTCTACGGTGGAGCGATCATGGTGCTCTTCCTCTTCGTGCTGATGCTGCTGAACCTGACGCCCGAGGAGATGGAGGAACGCGTCAGCAATAGACGCAGGATCCTCTCCGCCATCGCATCCCTGGCGCTGTTCGTCAGCCTCGTCGTCACGATACGACACTCACCGACCGTGAATCCCACCGCGTCCGTGCCGTTCGACCTCACGGCGCCGATTCCCGTCGACGCTCCGGAATCTCTGGCGAAGGCCGGCGAGGTCCACCAGATCGGCAACACCCTGTTCCGGGAGCATGTGCTCGCGTTCGAGCTGACGTCGATCCTCATCTTCATCGCGATCATCGGCGCGATTTATCTGACGAAGACACGACGCGCCGGTCTGGCAGTGACCCGGGTCGCGGCGACGGTGGGCACGCCAGAGTCGCCACGACCCGAGCTCGAGACGGAGGCCGGATGACCCTCTCCCTCGACTTCTGCCTGATCTTGTCGACAGCGGTCTTCTGCATCGGTGTCTACGGGGTGCTCAGCCGCCAGAACATCATCGTCATCCTGATGTCGCTCGAGCTCATGCTCAACGGCGTCAACCTGGCCATCGTCTCCTTCGGACGCTACTTCATCGCCGGGCCGAGCGCGGAGGACATCAGCGCGAGCACGCCGCAGGCCTTTGTCGTCATCGTGCTCGCCGTCGCGGCGGCGGAGGCCGCAGTCGGTCTGGCGATTCTGCTCGCCGTCTACCGGCGCTGGCGCAGCGCGATTGCCGGCGATATCCACCTCTTGAGCGGCTGACGGTCGCACGACGACATTCCGCATCATGGAAAACCTGATCTTCCTGGTCCCACTCCTGCCCTTCGCGGGCTTCCTGGTGAACGGCCTCATCGGCAAGCGGCTGCCTCGCCGGGTGGTCTCGGCCCTCGGGTGTGCCGGTCCCGCCGTAGCGTTCGTCGTCGCGGGGGTGCTGTTCTTCGAGATCCGGCGAGCCGACTCGAGCGACTTCGCGCTCAGCCAGTCCCTCTGGACATGGATCGAGGTGGGCGACCTGAAGGTCGCGTTCCGGTTCACCTTCGACCGCCTCTCCGGAATCATGGCGCTCGTCGTCACCGGCGTCGGCACCCTGATCCACGTCTACTCGACCGGCTACATGCGGGAGGACGAGGGCTACGCGAAGTTCTTCGCCTACCTGAACCTCTTCATGGCGGCGATGCTCGTCCTCGTGCTCGGGAGCAACATCGTGCTGATGTTCCTGGGCTGGGAGGGCGTCGGCCTCTGCTCCTACCTGCTGATCGGCTTCTGGTACAAGGACCTCGGCAACTGCTCGGCGGGCATCAAGGCCTTCGTCGTCAACCGGATCGGCGATCTCGGCTTCCTGCTCGGGATCTTCGGAATCTTCACACTCTTCGGCACCTTCGAGTTCAGCGCCATCAACAGCGCCGTGCCCGGGACTGTGGCCGCGGAAGGCGGCGACACGAGAATCTTCTGGATCGCGCTCTGTCTCTTCGTCGGCGCCTGCGGCAAGAGCGCGCAGATTCCGCTCTTCGTCTGGCTGCCGGACGCGATGGCGGGCCCGACGCCGGTGTCCGCGCTGATCCACGCCGCGACGATGGTCACATCCGGCGTCTACCTCCTCGCACGCCTCGGCCCGCTCTACAGTGCCGCTCCGGAGGTGCTGACGATCGTCGCAACGGTCGGTGCGCTGACGGCGCTGATCGCGGCGCTGATCGCCTTCTCGCAGAACGACATCAAGAAGGTGCTGGCGTACTCGACCGTCAGCCAGCTCGGCTACATGTTCCTCGCGGCGGGAATGGGCGCGTATTCGGTGGCCCTCTTTCACGTCGTCACGCACGCGTTCTTCAAGGCGCTGCTTTTTCTCGGCGCCGGCGCGGTGATCCATTCGATGCACCACGAGCAGGACATGCGCAAGATGGGCGGGCTCGCGAAGAAGATCCCGCAGACCTTCGTCCTGTTCCTCATCGGCGCGCTGGCGCTCGCCGGCTTTCCGCTGCTCGCCGGATTCTTCTCGAAGGACGAGATCATCCACGTCGCGCACACGGGGATCGCCGGCATCAGCGATCCCCGTCCCGTGCTGTGGACGATCGCTCTCCTGACGGCGTTCTTGACCGCCTTCTACACGTTCCGCCAGATCGTGATGGTGTTCTTCGGAGAGTACCGCGGGGCAGCCGCGGCGGAGAAGAAGCCCTCCGAAGGCGACCCTGGCGTTTCGAGCCGTACGACGGACGACGACCACGGGCACGACCATCCACCGGCCCATGCCGACATCCGCGAGTGCCCGGTATCGATGCGCGCGCCGCTCTTCGTGCTCGCCGCCCTGTCGATCGTCGGTGGTGGGTTCATCCCCCTCGTCCACTGGGTCTCTCCCGATCTCGTGATCAACGAGCAAGGCAAGCTGGCCGGCCTGGTGACGGGCGGCTCGATCGCGATCGCCGGAATCGGCCTCTCTCTGCTCGTCTTTCTGAAGGGCCGCAGCACGCTGTCGGCGTTCTTCGACCGGCAGCCCCTCGGTCGTCTACTCCACGGGCTGTCCTTCAACAAGTTCTACATCGACCAGATCTACGACCGGCTGATCGTGCGCCCGCTGTTCTTCCTGGCCGAGCTGCTCTTCTACGTCATCGACCGGGCCCTGATCGATGTCGTGCTCGTCCATGGCGCCGGCGCCTACACGCGAGGGATCGCCTCCCTCCTGAGACGCCTGCAAAGTGGCCGCGTGCCGACCTACGCCGTCTGGTTCGTCGCCGGCGCTGTCGGCGCGCTCACAGTGACCTTGTGGAAGGCCGGATCCTGAGCCCGCAATGATGCTGACGCTGACCGTATTCCTGCCTGCCATCACCGCACTGCTGCTCCTCGTGATTCCACGCGACAATCGCCCGGCGATCCGCGCCACGGCGCTCTTCGGATCGCTCGTGACCCTCGGCTTCGCGCTGGCGCTGTTGACCCTGTTCGACCCCGGAAAGATGACCATCGACGGCGCGCCATCGGATTTCCAGTTCGTCGAGGAGCACGAGTGGATTCCCTCGCTCGGTGTCGGCTACCTCGTCGGGATCGACGGCATCAGTCTCTTCCTTGTCGTGCTGTCCGCGCTGATCACGCCAATCGCCGTGCTCTGCTCCTGGCGCTCGGTTTCGACGCGAGTGCGCGAGTTTCACGTGGCGCTGCTCTTCCTCGAGTGCGGCATGATCGGCGTCTTCGTCGCGCTCGATCTCGTGCTCTTCTACACGTTCTGGGAGGTGATGTTGATCCCGATGTACCTGCTGGTCGGGATCTGGGGCAGCGGCGACCGCATCCGGGCAGCGGTGAAGTTCTTCCTCTACACGGTGGCGGGCTCCCTGCTGATGTTCCTCGCCATCCTCTACCTCTACTCACACCTCGACAGCTCCACCTTCGACATCCGCGAGATCTACGCACTGCTCCGGGAGAATCCGATCGACGGCACGGCGGGAACCCTCTGCTTCTGCGCCTTCGCGCTCGCGTTCGCGATCAAGGTGCCGCTCTTTCCGTTCCACACGTGGCTGCCCGATGCGCACACCGAGGCCCCAACCGCAGGCAGCGTCGTGCTGGCGGCCGTGCTGCTGAAGATGGGCGTCTACGGATTCGTCCGCTTCGCGATCCCGTTCTTCCCGCAGGCGGCGGCCGATCTGGCCCCGTGGATCTCGACGCTCTCGGTGGTCGGGATCATCTTCGGTGCTCTGATGTGCTTCGTCCAGGACGACATGAAGAAGCTCATCGCGTACTCGTCGGTGTCGCACATGGGTTTCGTGATGCTCGGGCTCTTCACCTACACGACCGGGAGCACGATCGGCGTCTCGGGCAGCGTCTTCCAGATGATCAACCACGGTATCTCGACAGGCGCGCTGTTCCTGCTGATCGGCGCGGTCTACGAGCGGCGCCACACGCGCAAGATCGCCGACTACGGCGGTATCGCGCCGATCGTTCCGCGCTTCGCGGTGCTGTTCTTCGTCACGACCCTGTCCTCGATCGGGCTGCCGTTCCTCAACGGCTTCGTCGGCGAGTTCCTCATCCTCCAGGGCGCGTACGACCAGAACATCGCCTACGCGGGCTTCGCCGGAACCGGGATCATCCTCAGCGCGGTCTACATGCTGGTCCTCTACCGCAGGGTGTTTCTCGGGCAAGTCTCGAAGAAAGAGAATCGCGGAATGAGCGATGTCGACGGCCGCGAGATGTCGTTTCTGATGCCGCTGATCGCTCTGATGGTGCTCCTCGGCCTCTTCAGCCCTTGGTTCACCGAGCGCATCGACCCCGCGATCCGGATGTGGATGAGCCTGGTGAAGGTTCCTTCGTAGAGAGAGCTGACGACGCATGCGGTCCTTCCCGTTCCAACAACTCCTCGCCAGCACCACGGCTGACGCCGACGCCGCGGCCGACTTCGTCACCCGGGCCGACATCCAGGCGATCCTCCCGGCGCTGATCCTCTTCGTGACCGGTGCCGTCGTGTTGCTGCTCGACTGCTTCACACGCACGCTCTCGGGCACGGTCAGGAGCACCGAGGACGCCGGCGGGCCCGTGACAGCAGCTCTCCACTTCGTGGCTCTTCTCGGCGCCGCGATCGCCGGCGCATTCGTCTGCGCGTCGATCCAGTCGCCCGAGAGCGGCACGTTCTTCGCGGGCGCGGTGCGTGTCGACGGTCTCGGCAGCGCCGTGAGCCTGATCATCGTCATCGGCACCTTCCTGTCGCTGCTCGTCGCGATCGACTACCTGCGCCGCTTCAGGGCCGATCACGGCGAGTTTCACTGCCTGGTGCTCTGGGCGGCAGGGGCGATGATCCTCTTCACCCAGTCGAACAACCTGGTGATGGTGTTCCTCGCGCTCGAGACGCTCTCGATGGCAGTCTACGTGCTGACTGCCTTTCTGCGCGACTCGCGCCGCAGCGTCGAGGGCGGCCTGAAGTACTTCATTCTCGGCGGGTTCTCCACGGGATTCCTGCTGTTCGGCTTCGCGCTGATCTACGGCGCCACGCGGCAGATCGAGCTCGGCGCGATCGCCGACGCCGTCGGAGCGGGGCGCGCGGACGTGCCGCTGCTCCTCGCGGGCCTGGTGCTGACGCTGATCGGCCTGGCGTTCAAGGTCGGTGCATTCCCCTTCCACTCGTGGCTGCCCGACGCCTACGAGGGCGCGCCGACGGTGACAACCGGATTCATGGCGGTCACGGTGAAGGCGGCCGGCTTCGCGGTGCTGCTGCGGTTCCTCGTCTCGATCGGCGCCCCGGACGGGCTCGAGCTGGACAACGGCACATCGGTATCCGAGATCCTCTCGTCGCTGCTCTCGCTGCTCGCGATCGCGACGATGGTCTTCGGCAACCTCGTGGCCGTCGTGCAGCAAAGCGTCAAGCGCATGCTCGCGTACTCGGCGATCGGGCACACCGGCTACCTGCTGATCGGTCTCGTCGCAGCGCTGTCCGGAGACGGCGAACGTGCGACCGGCGCGATCATCTTCTACCTGCTACCCTACACCCTGATGACTCTGGCGGCCTTCGCGCTGCTCGGCTTTCTCGGTGACGACAGGGAGGATCGCGAGAGCTTCGAGGACTACCGCGGCCTGTCGCAGACGCGCCCGGCCGTCGCCTTCCTGCTGCTGGTGGTCATGGTGTCCTTCGCCGGGGTACCGCCCACCGCCGGCTTCTGGGCCAAGCTCGAGCTCTTTCGCGTGGCCGTCGACGGCGGTCACTACGCGCTGGCGATCGTCGGCGTGCTCACCTCCGTCGTTTCGGTCTACTTCTACCTCCGCCTCGTCGTCAACTTCTACATGAAGCCGGCGGAAGAGGACCTCGGCTCCGTCAACACCGACCGCCGCCTCGCGACCGGACTGGTGATCGCCGCCGCGGCCATCGCGATCGTCCTCATCGGACTCTTCCCCGACCTCGTCTTCGAGCTCTCCACGAGCTCGGCGAGAGCGCTCGGGAAGTGACCTCGCGACCGCTCCTTCGCGGCTCCTGACGGGGCCGTCCCCTCGGAGAGCACGATAGCACGTTCCCGGTGTACGGCACCCCGGGACGGATCGAGTCGCTTCGCATCATGATCGAGGTGATGAAGTCCGAGGGCATCGGCAGCAGGTTCGACCCGTGTCCCCGATCATCGACGAGGCCGCGAGTGTCAGGGTCCGCATCTCGCCGAGGCTCGAGCCGGGCGGCGTACAAGAGTGGATCTCCGACCGAGAGCTTCCCGACGAGGTCCCCGTACCCGCCGCGAGAACGGCGTTCGTCGAGATCCGCGAGACCTCCAGACGCCGACCCGCACGGCGACGAGGCGGCTGTTCGCGAGCCCGACCTCGTGAGGATCACAGGATCACAGGATCACAGGATCACAGGATCACAGGATCACAGGATCACAGGATCA
>CAYMLL010000090.1:5386-8035 GCA_964390645.1 uncultured Planctomycetia bacterium | reverse complement strand
CAGGATCACAGGATCACAGGATCACAGGATCACAGGATCACAGGATCACAGGATCCCGAGCACCCGATCCCAGTCTCCGAGAGCCTCGAGGATGGCAGACGGACCGCCGACGTCGTCGTCTCCGAGAGCCCCGATCGCCTCCACTACAGCCCACAGAGCGCCTTGATAGTCGAGGTCCCCGTCGAGTGCTTCCTGAATTCTCCCGGAGGTCTCGTCGACCCACGCGGGCCTCGTCGGCTCGTTCCCGGACTTCTCCATCGACGATGCGTAGAGAAGACGTTCCCGAAACCCCAGGACCGTGTCGACCGCCTCACGCGCACGGTCGAGAGGTTTCTCGCCGAAGTCGAGCTGGTCACGGTAGCCCGCGGACAGCAACGCGACGCGGATGACGTTGCCACGGAAGCCGGACTCGAGCAGCTCGTGCACCGACACCACGTTGCGCTTTCTGCGGTCCATCGTCTCGCCCTCCACCGTCACCGGCCCGGAGTGCAGCCAGTAGCGTGCGAGGGGGCGACCGTCATCGCCGGTCGCGCCGAGGATCGCGGCCTGCGCCATCTCGCACTCGTGATGCGGGCAGAGGTTGTCGGCGGCGCCGGTATGGATGTCGAAGAACTCGCCGAGGTACTTGCGCCCCATGGCGACGCACTCGACGTGCCAGCCAGGGAAGCCACGCCCCCACGGGCTCTCCCAGTGCATCTGGTGCAGAGCGTCCGTACGCCACAGATCGATGTCGAGCGGATGCTTCTTCTGCGGAGGTACCGGCGTGCGCGACGAAGCTTGCAGGGCGACGAGTTCCTCGACGCTCTTGCCCACGAGCTGGCCCAGCCCCTCGTACCTCGACACGTCGAGGTAGAGGTTGCCGCCGACCCGGTAAGTCGCGCCGGTCGCCTCGAGATCACGGATCGTCGCGATCATCTCTTCGACGTGCTCGCGCGCCTTCGGGTACTCGTTCGCCCCGAGAATTCCGAGCGCGCGCCGATCGTCCTGGAAGAGTCTCACCTCGTTCTCGGCGAGCTCCCACGCATCGAGCCCGGCGCGGCCGGCAGCGATCTCGACAACGTCCTCCTCGAACTCGTTGAGATGGCCGACATCGGTGATGTTCATCACCTGCAGCACCTCGTAGCCCGAGCGCTGGAGATGCCGACGTAGCACATCCGCCAGCAGGTACGAGCGGAACTTGCTGATGTCGATCGGCTCCTTCACGGTCGGGCCGCAGTGATACATGCGCACCTTGCGCGGCTCGAGAGGCTCGAAGACCTCGAGCTTGCCGCCGAGGCTGTTGATGATCTTCAGCGCCATCTGTCGGCTCCGTCCCCTCCTTACTCGACCTCGATACGCCGGTGCTTCTTCTTTCCGGCACGCAGGAGAATAACGCCTTCCCTGACGTCACCCGGGGTCAGCTTCCTGTCCTCGGCAATCTTCTCGTCGTTGACGTAGAGACCGCCCTGACGCGCCAGCCGACGCGCCGCACCCTTCGATTCGCAGAGTCCACAGTCGACGAAGAGCTGCGTCGCCGCAAATCCCGGCTCGAGCGTACCGGCCGCCAGCGCGTGAGTCGGCACCGAGCCACCTGCCCCGGCACTGCCGCCGAAGAGCTCCCGAGCAGCGTCCTTCGCCTTCGCGGCCTCGTCCTCTCCGTGACAGAGCGCGGTCGCGGCCAGCGCCAGAGCCTCCTTGGCCCGACGGAGATCGGCACCCTCGAGGTTCTCGAGCGCGCCGATCTTGTCGATGGGCAGCAACGTGAAGAGACGCAGGAAGCGGCCGACGTCGCGATCGTCCGTGTTGATCCAGAACTGGTAGTACTCGTACGGTGTCGTACGCGCGGCATCGAGCCAGACCGCGCCCTTCTCGGTCTTGCCCATCTTGCCGCCGCTCGCGGTCGTGATCAACGGCGTCGTGATCCCGTACGCCGGCCGGCCCTCGACGCGACGGATCAGGTCGATGCCGGCGACGATGTTCCCCCACTGGTCGGATCCCCCCATCTGCACAGCGCAACCGTAACGCTGCTGCAGGACGAGAAAGTCGTAAGCCTGCAGGATGCTGTAGTTGAACTCGAGAAACGACAGACCGCTGTCGGACTCGAGCCGTAGCTTGACGCTCTCCGCCGTCAACATGCGGTTGACACTGAAGAAGCGACCGATCTCCCGCAGGAAGTCGACGTAGTTGAGGCCGAGCAGCCAGTCCGCGTTGTCGACGATCAAGCCCTGCGAGCCGGACGAGGCATCCTCCTTCGCAGGAGCGAAGTCGATGAAGCGCGACAGCTGCCTGCGCAGACCGGCGAGGTTTCCGTCGACCGCATCCTCGCTGAGCACCTTGCGCAGCTCCGACTTGCCGCTCGGATCACCGACGCGTCCCGTGCCGCCTCCGACCAAGGCCAGCGGACGATGGCCGCTGCGCTGGAGGTGAACAAGGAGCATGATCTGCACGAGGCTTCCGACGTGGAGGCTGCTCGCCGACGGATCGAAGCCGATGTAGGCCGCCACCGGAGAGTCACCCTCCGCTGCGAAGAGCCTCTCGAGCGCCTCGTCGTCGGTCGTGTCCTGGATGAACCCGCGCTCGCGCAAGGTCGTGAGAAAACCGCTCACGGGCTGTCGCCCTCTTCCGCCGGTCTCGTCACCACGGTCTCGTCACCACGGTCTCGTCACCACG
>CAYMLL010000090.1:0-5286 GCA_964390645.1 uncultured Planctomycetia bacterium | reverse complement strand
CGGTCTCGTCACCACGGTCTCGTCACCACGGTCTCGTCACCACGATCTCGTCACCATCCGGCACGCAGCCGCGCCACCGCGTCCTGCGCCAGCACGGCCGCGTGAGCTTTCTCGCTCGAGAGGCCGCCGAGCGCTCGGTCGACCACGTCCCTGTCGATCTCGGCGAGCGCGTCTCGCGATTTCCCTCGCAGCAACTCCGTCAAGAGCGACCCCACGGCGACCGCCGCCGGACAGCCGTAGGCCTGGAAGCGAACGTCCTCGATCGAGCCGTCCGCGGCGCGACGCAGCGTCAGGCGTAGCACGTCGCCGCAGACCGGATTGTCGACCTCGACGCGCAGATCGGCATCGTCGAGGACGCCGGCGTTGCGGGGACTCCGAAAGTGCTCGTCGAGCGCGCTCATGAAAGAACGCTCAGATCAGGGCGTCGATCTTCTTCTGATAGACGGCCTTCGCGTTGACGCCGACATCAGTATCAACGACCTCGCCGCCCTTGAAATACATCACGGTCGGCACCGACATGATGCCGAACTTGGCCGCGGTCTCCTGCGCCTCGTCGATATCGGCCTTGCCGATCTTCACCTTGCCGTCGTACTGCTCCGCGAGCTCGTCGATAATCGGAGCGAGCATCTTGCAGGGCTGGCACCAGGTGGCGCCAAAGTCGACGACCACGAGCGCCTCGGACGCGAGAACCTCCGACTGGAAGTTCGTGTCGTTGAATTCGATGGCCAAGGGAATCCCTCCTTCAGGTCCGGGCTGTCGAGGCGGGCAGACAGGCTGCTCGCCGGCTCCAAGAGCGAGATTATAACGACCCTCGGCGCCGGAGAAGAGAGCCTGTCGACGATTTTCGCGACGCTGCGCACATACCGGTGAGCGGTCCCGGATCGACGCTGAAGAGAGGCGCTCGACGCGGCCGATACCCCACCATCGGAGCCATGACACAGGAGGTCCGCATGTCGACCGCAGAGATCCGGGTTCTCGAGCGTTACCGGGAGCTGGCGATCGTCCATCTCTCCTACCCACAGCCGACACTGCTGACGCGGGCGCTGCACGAGGCCGAGGCCTGCGCGCTGCACGAGCTGCCCGAGGAGCGCTTCGCGCTGATCTCGAGCTTCCAGAACCTCTCGTGGAGCGGCGAGTACGGCCCCGAGGAGATGACCGGGTTCTACCGCGGAGAGGAGTTCGGAAGGCTTCGAGAGCGTCTGGTGAGCGTCGTACGCTACCACGTCGGCTCGCTGACGTCGATGATCCAGACGATGAGCGCGTACCGTATGCTGCACGACAGCTCGAGCAACTTCGCCCCCGATCTCGACTCGGCACTGCGCCTGTGCCGACGGGCCGTCGACCGCCGGCTCGCGAGCTGTGAGGCCTGACGCCTGCCACCGATCGCCGACAGCGGCGCCTCGCTCGACGCGCCGGGGAGTTCCCACGATCCACGCCCCTCTGCATGCCCCTAAGTCCTTCTCCAAGACAGGGTTTTGATCCCCGGGAGGTGGAAAGTCACGGCGTTCCCTCTACAATGGCCAGCCTCGCCCGTTGTCAAGGTGAGAACGCCTCCTCCAGGAGGCCCGGAGGCCCACGGAGCCACACTGCGATGCACCCGCGCACGACCGTCGTTCCCCGCCTGTTGACGCCGGCGCTCACCGTCCTCTGCGCGGCGAGCGCCGTTGCCCAGTTCGAGCTGCCCGGCGTCGTCACGCCCGCAGACGCCTTCGGCCAGGGCGGCGGGCACGGCAAGTTCGAAATCTCCGTCGACGCCACCGAGACGGTCCGCGGCGAGCTCTTCGACCTCGTCGTCAAGTACGAGATCGCCAGGAACTGGTACATGTACTCCCCGGACCACGAGAGCCCGGAGGGGCTCGGCGTGCCGATGTCGCTGACAGTTCCGGACGGAGACGTCGAGATCGTCGGCGATCCTCGAATCCCGGATCCGAAGGAGAAGAGCGTCGACGTCGGCACGTCCCGCCCGGAGATCCACCGCGTCATCCTGGGCAGCGGCGAGATCCGCTACTCCCTGCGCGCCAAGGCCGAAGCGAAGCCAGGCCCGCGCGAGCTCGCGGTGGAGATTCGCTACATGACCTGCGAGGACTCCGAGACCGGCACCTGCGACCCGCCGGCAACCGTGCCGTTGAAGACCTTGCTGACGATCTCCGAGGCCGTCGCGAGCGATCCCGAGCGACCGGAAACGACGTCGACAGACCTTACCAACGCGAAGGGCGCCGACGCCGCGAAGGACGTCGAGCCGGCCTCCGATGTCGAGCTGGACGATCCGATCGGCGGTGCCACGCTCTGGAGGCTGATCGTGTTGATGATCGGCGGCGGCCTCTTCGCTCTGGTGATGCCGTGCACGTATCCGATGATCCCGCTCACGATCTCCTACTTCACGAAGCAGGCAGAGCTCCGCAACGGATCGGTGCTGCCGCTCGCGCTCCTCTACGGGGTCGGCATCGTCGTCGCGTTCATCCTCGTGGGTGTCTTCGTCGGCGCCCCGATTCTCGTCTTCGCGGCGAGCTGGCCGGTGAACCTCGTCTTCGGCCTCGCCTTCCTGGTCTTCGCGTTGAGCTTCTTCGACATCTTCACCCTGCGCCTGCCGACAGCGCTGACGAACCTCGGCGGCAAGGCCTCGACGGGGTCATCGGGACTCCTTGGCGTCTTCCTGCTCGGGGCGACGCTGGTGATCACCTCGTTCACCTGCACGGCTCCGGTGCTCGGCTCGCTGCTGGTCGTCGTCACCAACGACGAGAGCGCCTCGGTCGGTCGAATCGTCATCGCCATGACCGCCTTCGGCACGACGATGGCCTTGCCCTTCGTCTTCCTGGCGCTGTTCCCCGCGAAGGTGCAGTCCTTGCCCAGGTCAGGGGAGTGGATGCACTCGGTGAAAGTCTTCCTCGGCTTCCTCGAGCTCGCTGCGGCGATGAAGTTCTTCTCCAACGCAGACCTCGCGATCTTCGGGCCGGAGGACTTCATCATCACCCAGGAGATCTTCCTCATCAGCTGGGCGGTGATCCTCGGCGTCGCGGCGCTGTACCTCCTGAACCTGGTTCGTCTGAGCTCGGAGAGCACGCAGTCCATCAGCGGCCTGCGGATGATGTTCGGCGTCGTCGTCCTGTTCCTGGCGGTGTACTTCTACGAGTGCTCCCGCGGACTGCCGATGGACGGGTTCACGACGGCCCTGGCACCGCCGCCGAAGGAGAGTCCAACGCAGGCTCGAGGAAGGGAACGGGGGGGGCACGTCCGCGCGCCGAAGATCGTCTGGACGAAGGTCACGGACGACCTCGACGGAGGGCTCGCAGCCGCGATCGAGAAGAAGAAGCTCGCCTTCATCAACTTCACCGGACTGGTGTGAGTGAACTGCCGCAAGATGGAGGGCTCCATCTTCCCACGCTACGCGCAGACTCTCGACCGCTTCGTCGAGATCCGGCTGCATACCGATCTGCCCGACGCGGTGAAGGCGAAGCGGTTCAAGGAGTACCAGAAGGGGCTCGTGAAGAGCGTCGGGCTGCCGATCTACGCCGTCGTGGATCCGAAGCGGCCCGATCGGCCCCTCGGTGTCTTCCAGGGCGCCGACAAGGCGGGCGGACGGGCCTTCGGAGAGTGGCTCGAGAAGCAGTCGAGGACCGGCCCGAGCTGAGCGGGGCGGAGCCGGCCCGAGTCGCCCGACACAGATCGTGCCGATATCGAGCTCCACGCTCCCTTGTCACGTCTCCCTCCCGATCCTAAGATAGAGTCGGATCGCCACACGTTCGCGATCCCGGGGTCGTCCGGCTCGCGAGTCTCGCTGCTCCGCCTCCCGACGCGTCGTAAGTCCCGGGCCAGCAAAGAGGTGGCGACGGCCCGAGAGCCGTCCCGGCGCTGGTTGCCGGAGCTTGATCCGCCGCCGTGAGCACGGTGCGGGCGGGCATCGCAGTGCCGTGGCCGCAGAGCGGCAAGGGGCCGCGAACCGGGATTCCGAGCATCCCCACGGAGAGACGGACCTTGATTTTCGCACAAGTCTCCGGAACCACGGCACGAACGTGCTCTCGCCTCGCCTTCTGCGGTCTCCTGACGCTCGCGGGCCCGGGGGTGGCGGACGTCGACAAGTCGAAACCGACCTCGCCCACCGCCGAGAAGCAGCCGCCCGAGGACGAGGATCTGATCCGCTGCGGAGCTTGCGACGAGCGTGGCCGCTCGACCTGCGCGCGCTGCGACGGCAAGAAGAAGCTGCAGACGGAGTGCCCGCGCTGTGACGGTAGCGGCCTTCGCCCCTGCACGGTCTGCAACCATCCGGACGACGTCAATGACGCCGAACCCGGCTCGATCCTCTGCAGCTACTGCGACGGATCGGGCGTGTTTGGCGCGGGTGGCCGCAAGTGTCCGAAGTGTGGTGGCCCGGGTGTCTACAAGTGCCCGACCTGTCGCGGCCGCGGCGAGCTCAAGTGCAAGAAGGTGCTCTACGCGGGTATCTGCCCCACCTGCCGCTTCACCGGCAAGACCATCTGCCGACACTGCGCCGGCAAGAAGTGGGTTCCACGCCCTGACCCGAGCTCGTCGACGAGCACCGACGCCGCAGGCAGGACCGGCGCCGACACCGCGAGCCCGGTCGCGGAGAAGAGCGACGGCAAGCCGACCGCAGAGCAGCTCGAGCAGCGCTTCGCCATTCTCACGGAGCTGCGCCTGACCGAGAGCAACGTCGACACGGCAACCCTGCGTCGAACCGCCGACGACCTCCTGAAAAAGGCAAAGAAGTTCGGCCGCGAGCTCGAGACACTGCGCTCCTCCGGTGCAGGAGTCCAGGGCGAGATCGTCGCGCTGCGCCGACGCTTCGAGGACCTCGAGACTCGTTCGCGTCGCCACCGCGGCTACCTCGGAGAGATCGAGACGCTCGCGATCGACTTCGACTCCCGCTACTCGCGCTGCCAGAAGCGCCTCGCGAGTCGTCCTCCCGGCCCCTACAAGACCGGCGCCCAGAAGCGCCGGCTCGCGAGCTGGGTCGAGAACATGGCGCAATCGATCGAGGCCTGCGAGCGCCATGCGGTCAAGCTCGAGGCGGCCTCCCCCTCCTCCGCCGCCGAGGCGACGAGCGCGCTCGAGGCGGAGCTTCAGCGTATCCTGGGCGAGAAGAAGAAGGTCGGGGAGCTCGTGGCCACGGCACAGGAGCTCACAGTCGCCCGGGCGGGAAAGAACGGCCCCGACGGCGCCAACGGAAGCTCCAAGAAGGCTGCGGTCGCGGTGCTAGGTTAACGGTACGCGCAACCCAAACCCCCCACCGCCCACCCCAAGCCCACACCCCGGCAACACCCCCACCCCCCC
>CAYMLL010000089.1:0-24152 GCA_964390645.1 uncultured Planctomycetia bacterium | reverse complement strand
ACCAGTTGTTGTGCGGCCAGTCGTGATTCTGAGCCCAGATGTTGACGAGCATGTAGGACGTGTAGTTCTCGACGTCGAGAAGCTCGATCGCCTCGCGATAGGTGTCGTCGTCGGAGAGATCGTTGCTGACCATGAAGTTGCGCAGACGCGCCCATTCATCGCCCGTCCCGACGAGCACGTCGTTGCCCGTCTTGATGACGTCCCAGTCGGTCCCTCCGAGATAGGACTCGCAGAACTCCTCGTCCATGCGCTCGACGACGTTGTAGATGCCGCGATACTGCATGTTGACGTAGAGGTTACACCAGGTGCCGTGCGAAGCGAGCGCACCCATGTCGCCGTGAACGTCGCGGATCAGCTCGTCCCGCAGGTACGAGGCGCGTGAGTGCGTTCGGAACGAGTCGTTGAATCCCGACCGCAGAACAAGCTTGTCGAAGACGTCGACCGACGTCTCCTCGATCAACGGATAGCGCAGCTTGGTGTCGCCGTAGACGCCCCGGAAGTAGGCCTTGTACGCCTTCTTCGTGTTGAAGCCGCCTCCGCGACCCGCCCCCCCGTGCAGGCGCAGACCGAAGCCCGTCGAGACCACGAGATCGCCGTTCTCGAGAAAGTACTCCCAGTACCCGTCGCGCTCCGCTCCGCGACCGCGCGCGCCGGTGTTCTCCTGGATCCAGCGGTAGTCCTCGGGGTTCATCGAGACCGACAGAATCGGCAGGTCGATGCTGCTTCCGGAGAACGAGCGGCCGAGGAAGTAGCTCTTCGACACGACTTGCGTCGCGCGCTCGCCCTCGATGAACCCGGCCACGCGCACGACCGTGCTCTCGATGATCTGCAGACCCTGGGTGTAACGCGTGCTGAGGAGCGTGGGGGGCGTCCCGTCGAGCGTGTACCGGATGTCCATCAGATCCGCGGGCGTGGCGCTCATCTCGATGGACAGCCGCCCGATCGGAAACTTCCCGGGCTCCGGTGAAACCTCGACGAAGGTCGAGATCGGGTCAGTGAATGCAAGCGTCTCGTTCGGCGCCTCGGGCGTCGGCGTCAGCAGGTAACGCCACGGCCCCGTGCCGTTCGGCGAGTGCCCGAAGGAGTGGTCCTGCGTCTGCTCCGGAAACTCGATCCCGTCAACCTCCTGCCGCCCCGGGTTTGTCAGCAGCAGGACCTCGCCGGTGTTGTCGAGCCGGAAGTTCGTGTGCAGAACCGACGGGATCACGCCGAGCTCCGGGTGAAGCGACATGTCCGAGCTCGTCGGGTTCAGGTTGTTGAGCCCGCAGATGGCGAGCACGTTCGTTCCGGTGACGACGCGATCGAGAAACGGCGTCAGATCGAAGCGCTCGGTGGATCCGGCCTCGCGCTTGGCGGTTCCCATGGAGTCGAAGTCCGGCTCTTCATCCGGCGCGTTGCGCTCGGCGACCCGCTGTCCGTTCAGATAGGCGATGAAGCCGTCGTCGTAGTCGATCTGCAGGATCAGGTTCGCGAGGTGAGCCCGATCGGCGACCTCGAACTCCTTGCGAACGAAGATCGCGTTGGTGTTCGCCGGCACCTCCGTGTAGTCATCACCGTCTCCGTATCCGAAGCCGGCTCGACCAGTCGAGAAGGTGCGGTCATCGAAGTCGATCCGGTTCCAACCGGTCGGAGGGCCCACCTCGCCGGAAGAGGCGACGAGGTAGCGCCACTGATTCTCGCGCTGGACGAAGATCGGCCGGAACGGGAAGTTGTCGAGGTTACCACCGATCTGCTCCGGGACGGCGTTGACGCGGTCCTTGGCGGAGAGCCAGACGAGAAGGTAGCCACCGGCGGGAATCGTGATGTCGGGAAAGACCCACTTGCGCGGATCGGCCGCGTCGTCCGTCAACGCCCAGTCGAGCAGGTTGACGGCTTCCGCAGAGATGTTGTGGATCTCGGCCCAGTCCTCGTTGTCCCCCTCGTCATCGAAGTTCGTGCGTCCGTTGCTGGCGAGAAACTCGTTGATGACGATCTGCGCGAACGCGTCCGATCCGACGCACAATGCGAGCAGCAGGACGCAGAAACAGCAGCAGCGCAGGTGGATCCGGCCCCTCGCCGGGCTCTCTCGACTGGCACGCATCGGCTGACACTCCCGGGTGACTTCAGGCTGGGAGAGTCCACCTTATCGCCGTCCGGGCCCGGGACCAACGACAAAGGACCTGACGCTTCCGCGGCTCCTCTGACGAGATGCGCCGAGCGACGCTCGCTCCCGGCCCTGGCGTGCAATCCCGGCCTGGACACTCCCATCTGACACCGTAAGATAGGGGGCTCCTGGGTTCGAGCAGGAGACGCGTTCTCTTGCCCTGATTTCGGACGAACAGCCCCGCACCTGCGGCTGACGACTCCACGATCCCGCCGTTTCGCCACGACGGCGAGCGGGGGTGTCTCGGGAATTCACCGAATGCGCGTATTCGCCGTCTTGCTGGCAGTCTTTCTCGGTCTCCTCGCGTTCACATGGTTCGACTCGCTGTCGACAGCCGGCGAGGACGCGGACGTCACGGGTGAGTTCGGAGATCCGGTTCCGGGGCTCACCCCGTCACAGCTCGCGACCTTCGAGTTCGGCCGCTCGGTCTTCGTCCGCCGGTTCACCAAGGAGGAGGGGCTCGGCCCACACTTCAACGCGGTGGCATGCAGCTCCTGCCACGAGGATCCGGAAGTCGGAGGCTCGGCGCAACGCTACCGCGACTTCGTTCTCGTCGGTCGCTCCACGCCGGAGGGACTCATGTCGAAGGTCTACCCCGACTGCACCGACGACAACGTCGCGACGCAACGCAGCGACCTCTGCCTGCCCAGCATCGTGCTGCCCAACTACGGTCCACAGGGCACCGTCATCGAGCCCGTGTCGACCGCCGTCGAGCACCCGGCCGTTCCGGGTGACGCGGACATCGTCGCGCGTCGCAACGCCCCGCCGATCTTCGGCGTCGGTCTCTTCCGGCTCGTCTCGGACGCTGAGATCCTCTCGCGGGCGGACCCCGACGATCTCGACGGCGACGGGATCTCCGGTCGTGTCCATCGCATCGCGGCGGAAGGCGGCGACATCGGACGCTTCGGGTACAAGTGCCAGACCGCAAGTATCGAGGCATTCAACCGTGGCGCTCTCAACAACCAGATGGGGATCACCAGCGACTCGACCGAGGTGGCTCGAGCGCAGAAGCTCGACGGCGAGCCAATCGACGGTCATCCGGGACTGCTGCGCGAGCTCTTCGGGTCCAGGATCGCGCACGCGCAGATCGCGACCCCCGTCGCTCGCACCCTCGACTTCGACGATATCCGCGATCCCGAGATCAGTCGAGGTGAGCTGATCGCGCTCATCTTCTTCCAGGAGAACCTCGCGGCGCCTCGACGCGGGCAGATCACGGCGGACGTCCGGACCGGCGAAGGTATCTTCGCCCGGATCGGCTGCACCGGATGCCACGTCCCATCCCTCGATTCCCCCATCGGACGTATCCACGCCTTCACCGACCTCCTCCTGCACGACCTCGGCCCACAGAATGGCGACGGCGTGGTCATGGGAGACGCAGGAGGGTCCGAGTTCCGCACACAGCCGCTCTGGGGACTCTGCGAGCACTTCCCGTTCCTCCACGACGGAAGCGCCGACACGATCGAGGAGGCGATCCTCCGACACGGGGGTGAGGCGACGGAATCTCGCGACGCCTACGCCGCGCTCGGCGAGGAGGAGCACGGCTTCCTCCACCGCTTCCTGGAATCGCTGTGAGGAAGGAGGGCCGGATGCTGAGAACGCTCCTTCATGTCGCCAATGTCCTGCTCGTCGCGGGCATCACTCTCGTCGCGTTCCAGATCCGGACCGATGACGCGAGCAGCCGCGAAGGCGTCGATGATGCCCTGTCCGAGGAGTTCATCCGCGGTGACGCCAACGACGACAACCGCGTCGACGTCAGTGATGTCGTCTTCATGCTCGGGTCACTGTTCCGCGGCGCGGAGCGGCCGCCCTGCCTGGCGGCAGCGGACACCAACGACGATGGTCGGCTCGACATAGCCGACCCGATCTGGATGCTCGCCTACCAGTTCCGTGGCGGCCCGATGCCGCCCGCGCCCTTCCCGCTCGCCGGAGAAGACCCGACGCCCGACCTAGCCTGCCGCAGAACCGCTCGACCACCGATTCCCGCGGTCGGCGAGTACGGCGGTCCCGACCGTCTGCTGACCGAGGAGGAGGAGCTCTCCTGGCGTCGCGGCCGTGAGCTTTTCGACAGGCCGCGGCGCACCAGCGAAGGACTGGGGCCGCTGTTCAACGGCGACTCCTGCCGTGGCTGCCATCTCGACCCTGTCGTCGGGGGCAGCGGCGGGCTCGATGTCAACGTCCTGCGATTCGCACACGTGAACGAGGTCGGCGTCGTGACGCAGCTGCCGACCGGACCGGCCGTGTCACGCCACGAGCTGCCCGGAGTGGCACACGACGAGGTTCCTGTCGACGCCAATGTGATCGAGCCGAGACAGACGCCGACGCTCCTCGGTCTGGGGCTCGTCGATCGGATCGCGGAGACGACGATCCTCGCCAACGCGGATCCGGACGACGCCGACGCTGACGGGATCTCCGGTCGCGCCCGCCTCGTCGACGGCCGTGTCGGTCGCTTCGGTCACAAGTGCGGCATCCCGAGCCTGCTCGACTTCGTGGCGGATGCGATGATCAACGAGCTCGGTGTGACGATCGATCCGGCCAACTCGTCCTTCGCGGGTGGGTCGGACACCGACGCCATCGCCGATCCCGAGCTCACGGACGCCGAGTTCACCGATCTCGTCTTCTTCGTCGCTCACCTCTCTGCGCCCCCTCGGAACTTCCCGGCCAGTGCCGCCGGCGTGGCTCGCATCGTCAAGGGCGAGGAGAACTTTATCGCCGTCGGCTGCGGGAGCTGCCACCTGCCGTCGCTCGCGGGGACGGACGGGCCCGTCGCAGCGTACTCGGATTTTCTGCTCCACGACATCGCCGACCCGGATCGCCACTGCGTCACCGAGGACACGGTCGAGCCGCTCGAGTTCCGCACCGCGCCGCTGTGGGGGCTGCGCGACACCGCTCCGTACCTTCACGACGGCTCGGCGAGCACGATCTCGGACGCGATCAACCGGCACTTCGGCGAGGCGCTCACGGCAAAGTCCGCGTACCAGGCGCTGAGCTTCGACGAGAGATCGAAGCTCGTCGAGTTTCTTCGAAGCCTCTGATCGCCACGATCGCCGAGGACCGCGACGGCACGGAGACGACGCTGCAACCCGGTCGCGGCGTCGAGCTCATGGTTCCGCGCGAGAGCGAGGAGCCCGCAAGTCGATGCCGGTGAGCACGCCCGCCGCAGAGCGAGCAGCGCGACCGGCGCACCGACGACGCCCGAGCTTCCCTTCAGACGCCGCATCCCGCATCCTGCCGACGGTTTTCCCTGTGAGTCGATCGGAGGGGCGCTATCATACCCGTCTCCACGACCTTCCGGCTGCTGCTCGCGGACCGCGTTCACGAGCTCTCCCAAGGCCTTCGATGCGCATGTCCCCCTCGTCCCGAGCGCCGATGATCCTGACGCTCGTCGTCGCCTCTCTGCTGCCGCATCCCGATCTCGCACTGGACGCGACGGGGCCGCAGACGCCCACCGAGAGGCAGCTCGATACGGCGACTCGACGGCAAGTCGTCCGGCTCCAGTCGACGGTCGCCGAGCAGCGTCGGCAGGGTCGGTACGACGAGGCGATCGAGCCGGCGCGCGAGCTTCTCGGACTCTGCACCGGAGAGCTCGGTGAGAGACACTGGATGACGCGGGACGCGCGACGTCAGCTGCGGTCGCTCGAAAGGCTCTCCCGGCTGCCGGTCGAGCAACGAAAAGCGCTTCTGGACGCCGACCGCAGGATGATCGAAGGGCTCGGGCTCGAGCAGCAAGGGCGAGCTCGCGAGGCCGAGCAGCGCTACCGCTCCGCGCTCCTGGTGCGACTGCGGCTGCTCGGCGACTCGTTCCCCGACAGCCTGATCAGTCGTGGGCGCCTCGCCTCCTCGCTGCGCGCCCAGTTCCGGCTCACCGAGGCAGAAAGAGCCTATCGCGACCTTCTCGCCGCCAGCCGGGTACACCTCGGCGAGCTCCATCCCCGGACGGCCTCGACCTACGCGGATCTCGCGCTGACGCTCGACTACCAGCAGCGCCATTCGGAGTCCGAGCCTCTGCTGCGACGCAGCCACGAGATCAACACGCACATCCTCGAGAATGGCCATCCCGCTGTCGCCGCCTCGCTCGAGCGCCTGGCCGCGAATCTGGGGGCGCAGGGGAAGCTCGCCGACGAGGAGACTCGACGCCGACGGGCTCTCGAGCTCGCCGAGACGGTCACGGGCAAGGACAGCCTGGCAACCGCCGGCGCGTGCGTGGCGCTCGCGAGCTGTCTGCAGACCCAGGGCCGTCACGCCGACGCGCGGCCCTTCTTCGATCGCGGCTGCCGCATCCACGAGGTGAAGCTCGAGACCGGTGATCCGGTCGCGCTGCGCGGGCTCGCTCGGCGCGCGACGAACCTCGACCGTCTCGGAAGGCACGACGAGGCCGGCGAGATCCTCACGAAAGTCCTCGAAGATCTCGACGGCTCCGGATCCGAGGCCCGGCCGCTCGCCGCCGCCGTCCGCGGCTGGCTCGGCGCGAACCTCGAACGCCGTGGTCGTACCCTCGACGCCGAGGCGCGCTTCCGCGAGGAGATCGACATCCTCGTCAGCCTGAGCGGCGACCGGAGCCGCCAGACCGCGCTCGCGGTCTCGAACCTGTCCCGCAACCTCGAGCTCCAGGGAGCGCTCGATGACGGCGCCACTCTCACCGCATCCTTGCTGCGAAGAATGACGCCGGTCTCACGTCTTCCCGCGCACCGCTTCGCGTTTCACGCCCGACGAGCGGACAATCTGCGAGCGCGTGGTGAGCACCGCGCCGCACGGGCTCTCTGGGATCGCGTGATTCCGGGTTACCGCGATATCGACGGCGACGCTCATCCGATCGTACGTCGAGCGTCCCTCTCGCTCATCGAGACTCTCCATCATCTCGGCGAGGTCGACGCGGCGCATCAGCTGTGCCGGCAAACCTACGATCACGCTTTACGGTCCTTCGGAAAGGAGAGCCCCGACACCATCCCGGTCGTCGAGGCGCTCGCGATCAACGCTTCCGGACGGGGAGACCACGCCGAGGCCACCGGGCTGCGCGAGCGTGTCGTCAAGCTCACGGCGGCGCGGTTCTCGACGCAGCACGCGCGCACGGCAGTGGCGCGCGTACGTCTCGGCTCGACCTTACTGGACGCGGGGCATCCGGAGCGCGCGACGGCGAGCCTGGAAGCCGCGCTGGCGATGTTCGCGAAGCTCGAGATCACGGTGCACCCCGCGATCGTCGACCTGCGAACCGAGCTCGCGCACCTGCGCCTCGCCGCCTCGGACTTCCCCGGAGCGATGCTGCATCTCGGCGAGGCAGCCATCGCCTTCGACGCGGTGCGCGAGCTCGTATGGCACCCGCGATGGTGGCGCATCGACCTCGAGAGAATGCGCTCGCCGCGCCCCTTTCTGGCGATCCTGCTCGCACGGGCCGGAGAATTCGCGGAGGCGTGGCGTACGCTGGAGACGCACTTCGTTCGCGGCTCGCTCGACATCCGCTCGCGCTCGTGGCTGCGCTCACGACAGACGCTCGAGGCTGCCTGGGAGACCGCTCTGCTCGACGACCTCCAGTCCCGCCGAGAGGCGCTGCGCACCGCGGAAGCGGCGGGCAGCGTGGAGAGCGTCGAGGCTCTCCGCGCCCGCATCACCGAGATCGAGACGCTCCACGAGACGCTGCGAGGTCGGCGAGACCGCGACGTCGCCGTCATGCTGGACGACGATCCGGCGTCGCTCGAGAGGATCTCCGGGTCGCTGACGCGCGGCGAGGCGCTGATCTCCTGGGTCGACATTGCCCCGCGCAGCGGTCTCGGCGCCGCTCCGGCGCTGCACTGGGTCTTCGTGCTCACCCATGACGACGGCCCGACCGCGCTGCGACTCGCGAACGTCGATGCGTCCCTGACCCGTCGACTGCAGACCGCGCTGCGCTCCAAGGTGGGCCGGGGAGTGTCGCAAACGACCGTCGAGTCGCTCGACGGGCTGGCCGAGGCCGTCGCCGGACAGCGTCTGGGCCCTCTCGCACCGGCTCTGGGGAAGGTCGACCGTCTCATCGTCCTGCCCTCGTCGAACATCGACGGCATCCCGGTCGACCTTCTCGACTCGAGGTATCGTGTCGAGCTGGCGATCTCCGGATCGATGCTCGCTTCGACACGCGAAAGCCGCGGTAGGCGACGGGCGAAGCGCGCCGGCCCGCAGATGCTCATCGTGGACGGGCTCTCGGCCGGAAGATCACGCGGTCCGGAGATCACCGCGAAGCCGCCGACTCACGGAGCGCTCGTCTTCCTCGTCACGAAGGACTCGAACGCCGATCGCGCCGGGGTGCGCGTCGGCGATGTGATCCTCTCCTACGACAGCCGACGGGTCGGCACGTCCGATGAGCTGAACCGGAGAATCCGGGCGACCGGTGATCTCGGCGGCTCGTCGAAGAGCGCCCGGGTCAAGCTGCGGCTGTGGCGGGCGGGCGAAACCCTCGACGTCGAGGTCCTGCCAGGACGACTCGGGGTTCGAACATACCGTGAGTCGCCGGATAGCGTGCTGCGAACGGAGCGTGAGGTCGAGGAGCTCATCGCTCTGGGGGCCGCCGTCGACCCGGCGGACTCCCCGGAACGCAGCGCCGAGATCGACGCGATCCGCGCGATCGCATCGAAGGGGGCTCCCGCCGACGCGGTGAAGGTCCTGGCAAACGGCGATGCGACGAGGCGCGCGATCGACGCGCTCAACGGAAGCGGCGGGCTCCTGCGGTTTCGCCGTGGCCACATGGCTGTTCCCGTGACTCTCGACGACGAGGCGCCGCTGCGCTCGAGGCTGGCGCTTGCCGTGCCGGCGGCGCCGGGCTCGCGCGCCGCGAAGGTCCTCGCCGGCAAGAGAGACACCGGCGGCGCCATCCTGGCGCTCGACATCCTGCGTCACTGGAGGCTGGACATGGACGTCGTGGGGTTCAGCGACGTCCTGTCGGGCGCCCGAGGCTTCGACGGGGCGCGTGGACTCGCCCGCGCGTGCATCGGGGCCGGCGCGCGATCCATCGTCGTCAACGCCTGGCCGGTCGCGGACGCGCCTCGCCGCGTCTTCTGGACGTCGTTCTGGAAGCGCGTCATCAGCGACCGCTCGTCTGCGGCGTACGCGCTCGAGAAAGCCAAGAGCGACACGCGCGCCGCAGGCTTCGAGGATCCGCGTCACTGGGCCGGGTTCACCCTGGTCGGCGACGGCGCCTGAGGGTCACGCCAAACGGCCGCCCGCGAGAGTCGATGTTCGGGTTTCGACCGGTACACGGCGAAGTCGAAGCCATCGAATTCGCCCGGGATGACGACCCGCCCGAGTGTTACAGTGGGGCGCTGGGAGGTTCTGTGCCGGCGAAGCATGCCGTGCTTCCCCCGGTTCGGGTTCGGGTCAATTCGAAGGAAGATTGTCTCACGGAGGAAGATATGCATCGCGTAATGACAGTCGGGTTCTGTCTTGCGATCGCGATGGGGTCGAGAGGGTTGCTGTACTGCGGCGAGGATGATGCAGCGTTCAGCTTGACGGCCACGGGACCGGCGGAGGACATCGTCGCGCTGCCCGGCGAGATCGTCGACGCCGAGGTCGTCGTCACCATGGACTCCGTCGGCCTCGCGCCGGAGGATAACGGCGCCCAGGCCTGGTCGATCAGTCTGTCCTCGCAGGGCTGGGAGATCACCGGTGTCACGACCGAGGGCACCACCGCCGCGGACGTGACCTCCGAGCCGCCGGGCATCCGGCTGGAGGGATTCGAGGTCTCGGAGCTGACCGACGGCAGCGCCCGCACAGGAAGCGACTGCGAGGGCCGCAGGGGCGCGGTCAGCGCGGTCGTCCTGTCGTTCGTGAACGACGTCACGCTGCCGACGGATGCTCCGAGCGATATCCTGATCGTCAGCGTCTCCGGCGAGGTGCCGCCCGAGCCGGAGAATGTAGAGGAGGACGGCTGCGCCGAGTACGTCGTCGAATTCGTCAACGGATGTACCGGTGGGGGACAGCCGGTCGATAACAAGATCACTCTGGGCGGCATCACGTTCCGTCCCGAGAGGAACAGTTCGTCGACGCGAGTCTGCCCGATCATCCACTGTGGCGCTCCGGGTCGTATCAACATCACCGTCACGGACACTCCCGCGGACGGCGAGCAGCACGTCAGTGACTCGACCGAAGTGCCCGACGATGACGCGAAATTCACGGTGGAGGTCCGCGCCGCCGAGACCGGCTCGCTGACGCTCTACGCCAACATCGTCTCCGACTCGCTCGACAGCGGCATCCAGGGCTGGGCCCTCGCCGCGAGCGTCGAAGGGCTCCTCGCCGTGGACGCCACGGATACCGGCACCGCCGCGGCCGACGCGCCCGACGGTTTCCGCGACACCGGCTTCCACGTCGGTCATACGATCGACCCGGAGATCCCCCACCCCGAGACGGGCGAGCCCCAGGGTCAGGGTCTGGTCACTGCTACCGTCCTCTCGTTCGTCTACACCATCGCGCTGCCGACGAGCGGCACGGCGACCGTGCTCTGCTTCACCGTCCAGACCGCCGAGCCCATGGGCGAGGACGAGACCGTCGTCGGGGCGGTGCGCTGGACGCAGAACCTGACGGGAGCGGGGCAGCCGGTGAGCAACATAGCGACGCTGGCTGGCAACAGCGTGAGCTTCCGCTGCTGCCAGACGGCGCAGGTCTGCTTCGTGGCCCCCTCCCGGGTTCCGTTCATTCGCTGCGATCCGAACGTCGATGGCGAGTCGAACATCGCGGACGCGATCTACCTCGTCAACCAGCTCTTCCGCGGTGGCGACGCCACATCCTGCGACGACTCGGCCGACTGCAACAACGATGGCCAGGTCGATGTCTCGGACGCGACCTACTCGGTCGCATACCGGTTCGCTGGCGGCAACGCGCCTCCGGCTCCATTCCCGGGCTGCGGGCTCGAGTCGGAGACCGACGAGGTCGAGGACGAGCTCGACTGCGAGGAGTATCTGCCTTGCAGCTCCTGACGGACTGTTGAAGCGGTGCCTCGAATGCGAAAGCGAGCCATCTCGGCCGGGATCGGGCCCCCGAAGCGCGGAAGAGCGGGATGCGCTCGCGAGTTCTGGCCACGAAGAGCTCGGAGCAAATAGCTTGTCTTGCGCCGAATCGACGTCTTCGACGGGCTGCTGACCGCTTCGAGGAGCGACCAGGCACCACGACGGGCCCCGAACTACGACAAGGACTCCCGGGCCCGTCGTCGATACCCTCGGCGTCGCGCGAGCGCTCTTCGTGCCATAAGATGGGTCCGTCAGGTCTGGTTCGAGTCGGAGCGCCCCGAGCCTGGTCACGCGGCGGCGCCTCCGCCTCTTCTCATGGAGCCAAGAGTGAGCTCATTCCTTTCGCTGCCGGTTGTCCGTGAGGTCACCGGCCTCCTTCTCATCGTGCTGCTGCTCGCGAGCACGCGAGACGACACGCTGCGTGCGCAGAGCGTCCAGGTCTGCATCAACGAGGTCCACTACCACCCCGGTGACGACTCTCGTTCGGCGGAGTTCGTCGAGCTCCACAACTTCGGGGAGGACGACGCCGACATCGGCGGGTGGCTCCTTCACGGCGGAATCACCCATGTCTTCGCCCCGGGCACGGTAATCCCGGCCGGGGGGTTTCTGGTTGTCGCACGGAACGACGTGCTGATCATGGACCGCCACGACCTGACGGTGGACAGCGTCGTCGGAAACTTCGAGGGTAGCCTCGAGAACGACAGCGACGCGCTGCGGCTCCATACCGACGGCGGCTACCTGATCTCCTACCTCGAGTACGACGACAGCGACCCCTGGCCGCAGTCTCCCGATGGCCTCGGCCCCTCGCTCGAGAGACGCTCGCCTCTCTTCGAGGACGGCGACCCGTTCACATGGGACTCGTCCATCCACGTCGGCGGCTCCCCGGGACGCGCCAACTCCGTCAGCGTCGTCGAGCCTCCACCGACCGCCGGCGTCAGCGAGATCGTCCCGCCAGGAGCGCGATGGCGCTTCTTCCGTGGAGTCCGCCAGCCGCCCGTCGGATGGAACGGTCACGACTTCGACGACAGCGACTGGGAGCAAGGCTTCTCGGGCTTCGGGTACGGCGACGACGACGACACGACCGTTCTCGACGACATGATCGACAACTACCTGACGGTCTACACGCGCAGGCGCTTTGTCATCGACGACCGTCGACTCGTCGAGTCACTCGCCCTGAAAATCGACTACGACGACGGCTTCGTCGCTTACATCAACGGCACCGAGATCGCGCGAGTCAACGTCGTGAACGACGGGAACGGGTCTCCCGCGAACGGCAGCGGCGAGGCTGGATCGCCGGAGACATTCGCGATCGCCGACCCCTTGCTCGTGCTGCGCGACGGTGTCAACGTTCTCGCGGTCGTCGGTCACAACGCGAGCATCGACAGCTCCGACTTCAGCCTGGCGCCGGCGCTTTGCGGCGTGCTGCGTCCCGACGACGATCCGCCGTTTCCCGAGGAGGACAGGTCACGCGCTCCACGCGACCTGGTGATCAACGAGGTCGCCCCTGCCGGCGCCGGGACCGGATGGGTGGAGCTCTTCAACCCCACGGATCAGGCCGTCGACGCCCGAGGCCGACGCCTCCGCGTGCTGCCGGGCGACGACAGAGATTACGATCTTCCCGGTGGAGCGATCATCGCGGGCGGCGGCTTCCTCGTCGTGGACGAGAGCGAGCTGGGCTTCGAGCTCGACGGAATCCCGGCTCTGATCCTCTCGACCGCCGGCGGTCGTTACATCGACGGACTCAACCCGCGCACCACCGACGTGAGCCACTCGAGCGGACGCTTTCCCGACGGCGACGCGTCGCGGTACGTCTTCACGTCGCCGTCGCCGGGGACAGCGAACGAGCCGGACCTCGAAAACGGTGTCGTCATCAACGAGATCATGTACCACCCGTCCGACGGCAGCCCGGGCGGCGAGTACATCGAGATCCACAACCGATCCGGCTCGAGCGTCGACCTCTCCGGCTGGTCCTTCACGCGCGGTATCACCTTCACGTTCGAGGCCGGCGTGTCGATCACGGCAGGAGGGTTCCTCGTCATCGCGCGGAATCCCCGGTCCGTCATCGACGGCCACGGGCTGCCCACGTCTCGTGTCCTGGGCCCCTGGGTCGGCGGCCTCGACAACGCCGCCGAAACGGTCCTGCTGCGCGACGCCCTGTCGAACCCCGTCGACCGCGTGCGATTCGCCGACGATGGCAGCTGGCCGGAGGCGGCCGACGGCGAGGGCTCGTCCGTCGAGCTCATCCATCCGGGCCTCGAGAACCGATTCGGTGCCGCCTGGGCCGCCAGCGACGAGGGCGGCTCCCCCGGCGAGGCGAACACGCGGCTCCGGGCGAACCCCGATCCCATCGTGGTCGACATCAACCACTCTCCCGTCATCCCTACGAGCGACGACACGGTACGAGTGCTGGCGACGATCTCCGACGACGATCCGATCTCCTCCGCGACGCTCTTCTGGGAGGTCGACGGAGAAGGGGGCGCCGCGGCCCGGGTCGCGATGCAAGACAACGGCGCGGCGGACGACGGCATCGCCAACAACGGCGTCTGGGGAGCCGAGATCCCGGCCCGGTCGAACCGTGACATCATCGCATTCTGGATTCGCGCCACCACTCCGGGTGGTGAGTCGGTGACCGCACCCGCCGGCGCGCCGACGCCGGCCTGTCTCTACCGCGTCGAGAACACGCCACCGGCGTCGCCACGGCCGGTCTACCGGGTCATCCTGCGAGATGACGACTATCGCGAGCTCCTGTTGCGGCCTCGAAGGAGCAACGAGCTGCTGGATTCGACCTTCGTCGCCGATGGCCGCGCTTACTACAATCGCGGCGTGCGACTGCGCGGTAGCTCCGCGCGCTTGTGCAACCCGCTGAGCTACCGCATCCAGTTCGACGACGACCGCGACCTGCACGGCATCAAGCGGCTCAATCTCAACGGCTGCAACACCCACCGGCAGTGGGTCGGCCACGACTTCCTGCGTCGCACCGGTGTCGCGACCCCGACGGCCTGGTTCCGCAAACTCTCGCTCAACGGCAACACGCGTGACGGACTCCACTTGCGTGTCGAGGCGATCGACGACCAGTTTCTCGACCACGCCTTTCCGTCGGACGACGACGGTAACCTGTACCGTGGCGAAGTTCGCGCCGACCTCGACTACCGCGGCCGCAGCCCGGACAACTACCGCGACAACTACCCGAAGGTGACCAACGAGGACGAGGACGACTACACCGACCTCATCGACCTGTGCTTCCGCCTCGACCACCGCACGACGCCAGACATATGGTACCCCGACCTGGTCGAATTGACTGTCGACGTCCAGCAGTGGTCTCTCTACTTCGCGGCCTTCGCGTTTCTCGGAACCACGGAGAGGAGTCTCCTCCTCGACCGCGGTGACGATTACTTCATCTACCGCCGCGTCTCGGACAATCGCTGGGTCCTTCTGCCGTGGGACCTCGACTCCTGCTTCGACGACGAGAGTCAGCAGCTCTTCCGCCCGACCGTCGACTCGGTGGAGCGCTTTCTCGAGCACCGGCTCTACGCGCCCGACTACTGGTGCCACCTCGAGTGGATCCTCGACAACGTATTCACGCCGGAGCTGAACGACGCGCGCATCGACCACCTCGCGCCGCTCGTGACGGCTGATCAGCTCGACGACCTGCGCTCCTTCGCGCAGGATCGTCACCGGCACATCCTCGATCGGCTGCGTCGCGAGGTCGAGGTGACACGGGTCTCCGGCGGCAGTATCTGCAATGGCACCCTCGAGGCGACGCGGTCGACGATCGACCTCGAAGGACACGCGCCAGGCTGCGGCACGACCGAGGTTCACGTCAACGACGTGCCCGCGAGCTTCGACCAGATCACGTCGACGTGGAGCGCGACCGTGAATGCCGGCGTCGACGACGAGACAACGATCGAGATCTCGGCACGCGACCGGGACGGCTTCCTGGTGAGCTCGCGGCGGATGCCCTACGCGAACCTCAGCGCACCTACCGCGCTGCCGACGACGATCAGCGCGGATACGACGCTGCGAAGGAGCCAGAGCCCCTACCGTGCCAGAAACGACGTCACCGTGCAGGCGGAGGCAACGCTCGAGATCGAGCCCGGCACGGTCGTGCTCTTCGATTCGGTCGCCACCCTCCGCGTACGGGGTCGCGTGCTCGCGCTCGGCACCCCGAACGATCCCCTGGTGCATCGGGGCGCTGGCTGGGCTGAGGGGTGGGAGGGCCTCGCGTTTCTGCCGGGATCCACGGGCAATCGCCTCGAGCACTGCCGGATCAGCAAGGCGACGCTGGCCGAATCGTCCTCCGCAGCCGTGATGGTCGACGGCGCCGACGTGACCTTCGCTCACACGCACATCGAGGCCGAGTCCGACAAGGCGCTGCACGTGCGAGCGGGCGGCTCGCTCGATCTCAACGGCGGCTCGATCACCTCCCGGAGGGACGGGATCGTGCTCGCAGCCACGGGTGGAACGATCGACTCCTGCCTCTTCAAGGGCCTTCCCGGATCCGCGATCCTCGCCGATGGCGCGTCCGACCACGACGTGCGAGTCGAGTGGTCGATCTTTGATTCGTGCGGTGTAGCCGTCACCATCACCGACAGCGCGCACGCGGAGCTCGGGCACCTGACGATCCACGGCGGCGGCACGGGCCTGTCGATTCACGAGGACAGCCCGAACGCCGGCTCGGGCACGGCGCGGGCTCACAGCCTGATCATCTGGGCGACCCGGCTGCCGATCTTCACGGTCTCCGCCACCGACCTCCAGATCAGCTACTGCGACACATCCAGCGATCCGCCACCGGGCGATGGCAACGTGTCGATCGATCCCGCCTTCGTCGACGCCGACGGCGGCGACTTTCGCCTGCGACCGTCGTCACCCTGCCGGGGCAGCGGCGAGGACGGCACGGACATGGGAGCGATTCCGTACGCCACACCTGAAGACACACGGAGCTTCGTTCTCTGCGACACGAACGCCGACGGGACGAGCGACATGTCCGACGCGGTCTACACGCTGCTCTACCTCTTCGACGGCGGCTCCCCCGCGTCCTGTACGGCCGCGGCAGACTGCAACTCGGATACCGACGTCGACGTCTCGGACGTCGTCTTCGCGCTCGCCCATCTCTTCCTCGGCGGCGGGGCGCCGCGAGCCCCCTATCCGGCCAGCGACCAGACCCACAAAAACCAGTGCGCGGTCGACACCAGCCCCCGGTGATCTCCGGGTGATCGACCGCAAGGGCCCGGTGAACGAGGTCGCCGTGCGGGGCTACCCGTCATCGGTCGACGGCGCCGCCGCCTCCTGCAACACGTGCGGCGCCCCGAGGGCGGCGACCTCGCGACGGCGCCTCGCGAGCCGCAGGTTGAGCATCTCGACGAAGACCGAGAAACCCATCGCCGAGTAGATGTAGCCCTTCGGAACGTGATGGTGGAAGCCCTCGATCATCAGCGTCATGCCGACGAGGAGCAGGAAGCTCAACGCGAGCATCTTGACGGTGGGGTGGTCTTCGACGAAGTCGCTGACCGGTCTCGCCAGGAACATCATGAAGAGCACCGCGACGATGACCGCCGCGACCATCACCTCCACGCGATCCGCCATCCCCACCGCCGTGATCACGGAATCGAGCGAGAAGACGATGTCGAGCAGCATGATCTGCGTGATCACGGAGGCGAAGGAGGTCGAGACCCGCTTCGAGGAGACCGACGCGTCGCCCTCGAGCTTCTGGTGGATCTCGTGTGTCGCCTTGGCAAGCAGGAAGAGCCCGCCGATGATCAGGATGAGGTCCTTTCCCGAAATCTCCGTGCCGAGGACCGTGAACAGGGGCTCGACCAGCTTCATCACCTCGCCGATCAGGAGGAGCAACAGGACACGCATCCCCATCGCCCCGAGCAGCCCCAGCTTCTGCGCCTTTGCCTGGTGCTCCTTCGGCAGCTTCCCGGTGAGGATCGAGATGAAGATGATGTTGTCAATTCCGAGAACGAGCTCGAGCGCCGTGAGCGTCATGAAGGCGACCCAGGCGTCCCACTGCGTGACCCAGCTGATCCAGTCCATGGAGAGTTCTCACTGCTGATTGCGGGAGAGATTGGCGTACGACGACCTGACCGCACGTGACGACCACGTATACGGAAGCCGGGTCGACGCTGCAATGCTCTCTTGTCGCAGCTCACGAAAACTTTCCGTGCTCTGGCACGGTCGCATAGAATCTCCCTCAGCCCGGAGAAATGAGCCACCGACGCCATGTCCCCTCGAATCACCGACCGCGAGCTCTCCGCAGAGCAGTTCGACCGGGCCCTCGACTCGATCCTGGAGGAAGCCTTCCTCTCGGACGACTGGCGACTCCTCGCGCGAGCGATTCAGGTCGGCGTCGAGGATGAGGCGTCGAGGATCGCCACCTGCTGTCGAGTCGGGGAGATCATCATGCGACGGCTCTTCGTCCTGCGAGAGTCCGACACGACCGTCAGGCAGTTCCTCGTCGAGCAGCTCGGCTTCGATCCCGAGAAGGGAAGGGTCTTCGCGCTGATGGCGATCGAGTCGGCGAAGCGAGCGGTCGAGGTCCGCAACGAGGGACGATCCCTCGACGACGTGATCCACGAGCTGACGAAGGAGCAGGGCGCGGAGCCCGAACTCGCCAGGCCGATGGTCGAGACCGGTATTCGATTCCTGGAGCGATGGACGCCGAAGCGCGGATTCGTCCTCCTCGCGCTGCTCGGCCTGCTGTGCAACGCCGTGGTCGCCGCGCCTCTGGCGCTGACCCTCTGGCTGGGCCTGCTCTTCGGCCAGGAGCAGCACTGGGTGCCGGCGACCCTGGCGGCCATCGCGCTCTTCTCGTTGCTTCGCGGCGTCGGTCATGTCGTCGACCGCCGCGTGCAAGCCACGATCGGCGGCCGGCCCCACCGCGGGAAACCGCCGCCGGCCGGACAGTGACGAGCGGCGTGGAATCCGCCGGCGGGCGGGGCTATCGTCCCCGTCGCAGCTCCGGCAGGACCGGCGAAGGGGGCTCGACACGCCCGGCCTCACGACACGTTCAGCGGGCGCGCGTCACTCGTCGACGTCGAGGCGAATGCCGCGCGCGACTCCGTCCGCGATGGCGAGCCCCCTGGGTGTCGGGCGCAGGATGCCATGCTCCAGGACGGCACTGCCGTCCTCGATCAGCGCATCGAGCAGACGCCGGTTGAGCACGGGGATGTCGATCCCGAAGCGCTCGCGGAACTGGACCAGATCCAGACCGTCCGTCGTCCGCAAGCGCAGCATCACCATCTCGAGCGCCAGCTCCGCGTCGCCGAGCGTCTCGACGTCCTCGCCGTCACGCTCCCCCTTGGCCACACGGGCCTCGTACGCGCTCAGATCGTGAGGGTTCCACCAGCGCCGCCGCTCGAGAAAGGAGTGCGCGGCCACACCGAGCCCGAGGTACGGGAGATGTCGCCAGTACTTCTGGTTGTGCCGCGAGCGGTGCTCCTCACGGCACGCGAAGCTGGAGACCTCGTAGGCGTGAAGTCCGCAGGACGCGAGCCTCTCGTGGGTCACCTCGAAGAGCCCCGCCTGCTCGCTCTGCGGCAGCTGCTCGAGGCGCCCGCTGCGCTCGCGGCGCGCGAACGGCGTGCTCTCCTTGATCGTCAGCTGGTAGCAGGACAGGTGCTGCGGCGCCAGCCTGCCCGCCGCGTCGAGATTCCTCGTCCAGGCGGAGAGCTCCTGATCCGGCAGCCCGAAGATCAGATCGATCGAGACGATCGGGAAGCCGGCAGCGAGCGCCGCTTCCACCGACCTCCGCGCCTCGGCGGCGTCGTGCCTACGGCCGAGGAACCTGAGCTCCGCGTCGTCGAAGGACTGCACCCCGAGGCTGACCGTGCGGATGCCCAGGTCGCGCCACACCCCGAGCGACGTCCTGTCGACGTCCTCCGGATTCGCCTCGATCGACACCCAGGTGTCGTCCTCGACCGGAAACGCCGCCTGTATCTTGGCGAGAAGCCGCGCGAGATCATCAGGCGCGAGCGCCGACGGCGTGCCGCCGCCGAGGTAGATGGTGTCGAAGCTCCCGAAGGACCGCGACGCCTTCGACCACGAGTCGATCTCCTCGACGAGGTGGTCCACGTAGCGCGAGCGCTCTGCGGCGTCGCCGACCACGACGGAGAAGTCGCAGTAGGGACAGATCGCGGAGCAGAACGGGATGTGAACGTAGACGCCCGAGTCCCTGCCCCGATAGCGTTCGCTCACTCCTCCGGTTCCGTCTTGAGGACGGCGACGAAGGCCTCCTGAGGGATCTCGACCGACCCCACGACCTTCATCTTCGCCTTGCCCTTCTTCTGCTTCTCCAGCAGCTTGCGCTTTCGCGTGATGTCGCCGCCGTAGCACTTCGCGGTGACGTCCTTGCGAAAGGCGTTGATCGTCGTGCGAGCGATGATCGTGCTGCCGATCGCCCCCTGGATCGGGATCTTGAACTGGTGCTTGGGAATCGTCTTGGCCAGCTTCTCGCAGTAGTGAAGCGCTCGCTGGCGGGCCTTGTCGCGGTGGATGAGCTGCGACAGCGCGTCGACCCGCTCCTTGTTGACGAGGATGTCGACCTTGACGATGTCGGTCGCGCGGTAGTCGAGCATGTCGTAGTCGAACGACCCGTAGCCGCGTGTGATGGTCTTCAGCTTGTCGTAGAAGTCAAAGAGCACCTCGGCGAGAGGCAGCTCGCTCTTGACCTCGATGCGCCCGACCGCGAGGTAATCGAAGCGCGTGTTCTCGCCGCGCTGCTCGCGACAGAGTTCCATCACCGGTCCGAGGAAGCGCTCGGGAATCATGATCGACGCCAGAATGTACGGCTCCTCGACCTTGTCGACCACGGAGGGGTCGGGGTAGTAGCTCGGGTTGTCGACCTCGAGCGTCTCACCGTCGCCCTGCGTCACCGTGTACTGCACGGTCGGCGCGCTGAGCAGGAGCGACATGCCGAACTCGCGCTCGAGGCGCTCCTGCACCACATCCAGATGGAGGAGTCCGAGGAAGCCGCAGCGAAACCCGAAGCCGAGGGCCGCCGATGAGACCTTCGAGTAGGTCAGAGCCGCGTCGTTGAGCTGCAGCTTGTCGAGCGCCTTGGTCAGATCCTCGTAGTCGTCCGACGACATCGGGTAGATCGACGAGAAGACGACGGGCTTCGCGTCCCGGTAGCCAGGAATCGGCTCCGGAGTACACTTGCCGGCGTCGGTGATCGTGTCGCCGATGTTGATGTCCTGGATTCGCTTGATCCCCGCGATCACGTAGCCGACGGCGCCGGCCGTGAGGTTTTTTGTCTTCACCTTCTCGAGACGGAGGAGGCCGACCTCCTCCACCTCGTAGTCCGCCTCCGTGTGCATGAGGCGGACCTTCTGGCCCCGGTGGATCGAGCCGTCGACGAGACGCACGAGCATGACGACGCCCCGATAGGGGTCGTACTGGGCATCGAAGAGCAGCGCCTTGAGCGGCATGTCGGCGCTGCCGGTGGGCGACGGCAGTCGTGTGACGACGGCCTCGAGGACATCATCGATGCCGGTGCCCTTCTTCGCGGAGCACTGGACCGCCTCGAAAGGGTCGAGGCCGAGGTCGGAGTCGATCTCCTCGCTGACACGGTCGATGTCGGCGGCCGGCAGGTCGATCTTGTTGATCACCGGAACGATCTCGAGCTCGTACTCCATCGCGACGTAGAGGTTCGCGACGGTCTGCGCCTCGACCCCCTGCGACGCATCGACGATCAGCAACGCACCCTCGCACGACATCAGCGAGCGACGGACCTCGTGCGAGAAGTCGACGTGTCCGGGCGTGTCGATGAGGTTCAGCTGGTAGGTCTCGCCGTCCTTCGCCGTGTACTCGAGCGTCACGGTGTTGCTCTTGATCGTGATGCCGCGCTCGCGCTCGAGGTCCATCGAGTCGAGGATCTGATCGCGGAACTCCCGATCGTTGACGGCCCCGCAAGCCTGGATGAGACGGTCGGCGAGGGTCGACTTGCCGTGGTCGATGTGGGCGATGATGCAGAAGTTGCGGACGTTCTTCACGGGATACCGGGAAAGGGTGCCAGAGCTCGCGTTCTTCGTGCGCCGCTCTCGGGGCGCACGAGCGGCGATTGTAGCGTCAGTCTCCGGTCATATCGACCCGCTCATCACGATCCGCGCCGGCGGCTACCCTTGCTTCTTCTTCTTCGGCGGCTTCTTCCTCGCCCACTTCCCCTTGCGGTCCTGGATCCACCAGCCCGTCCGGCACTTCTTCTGCCATTGCTCGCTGAAAAGCGCGCCGATGCTCGGCACCTCCTTCCTGTCGATCTTGTTGGCGGCGGCGAGCTCCGTGTAGAGCTGCTTGCGGTCCGCGTTCTCCTTCCTGAGCAGCAGCTTCAGATCACGCTTCTGCTTCAGGCCGAGCCCCTTGTCGCTGCGCAGCGCGAGATAGCCGTCGCGACCCTCCCCGACGGCGAGCCCGGTGTAGAACGGATGGAGCTTCGCGTAGCGCTTCCTCAACGTCTTCTTGATCGCCTTGATCTTCGGCGTCGAGGCGTTGAGCCGCGGCTTCTTTCCGGGCTTCTCCGGGTCGCCCTGCGACCGCGCAGGCACGGTCGACGACGGGGAGCCGACGAGGAGTGCCATGACCGGCACCGCCAGGGACCCGACGCGGACGACCGACGAAGCCTCAGGGCCCGAGCGGCGAGCCTCCTCGCGGCCCCCCACGCCGGCGCCGTCGACCGGCCCGACCCGCGGTGCGCTCCCGTCCGCCGGAACACTGTGCTCGTCCTCCGGGACACCTTCCTGCGGGACACCGATCCGCGGACGCACCTCGTCGACGATCTCCCGGGCCGCCTCACGGATCTGCTTCGTCGGCAGGTACACGTTGATCGTCACGCAGCTCGTCGACACGAGCAGCGCCAGGACGCCGGGAAGGACTCGCTGGAGGATCATCGCTGTCATCACCGCTCACTCCGTCTCATTCCTCGCTCTCGAAGGAGAGCTCGCCACGGTAGATCGCGCGCAGGTTCTCGACGATACTCGACCAGTCGTAGGGCTCGTCGGGACGCGCATTGACGATACTGACTCGTGGAAACTGGTACCAGCGTCCGGACATCAAGTAGTCTATCCCGTCCTCGCGGTGCTTGCCGCTGAGGAAGAAGACCCCGTCCTCGAGCCGGCAGTCGATCCCGAAGCGGTCGAACTCGAACCTCGAGAAGAAGGTCTCCTCGACCGCGCCGAGCGGCCCGGTCAGCACGGTGCGAAGACTCTCGATGGCGTGCCGGTCGATGAACTGCGGTACGCCGTCGGTCTCGACCGTCTCCGCCTCGAGGCGGAATCCGGTGACGACGCCCGAGGTCAGCTCGAGGTCCCGGATGCCGGCGCGAAGCACGCCGCTGAGGAGCCCGAAGCGCAGGGTCTCACCGAGATCGCGAAGCCGCATTCCCTCGACGCGCCCCTCACCGAGCCGCAGGCTTCCGTAAGGCTCGAGCACATCGTCGATCGACAGGTCCCGGAAGACGAGCGAGCCGCCGAAGGCCTCGACGACGAGGAGGCCGGAGATGTCGACGCCTCCATGGCGGTAGACGAGAGGGTCGAGCTCGAAGCTCACCGTGCCGGGAAGGACCGTCAAGCCGCAGGCCTGCGTCAGCCGCTCCAGAGAGAGCCCGCGGCCCGTGGCCTCGACGCGTACGCCCCCGTCGTCGGCGGCCCCCCCGACGAGCCCGTTGATCGTCACCCGGCCCCCGAAGAGCGCGAGGTGGACCGGCTCCGGGAGCTCGTAGCCATCCTCGCTGGCGCGGTAGCGGACCGTCAACGCGGGAATCCCGACAGGACCGTGGCGGAGTCTCTCGAAGGAGAGCGTCGCGTCGCGGCTCCAGCTGCCGCCCCGGCCGACGCGGAAGGGGAGGCCGCCGCTCAGCCCCTCGACGACGAGATCACCGAGCTCGAGCCGCGCGTCTCGAATCCCCAGCTCGAAGATCATGTTCGGTTCGGCAGCGGTGCCTCCGAGGTCGAGGGTCAGCGAGCTCTGCCCCGCGAGCAGGGCCTCGTCGAGCCCGGCGACGACGTTCGAGAAGGGACCGCGCACGAAGACCTCGAACGCGCGCGGCGTCGGCAGGCTCGTCGCGACGAGGCTCGACGAGACGCCGATCTCCTGCGAACCGACGATGCGATCGAGGCGCATGCTGCCGGTGACCGGGCCGGTGACCGGGGTCGTCGCCCGGATCCTCGACAGAACGAGCGACTCGAAGCGACGCCCGGGGGCGAGCGTCAGATCTCCGTCGAGGTCGAGCTCGATCGGCTCGTCGCCGAGCGCCGCGTAGACGTCTCCGAGCAGCAGCTCGTCGATCCCGAGGCGAACCCGGGCGGCCACCGGAACCCGCTGCGAGACGCCGCCGGAGCCGACGAGACCGACGAGACCGACGGCGACCTCCACCTCGGCCTCGACACCGAGAAGCTCGCCGAGGTCGTCGCCGAATCCCACGTCGCCGTTGCGTAGCCGTGCCGAGATCAGCAGCCTGCCGCGGGTGTCGTCCCCGACGAACAACGCGTCCTCGAGCCGCAGCGTCAGCGCCGCCGAGCCGCCGAGCCGCGCGAAGGCGGTCGCGAGGGGCGGCACCGAACGCTGGATCTCGACCGCGTCGAGGGGATCGATCGAGAGCTCGAGACTGCCGACGCGGGCCGCCCGGGCCGCGCGATCCAGCCGCAGGCCGTCGAAGACCAGCGAGCCGTCGGTCCGCAGGCTCCGGGACATTCCCGGCAGGCGCAGCGTGGCGTCGCGAACACTCAGCTGCCCGCTCGCCTGCGGGACCGCGCTGGTGCCCCCGACAACGACCTCGCCGGCGATCTCGCCGCGGATCTCGCTGATTCCTCCGGGAAGCGACGACAGCACATCCAGAGGAAGCAGCTCGAGAAGCTTGGCGCTGCGTATGTCGTGCAGCGAGACGTCGAGATCGAGAGCAGCCCCCGTGTCCGGGAGGATCGACTCGATCCGTCCCGACACCTCCACGCCGCCGCCGCCGGCGAGTGTCGCGCAACCCCACAAGAAAGTAAACAACCCCGCCACCGACCCCCACCCCGGAAAGACCCCCCCCACCCCCCACCAAACCGACAACA
>CAYMLL010000088.1:0-24184 GCA_964390645.1 uncultured Planctomycetia bacterium | reverse complement strand
ATGGCATCGGCGCAGTCGTCGTTGTCGGGCACGGCAGGCGGCCCGTCCAGCACCAGCTCGAAATTGCCCGAGCCGGAGCCGAAGCCGAAGACCTTGATCAGGTACTCCGTATCCGCGGTCGTGGCGACGGCGACGCTTGACTTGAATCCGGGGCAGTTGTCGTCGTTGCCGGCCACGCAGTTGAGCGCATCGCAGTCACCGTCAAAAACGAGGACCTTCGTGTCGTAGTCGGTCGGAGCGCCACAGAGCGAGACCAAGACCTCCCCGCCGGTTCCGGTGAACGAGTACCATACGGCCGGGGAGTCGGCATCGGACGTGCCGCAGGACGGAGTCGCGTCGGGGGCGGCGCCGACGGACGAGCCTTCCGTTGTCGACGGGACGCCGAGCGCGATGGCGTCCGAGCAGTCGTCGTTGGCGATACAGACCACGGGGATTCCGGCCGCAGTGGGACCGCCGAGACACGCGATGTCGTCGGCGCTCAGGCGGCGATCGACGAGGAGAACGCTGTTCACCACGATCTCAGGGGGGACGTCTCCGCTCTCGTCGCCGAAGAGGTAGATCCCCTGGAAGCCGTCAGCGCCCCCCGAAACGTTGTTGTAGAGCGACCAACGGCCGTCGACCCCGTCGAGGTTGACCTCGTTCACGAGCGCGCCGTCGACGTAGCACTGCATCAGGGCGGGATCCCCGGATACGCAGATCGCGATCCGGTGCCAGCCGCCGTCGATGCAACCCTCGTAGTCGCCCGAGATCCCGACGCCGCCTCCTGGATTGATGAAGGCCTCGCCGTCGTTCGAGTTGGTGTCGTTCGTCTGGAAGAACGACACCCACCCGCCGGAGCAGTCGTCGCCACGCGCCGGAACGGCCATGTCGACGACGATCGTGTAGTCGTTGACGTAGTCGCCGCCGCCATTGGGCGCGAAGTCGGGATTCAAGCTCAGGTTGGTGTTGCCGCCCAGGGTCGCGACGCTGGCCTCCTCACCACCGATGGTGGCTGCTTCGAAGGTCACGGAAGGCCCGCCTCCGGGTGCCTGGTCGCCGGGAACGGCGTCCGGCTGGCCGGTCTCACAGGTCAGATCACCGTTGAACTGATACAGGGCCTCTCCCGCGAAGCAACAGCTGCTCGCGAAGAAGAAGGCGACGACGATCTGCAGGCGACAGGTGCGCTGCGACATGTCGAAATCCTCCGAGATTCTGTGGACCGGGTACGGCGGACATACATACAACGGTGGCAGTCGCCGGAACCCTGAACTTGACCCAATTCCAGTTTCCCTGCGTCGGGTTGCCCTCACGATACTCGCTACAACCAGAAAAAGAAGCAAAACTCCATGGCATTCGTGCCGCACCACGAGTATGCCTGAACGGGTTCAATCCCATATCCCGGCGGGTCGCAGGCCGCGGATCACGGGTCTGCGGATCACGGGTCTGCGGATCACGGGTCTGCGGACCACGGGGGGCGTGTCCAGCCCTCGTGGTCGTTGTTGATGACACGGATGTTCGGACGCTGTTTCCGGAGGTCGAAGCTGATGTCTTGTCCAAATCAGTGCTTGTTTCTGGGGCTCGTCACGGCGCTGCTCGTCGGGTTTGCGGTGGCTCCTGCGCGTGCCCAGAGCATCGCTCAATGGGACTTCGATGGCTCGCTGGAGGCGTCGACGGACCACGAAGACCTCTTCGAGGAGATGGTGCCACCGGGCTTCGACCTCCAGGTCGACTTCGAGGAGCTCGAAATCGGTGACGACGTGGCCGAGGTGGCGCGTTTCGCTCAAGGCACCGTGTTTCGATTGACGCACGGATTCGAGCCCAACGGGGGTGGCGGATACGTCAATCAGTACACGCTGATTCTCGACGTGATGTATCCCGAAGCCTTCGGAGAGCTCGATCCGGACGGGCTTCTCGGCACCGACGGCTGGCAGTGCCTCTACCAGACCAACGAGGGCAACGCGAATGACGCCGACTGGTGCGTGCAACCGGACGGCAGCGGTGGCGGTATCGGCATCTCGGGGAACTACGGGGGCACCGTCGCCGACGATGAGTGGCACCGTCTGGCCCTCGCTGTCGACCTCGTCGCCGGGACCTACACGAGCTACATCGACGGCGTCGAGGTGCAGAAGAACACCGGCCTGGGTGTCGACGGTCGCTTCTCGCTCGGCCCGACGATCATCGTCTTCGCCGACGACAACGGCGAGACCGCCGGCGGCTACGTCAACAGCTTGCAGATTCGCGACTGGACGATGTCCCCCGGCGATATCGGGGCGCTCGGAGGGCCGAGCTTCGAGGGAATCACCCTGCCCGAGTGCACCTCTCCTCGCTGCTGCCTGAACCGGCAGTTCACGGGCGAGTACGACCGTGAGAGGAACCGTGTCGCCCTGACCTGGAACGAGCTTCCGGGAAGCGACGGCTTTCGGGTTCGTCGCGGCGGCGTCGTCATCAGCGACGACTTGCCGGGTGACGTGACGAGCTTCGAGGACGCCGATTCTCCGGCCGGTGGCGTCGATGTCCTCTACTCGCTCGAGACTCTCGTCGGCGGTGAGGTCGAGGGCGTCTGCGAGGCCTCGGTGGCGCGGACGTTCGCCTGCCCCTCCACGCTGGAGTGTTGTGTCGATCAGCAGACTTTGACCGTCGAGCTGCGATGGGCCTCCGCCGCCAACGTGGCACTGGGCTCCTACGTCGTCACGCGCGAGGGTGTCGAGGTCGGACGACCGGCGGGAGATGCGGACTCCTTTCAGGACGTCGCTCCGGGCTCCGGGCGCTACACGTACATGGTGACTCCGGACGAGGGCAGCGACTGCACCGATGCGATGAGCTGTGTCGCGGTCGTCACCGGTGTCGTCACGCGTGGCGGCGACGGCTGCAGCGGTGTCGTCAACCAGTACGATTTCAACGGCGACCTGACGTCGTCGACCGGAGGTCTGGATCTCGTCCCGGACGTGACGGCGCCGCTGGTTCCTGGTGTCGACGCCCCGGACCTTCGGTTCGAGGACGCGGAGATCGACGGCGAGGAGGCGGAGGTCGCGTACTACGGTCGCGGCACCGCGTTCCGCCTGCTCACCGGGCTTCCCGGAAACGGAGGCGGCGTCTACACGAACCGGTACACGCTGATCCTCGATGTCATGTTCCCCGCCGGCGCCCTCGACGACTCGGGGTGGGCCGTGTTCTTCAACACGAACTGCACGAGCTCGAACGACGGCGACTGGTTCCTGCGCGGGTCTGACCGCGGCGTCGGTATCTCGGGCAACTACAGCGGACGCATGGAGGACGATCAGTGGCACCGCATCGCGCTGGTCGTCGATCTCGTGGCAGGCACCTACACGTCGTACATCGACGGGCTCCAGGTGCAGCAGAACACGGGCCTGGGTCTCGACGGCCGGTTCTCGTTGTACTCGACCGACCCGTCGGGCGGCTGCAACGGCGAGGACATCGTCTGGCTCTTCGGCGACGATAGCGGCGACAACTCGCCCGGGCTCGTCAACAGCGCGCAGATTCGTGATCAGGCTCTCTCGGCGGGCGAGGTCGCGGCCATGGGACGGGTGTCCGCGGAGGGTATCCCGTTCGATCCACCGTTCGTCTGTCCGATGAGCCTCGCCTGCTGCGTCGACCAGTCGAGCGCCAGCGTCACCCTGAGCTGGGTGGCGGGCGCGGATCTGCCCGACCTCTCTGTCTATCGCGACGATCAGCTGATCGGGACCGTGTCGGGCGACAGCGACTCCTTCGTCGACGACGGCGTCCCGTCGGGCCCGCACACCTACGAGCTGCGCCTCGCCGATGGCGATGGGTGTGCGAACCTGCCGCTATCGTGCGATGTCACCGCGCTCGGCCCTGACGACGCGTTCTTCTTCGACGACTTCGACTGCTACCGGGAAGACGCCGACCTGGAGGCTGCGGGGTGGACGCGGACGGACGAGGCGGACCCGGTCGAGGCCGCGACGTGGACGATCTCGAACCCTCTGCATCGCGCCAATCCGCCCGGCCCGTCCGGAGCGCCGTCGAGTGGCGGCTTCCTGATCTCGGACTCCGACTTCGGAGGCACGGCGGATGTACAGAACTTGCCGGGCAGCGGCATGTCTCACGACGTGATCAGCCCCGGCTTCAGCACCGAGGGCGCGGACTCCGTCTGGCTCCACTTCGACGCCGTCGCGCATCTCAACAACGACGGCGATGCGGTCTTCGACGTCGACGTGTCGGCCGACGGCGGCGAGACGTGGACGAACGTCCTGCGCCGCGTGTCGCCGGGACGCGCTTTCGACCCGCTGCCGACCCTCGACGGTGACAACGCCGACGGCCTCTTCGGTCGTGTCCATATCGACATCTCCGCGGAGGTCGCGAACACGGCGGATGCTCGCTTACGCCTGCGCCACTTCGAGCCGACGTGGGACTGGTTCGTCGCGGTCGACAACGTGCTCGTCGACTCCCGACCCGCCGCCGGCGGGTCCGCCGAGCATCTGGCGCTCGAGGAGTTCGCCGATGAGGCGATTCCCGGCAGCTGGGAGGTCCGGACCGGGCCACAGAGCGATCAGCTGCGTTCCTGGAACGTCGACGACATCTGTCTGGTCTCGCTCTTCAACGGTGCGGGCGGCTTTCCGGACGCGGCGGGGGGGCTCCAGCTTCATCACTTCGACGAGTACTTCGCTCTGGTCGATCCGGTCTGCACCGGCGACGCGATGGACGAGTTCCTCATCACGCCGTCCGTCGACTGCTCGCAGCTGGACGGCGTCACCCTGCAAGTCGCCTCGGCGATTCTCCACGACACGGCGTACACGGCGGAGATCCTGCTCAGCCTCGACGGCGGAGAGACCTTCGAGGCCGAGCCCGTGTTCTCGTACGATGGCGGCGGCGCGATCGTCTCCTTCGAGGAGCCGCTGTTCAACGAGTTCGCTTTCGACGTTTCACGGGCGGCAGGACAGGGGGAAGTCGCGTTCGCGTTTCACTACAGCACGAACGGCGCACAGCTCGCGATGACCTGGTGGGCGATCGACAACGTGCGCATCTCCGCCGAAGGGACGACGGCTCCGGGTCGCCGGTTCCGGCGCGGGGATGCCGACGACTCTTCGGATCTGCAGCTGACCGACGCGGTGAACATCCTCAACTTCCTCTTCATCGGCGGTCCGGCGCCCTCCTGCATGGAGGCGGCGGACGCGGACAACAACGGCCGCCTCGAGCTCACGGACGGGGTCGTCATCCTGAACTTCCTCTTCACCGGGGGCCCGCCGCCGGCAGAGCCCGGACACCTGGAGTGCGGGGTCGACTCGGACCCGGCCGGCTCTCCCGGTGACTCGGGATGCGAGGAGTACGGCAGCTGCTGAGCGCCGGGGGGTCGTCGTGGATCCGTGCCCGGGTCGCAGATTCTACGGCCCCTGGCCCGTCCGGATCGTCGCCCGGCACCGGGTCGTCGGGGCCCCGTCGCTCGCGAGTCGCGACCCTGGAGCTCAAGTGACGTTCCCACAACAGTTTGCGTCTTGCGGTGGGCGCGGATGGAGAGGGCTCGCTGATCGGCGGGATCGCTCCGCGGAAGGCACGCGCTTTGCGTACCGTCAAGGCGGCGGGCGTCCTCCCCGCTCGCCGGATCTTCCTGTTCTCCGAGCCCGAGCCGATCCTTGAGCACGCGTGATCCAGTCCCGCTGCAGCCGCCTCCTGCCCTGTTGCGCCGTTACACGCCCGCGGTGGGACCGCGGCTGCGCCGGCTCCTGTGGGGCGTGCTCGGGCTCTTTTCTCTGCTGGCGATCAACGGCGTCTACCTCGTCTCGGTGACCTTCGCCGAGTGGTACGGCGGCCGCACGATCCAGGACTACTTCTATCTGTTGATGTTCCTGGTCCACCTCGCGCTCGGGACGCTGCTCGTCGTGCCCGTGGTGGTCTTCGGGGTGCTCCACATCCGCGCGGCGCACCGGCGACCGAATCGTATCGCCGTGCGCGTCGGCTACGCCCTCTTCGCGACCGCGCTCGTACTCATCGGCAGTGGCCTCGTGCTGACGCGTATCGAGGGGCTGATCGAGGTCAAGAGCCCGGTCGCCCGGCGCGTCGCGTACTGGGCACACGTGATCAGCCCGCTGATCTGCGTCTGGCTGTTCGTCCTCCATCGCCTGGCAGGCCCGAAGATCCACTGGAGGCGCGGGCTCTCGCTCGCGGGCGTCGCGGGCGCCTTCGCGATCGTCATGGTGATGCTGCACGCGCAGGATCCGCGTCGCTGGAACGAGGTGGGCCCGGAATCGGGGCTCGAGTACTTCTTCCCGTCACTCGCCCGCACCTCGACGGGGAACTTCATTCCCGGCGAGACGTTGATGATGGACGGCTACTGCAAGGGCTGCCACCCCGACGTCCATGAGGGGTGGTCGTACAGCGCGCATCGCTTCAGCTCGTTCAACAACCCGGCGTACTTGTCGTCCGTGCGCGAGACGCGCAAGGTGCTTCTGGAGCGCGACGGCAGCGTCCAGGCGTCGCGGTTCTGCGCCGGCTGCCACGATCCCGTGCCCTTCTTCAGCGGCGCCTTCGATGATCCGCACTTCGATGACGAGAGGCATCCGACCGCCCATGCGGGCGTCACCTGCACGGTCTGCCACGCGATCACGAACCTCAACACGGTGCGGGGGAACTCCGACTACACGATCGAGGAGCCGCTCCACTATCCGTTTGCGACGAGCGACAACGCCTTCCTCTCCTGGGTGAACCGGCAGCTCGTCAAGTCAAAGCCGGACTTCCACAAGCGGACGTTCCTGAAGCCGCTCCACCGGACTCCCGAATTCTGTGGCACCTGTCACAAGGTCCATCTGCCCGAGGAGCTCAACCGGTACAAGTTCCTGCGAGGACAGAACCACTATGACGCGTACCACCTCAGCGGCGTGTCGGGGCATGGCGCACAGAGCTTCTACTACCCTCCCGAGGCCGAGCACGACTGCAACGGCTGCCACATGGAGGCGCTGGTATCGAGCGACTTCGGCGCGCGAGTCCTCGACGACAGCGGCGAGCTGAAGGTGCACGACCACCAGTTCCCCTCGGCGAACACCGCGATCCCGTACCTCATCGGCATGCCCGAGCGGGTCAACGAGAGGCACCGCCGTTTCAACGACGGCGTCCTGCGCGTCGACATCTTCGGCGTCAAGGAAGGCGGCGGCATCGACGGCCGGCTGATCGCGCCCCTGGGGCCCGAGGTGCCGGTGCTCGAGCCCGGTGGGAGCTACCTGCTGGAGACGGTGATCCGCACCGTAAAGATGGGGCACCTCTTCACTCAGGGGACGGCAGACTCGAACGAGGTCTGGCTGGATGTCACGGTACGTGATGGCGATCGTGTGATCGGGCGCAGCGGCGGCAGGCGGGCCGACGGTGGCGTCGACCCCTGGTCCCACTTCGTCAACGCGTACGTGCTCGACCGCGACGGCCGGCGAATCGACCGGCGCAACGCCCAGGACATCTTCGTGGCGCTCTACAATCATCAGATCCCGCCTGGGGCTGCGGACGTCGTACACTACAGGCTCGATGTGCCCGCCGAGCAGCAGGATCCGATCGTCGTCGAGGTAAAGCTCCGGTACCGGAAGTTCGACACGACCTACATGCAGCACATCTACGGCAAGGACCGCGTGAACGACCTTCCGGTGATGACGCTCGCGCAAGATCGGCTCGTCTTTCCGGTCGCCGGTGACGCCGCGGAGGTGAGGAACGAGCCGTCGAGCGTTCCGGAGTGGGTGCGCTGGAATGACTACGGCATCGGTCTCTTGCGCAAGGGCAGCAAGGGCTCCCAGAAGGGAGAGCTGCGACAGGCTTCCGAGGCCTTCGCCGTCGTCGAGGAGCTCGGTCGAGCTGACGGGCCGATCAATCTCGGTCGCGTGTACATCAAGGAAGGTCGCCTCGCGGAGGCTGTCGATGCCCTTGAACGCGCCACGCGGTTCGAGACTCTCGAGTATCCGTGGCTGGTCGCGTGGTTCACGGGCATCGTCAACAAGCAGAACGGCCATCTCGACGAGGCGCTCGACAACTTTCGCAGCGTCGCGAACACGGAGTTCTCGGAGGCACGGCGACGGGGTTTCGACTTCGGTCAGGACTACCGCGTTCTCAACCAGCTGGCGCAGACACTCTTCGAACGAGCCAAGGTCGAGCGTGGCGACGCGGGTCGTCACAGCCGCGAGCTCTATCTTCGCGAGGCTGCGAGCACCTTCCAGAAGGCTCTGGTTCTCGACCCGGAGAACGTCGAGGCTCACTACGGCCTGTCCCGGGTCCACGCGCTGCTCGGCGAGCGGGAAGCGGCGACGAGGCACGGCGGGTTGCACCTGAAGTACAAGCCGGATCCGAACGCCCGAGATCACGCGATCGCGGTGCACCGCGCTGCGAATCCGGCGGCCAATCACGCGGCCGAGCCGGTCGTCATCTACGATTTGCACCGTGCAGGGGCCTACGAGCTCGACACCACGATCGAGGGGAAGCGGCGAGAGTGACGAGAATGATCGATGATGCTCGGAGCCAGGAATCGGAGCCCGAGGGCGAGCTCGTCGCGGTCGACGACCGGGCGATTCGATCGGCACTGATCTGGTCGGGTGTGGCGGCGCTTGTGATCGCGGGCATCGTGGTCGGGATCGTGATGCTCAGGGGCGGAGAGAAGGAGGCCGAGGAGGTTCAGGAGAAGGAGATCGTCCTTCCGAGGACGCAGACCATCGAAGTGTCCGCCCCGACCGTCCGCTTCACGGATATCACCGGTGCTTCCGGGATCACGTTCGTTCACGAGAACGGAGCTCGCGGCAAGAAGCTGCTTCCGGAGACCATGGGACCGGGCTGCGCCTTTCTCGACTACGACGGCGACGACGACCCCGACCTGCTGCTGGTCAACGGATCAACCTGGCCCGGAGATTCTGCGCCGTCGACGCCCGCCACCACGCATCTCTACCGCAACGACGGTGGCAAGCTGACCGATGTCTCGGCGGTCTCCGGGCTCGGCGTGACGCTTTACGCGATGGGGGCCGCTGTCGGGGACTACGACAACGACGGTGACGTAGACGTCTACCTGACCTGCGTCGGTGAGAACCACCTCTACCGCAACGACGGTGGCAAGTTCGTCGACGTGACCGTGCAGTCGGCCACGGCCGGCGATCCGGAGGCGTGGAGCACGAGCGCCGGCTTCTTTGACTCGGACAACGACGGCGACCTCGATCTCTTCGTCTGCAACTACGTGCAGTGGTCTCCCACGATCGACATGCGGCTCGACTACCGGCTCGATGGCGTCGGACGCGCCTACGGTCCGCCGACCAACTACGGTGGCGCCCAGCCGTACTTGTTCCGGAACCGCGGTGACGGGACCTTCGAGGAGGTCGCGAAGGAGGTCGGAATGCACGTCGAGACCGCCGGGACCGGGAAGCCCGTCGCCAAGGCCCTGGCGCTTCTGCCGATCGACATCGAAGGCGACGGCTGGATGGATGTCATCGTCGCGAACGACACCGTGCAGAACTTTCTCTACCGGAACAAGGGCGGCGGGATCTTCGAGGAGATCGGTGAGTCTTCCGGGCTGGCGTACGACTCGAGCGGCAAGTCGACGGGCGCGATGGGCGTCGACGGGACCTACTATCTCGGAGACGAGCGCCTCGGCGTCGGGGTCGGCAACTTCGCCAACGAGATGAGCTCTTTCTACGTCACCGATGACCACGAGCTGTTCACCGACGACGCGATCACTTCGGGTATCGGACCGGTGAGCCGGCAGATGCTGAGCTTCGGCCTCTTCTTCTTCGACTACGATCTCGACGGCCGACCTGACCTTCTGCAGACGAACGGCCACCTCGAGGAGGACATCAACAAGGTGCAGGAGAGTCAGCACTACCGGCAGCCTTCACAGCTCTTCTGGAACTGTGGTGCGGGTGCGCACAGCAGCTTCGTTCCGGTCGCGGGCACCACGACCGGTGATCTCGCGCGTCCGGTCGTGGGTCGATCCGCTGCCTATGCCGACATCGATGCGGACGGCGATCTCGACGTGGTCATCACGCAGACCGGCGGCCGCCCTCTTCTCCTGCGAAACGACCAGAACCTCGGCAACCGCTGGATCCGTCTGCGTCTCGTCGGGACGAGGGGCAATCGCGACGCGATCGGCGCACGGGTGGAGGTCTCCTCGGGTGGCCGGACGCAGCGTCAGCAGGTGATGCCGACACGCAGCTACCTCGCTCAGGTCGAGTCGATTCTCACCTTCGGGCTCGGTGGGGCGCAGGAGATCGACGAGGTCCGTGTTCACTGGCCGGGCGACAGGGGAGTGCAGAAGGTGAGCGGGCTCGAGCCGGGACGGCTGCACCGGATCGAGGAGACTCGTTGAGCGACCGTCGAGCTGCCGAGGCGGACTCGCGCCTTGCGTCGCTGCGCGAAGGCGACGGCGGGGACGCCCGCAGGCGGGAGATCCGGCGTGATCGAGAGCTTGCGTTCTTCCGGGCGTGCTGCGTTGGACGGCCGACGAGCCGGCTGTGCTGGGGCTCGAGCGGTGAACTCTATGCGGTGAACACCGTGGCCAGCGATCCCTGCCAGAGCCTCGCGAACTCATGTCGAAAGGTCTCGTGAAGGGACGTGGCGTCGGAGTCTCGCTGGACGGCGAGGCATGAGAGCTGCTTCGAGCGTGTTCCGGGGCCGAATGGCAGGATCAGAATCGATTCGTCGAAGATGATGGCCCGCAGGGTCGGCTTCTGGTCGTAGTAGCGCACGATGATCGGGGATTCGGGTGGACGCTGCTCGTTGAGCGTTTCGAGCGCCGCCAGGGTCTCTCGGAGCTGGCGGACGTAGACGCTGGACTGGGTCTGGAGCTCGGCGCGCGTCGTCTGGAAGACGGTCGCGGGTCGGCGGTCGGGGTCCTTCTGTCGCGCCATCGGGTCGAGGAGAAGCAACTCCACGGGCACGTCGGTGTGCTCCTGGAGAACGTCCCGAAGCGCCCGCTGGATGGTATTGTCCGGCTTGACCACGATGTCGTGACCGATGACGTCGAGGATCCGGATCCGCGAGCAGCGGCTTGCCTGCTCGTGCAGGTAGCTCACCAGCCGTCGCTGCCGGCGACGGCTTCCGAGGATCCACAGGCCGCGAATTCCGCAGCGACGGAACGTCGTCTCGAGACCGGCACGGTTGACGAGGCGCTTGCAGGCGAACACGTAGGAGATCAGCAGTCCGCTGAGACCGCAAGCGACGACCCCGCAGCCGGCGATTGAGCGCAGGGCCTCCGGGTGGTCACGGACCAGCGTGCCGTCCGCGATGCCGAGGACCGTGAATCCGAGTGCCGACAGGAGCAGCCACGCCCGTGCCAACGTCATCGTCTCGCGCTCCGACTCGTCGAACGACGGCAACACGGCTTGACCCGAGAGCCAGCGGGCGGCCCGGCCCATACCGGGGCGGACGCGCTCGTAGACCCGATCGAGTCGCAGGGGCAGTCCCACCGTCGTCAGAACAAAGGCACCGACGAGAATCAGAGCGATGATTGCGTACATCCACGGCCCTCTTGGAGGTAGTCGTTCCGGCCATCTCTTCGTATCAACTTCGGTGCCGGACACGCAGTGGCGTTCCTCGGGACACGAAGTCCTTGTGACACAAGAGGTCAACCCCAACGTGCCATCTTGACACGCGGTGTCGATCGACCCCTTCTTACTCGGCCTCGGGGGACGCTGTGGCGAGATCGGGGCACATCGGGGGAGGTGAGTGGCGACGTGAGGCCGCGGAGGGGTGAACAGGACGGGCCAGGTGACGGAACCATCCCGACAGTGTCTTGAGTCGCCCGCGCCAAGCGACCAGAATGGGCGCCATGACGACGCTCCTCATCGCGGTCGGATCTCTCGTCCTCTATCTCGTCGCCTACCACACCTACGGCAAGTGGCTGGCCAGGAGGATCTTCAAGCTCGATCCGGACGCGCGGGTCCCGAGCGTCGCTCTCAACGACGACCGCGACTACGTGCCGACGAAAAAGAGTGTCGTCTTCGGTCACCACTTCACGTCGATCGCCGGCACCGGGCCGATCGTCGGACCCGCGATCGCGATCATGTGGGGCTGGGTTCCGGCTCTGCTCTGGGTGCTCTTCGGCTCGATCTTCATCGGGGCCGTGCACGACTTCGGCGCGCTCGTCGTCAGCCTGCGCAATCGCGGCCAGACGCTGGGGGATATCGCCGGTCGGCTCCTCAATCCGCGCGTACGGCTCCTTTTCCTGATCATCCTTCTCTTCGCCCTGTGGATTGTCCTGGCGATCTTCGGGCTGGTGATCGCATCGGTCTTCCGGATGTTTCCCGCGTCGATCCTGCCGGTCTTCCTGCAGATTCCGATCGCGGTGGGCATCGGCGTGGCGCTGCACCGTCGCGGGACGAACCTGCTGATCCCGTCCGTGATCGCGCTCGCCGCGATGTACGTCACCGTGTGGCTTGGCGCGGGATGTCCCGGGATCGCCGGCGGCGGTGGGGCGATCGGCGAGCTCGTCCGTGGAATCAACGAGACGTTGAAGGGGTGGCCGATCTGGTCCTGGACCGCGGTGCTCCTCGTCTACTGCTACATCGCTAGCGTGCTACCTGTCTGGGTGCTCCTGCAGCCGCGCGACTACATCAACAGCCTGCAGCTGATCTCGAGCCTCGGCCTGGTGATGATCGGGCTCTTCGTATCGGGGACCATCGGCTACGACGGACGGATAGCGGAGATCGTCGCGCCGGCCGTGGAGCTCTCTCCGCAGGGAGCCCCGCTCTTCGTGCCGTTCCTGTTCATCACGATCGCCTGCGGCGCGATCAGCGGCTTTCACTGTCTCGTGTCGAGCGGCACCTCTAGCAAGCAGCTGCGTTGCGAGTCGGACGCACAGTTTGTGGGCTACGGCTCGATGCTGACGGAGGGATTCCTCGCCGTGATCGTCATTCTCGCGGTGTCGGCGGGGATCGGCTACGGCTGGGGAGGCAGGCCGGAGTTCGACGGGCTCGTCGGGGCCAAGCTGTGGGGACAGATCTACGGCGACTGGAAGGCTGCCAACGGCCTCGGGACGAAGGTCGGTGCGTTCGTGGTCGGCTCGGGAAACTTTCTCCAATCGTACGGATTCCACCCGACGATGGCCGTCGCGATCATGGGCGTGCTCGTCGCGTCGTTCGCGGGGACGACGCTCGATACCGCGACTCGACTGCAGCGGTACGTCGTTCAGGAGCTCAGCCGAGCTGTCGAGTCGCAGGTGCCCGTGGCGAGACCTCTCACGCGGATTCTCGGCACGGCACACGGAGCGACCTTCTTCGCGGTGTCGACCGCGTTCCTGCTCGCGTTGATCCCGCAGACGGGGAAGCCGTGGTCGTCCGCGACCATCGGCACCGGCGGCATGAACCTCTGGCCGATGTTTGGCGCGACGAATCAGCTGCTCGCGGGGCTCGCGTTCCTCGTGATCTCGTTCTGGCTCTGGCGTCGCAAGGCGCCGGTCTGGTTCGTGGTCTTCCCGGCGATCTTCATGCTGGTCATGCCGGCCGCGGCGATGTGCCTCAACCTGTCGAAGTTCTGGGCGGACCGCGACTGGCTCCTGCTCTCGATCTCGGTCATGGCGCTGGCTCTCGAGGCGTGGATGGTCATCGAGGCCGCGCGCATCTGGCCGAAGGCGAAGGGGGTGCTCGAGGAGCTGCTGCCGCCGCTGCCACCTCAGCGGGAGCATGCGATGACAGGGGAGCCGAGGGACGAGGGTGGACGTTCCTGCTAGTCCGGGAAGGACTGCTCACTTGCGTCGCGGGAAGTCCTGATTCGCCTCGATCTCCGCGTCGGTCGGCTTCGCCGTCAGTACCCCGCCCGCCGGGACCTCGGCGCCCGACACCCAGACGAGCGCGTTGAGGACCAGGGTCCGGAAGCCTTCGATCTGGAAGTTCCGGTGGTCGTGCAGACCGGTGAAGCCGAAGCCGCGACCGCCGCCGGGGCGCTCGTAGGCCCACGCCAGGTGCTCGTACTCTCCCCTGGCGACCCGCGCTCGCACCGTCGGGTTGCCGCTGTGTGCGCCGTCGCCTCGCTTCATCGTCTCCTTCGGGGGGACAGCGCTGAGGATGGGCGTGACGCCCTCCATCTTGTCGCGGAAGCGCATGTGGAAGTACCACTCGTCGTGGGCGGAGAACGGCTTCACGCCACGGGTCACCGGGTGGTCCTTCGCGAGCCTTGGATCCTTGATGGTCCAGTGAGGGTTGACGCTCCAGTGCGTCTCGAAGTAGCCGCCGATCCAGTCGAGGAAGCGGTCTCCCGCCTGGCCCTTCGGCACCTCGACGCCGTAGTGCAGGCAGGCGAGCCCGACGCCGCGCTTCATCAGCTGGTCGACCTCCTCCAGCCGGGGATTCACCGCGTGACCGCCGCCGCCGTTCATGAAGAGGACGACCGCATCGGCGTTGTCGAAGGCCGTCGGGTCGAGCGGCCAGCCGCGACGGTCCATCGCCGGGTGGGTCGGCTTCAGGTGGCTGTGGTTGAGGTAGACCGTCGAGTGGACGCTCGGCGCGCTGGCGTCGAGAAGCTTCTTCGCGAGCAGGTGACCGGCGTTGAACTCGTGCGACATGTAGCCGTGGCTGCGCCGGCCGGAGACCATGACGATCTTCTTCTTGTCGCCGAGCGGCAGACGCTTCAGACGGATGTTGCGGAACTGCACCTTCATCGGCGGCCCGGCGTGCAGCTGTAGCGCGAGGATTCCGGATCGCCGGCGCCGCGTGCTGTCCTCGTCGACGACCTTGGCGGTCATCTTGCCGTTGATCTCGTGCGTCAGCGTGTAGCCACTGGCCACGATGCGGTAGGAGTTCCAGTCCTCCTTCTTGATGTTTGCCTGCAGCTCCTTGGTGTCGCCGACCTGACCGACGACCTTCGGCTTGTGGTTGTTGCCGATGACGGTCGACTGGCCGCGCTTGGCGAGGATGCCGCGGTATCGCTCGCCGTAGTTGGCGCCCGACCACGTGTTGCCGGCCTCGAGGTCGGCCTGGTAGCCGCCGACGACCCACTTACCCCACTTCGGGTTCTCGAAGCTGCGGTACTGTACGCCGCTGTTGCCGCCGACGATACGGTACTCCAGGCGCAGATCGAAGTCGTCGAGCTCGCCGTGACGCCAGATGATGAAGGTGTTGCCTCGTGTCGGCTTCTCCTTCGTCGTCTGTCCGGTGATCGCGCCGTCCTCGACTCTCCAGAGCTCGGGGTTGCCGTCCCAGCCCGTCAGAGTCTTGCCGTCGAAGATCGGCTTGAAGCCGACCTCGTCCTCGGCGTGCGTCGCTGAGGTGATCGTGTTGACGAGCAGCCATGCGAAGGTCGACAAGAAAGCCGGCGCCGTGATCCGCGTCTTCATCAAGAGCCCTTTCTCTGTTGCGGGGAGAGCTGTAGTCTGGAGCCGCCCAGACAAGTCAACAAGGTAGGTCTTGATCCGATGTCTTTCAAGCTCTCGCCGAGGCGGCTGTCCACCGTTTTCTCCGCATGCCTTCGTCCGGTGGACGAACCGGGGCGACCTGCTGGTCGAGTCCGCTCCGGTTTCCTGGTCTGGATGCTGCTCGGCCCGGCGCCGGCGATCTTCGCCGAGGATCCTTCCGGACCGCTGATCACGGCGTCGGAGGACACGACCCGCATCACCGAGCCACTCCGCGAGGACGGCTACGTCGACTACGCCCGCGCACTGAACGACCGTCTCTCCCGTGGCGTGTCGACGGAGAACAACGCTGCGGTCGCCATCCTTCGGGCGACGGGGCTCCCGGATCTCAGCGATGCGCAGCGCGCCGATGTGTGCCGGGTTCTCGGCATCGAGCTGTTGCGTGAGAAGGGCGACTACGTGCGTACGATCGAGCAGATCCTCTTTCCGGGCGTCGACGATCTCGATGACGAGCAGTACGAGCAGGTTGGCGACGCGGAGAGCCGGCGATCGGTGGCGATCCAGCGCCCGTGGACTCGCGAGGAGTTTCCGGTGATCGCGAGATGGATCGGGGTCAACGAGGAGCACCTCGCAAGGGTCGCAGCGGCGGTGAAGAAGAAGCGCTTCTACGTGCCGGTCGTGACGCCCGGGAGCGGCTCTCTCATCGAGGCACCGATTTTCGTGGGCGGCTATCGAGAGCTCTCGCGCCTGCTGATCGCCCGCGCGATGCTCAGGGCCGGAGCCGGTGATACTGCAGGCGCCCTGCGGGACACGGCGGTCGTGGCTCGCTTCGCCGATCTCGCCGGCGAGCGGCCGTTCCTGGTCCACTACCTGATCGGCAGGAGCCTCGCCGTGATGGCCACCGAGGGGGACCTCGCCCTGATTCGCAGCCGAAGTCTGGACAGGGCACAGCTCCTGGTGTTGAACGCACGGCGAGGAGCGGCGACGTCACCCCGCGATCTGACCCGGACCGTCGACGAGGGCGAGCGCTTTGTGGTCCTCGATTCGCTTCGCGCTCTGGCGTGCGGCGACCTCGACGTCTCGAGCATCGACGGGGAAGGCACCGGAGGTGTTCGCGGGGTCTTGCGTCGTGCGTTCAGCGCGGGGGTGATCGACTGGAACCGGGTCTCGCGGCGTATGAACTCGTCACTCGACCGCTCGGTCGCGGCGCTGCGGCTGTCGACGTTCGCGGCGCGTCGAGCCGAACTGGAGGAGATCCGTCGGGAGCTGGAGGATAGGTCGAGAAAGCTCCGCCACCCGCTGCGACTGGCGGGGTCCGTGCTGACGCGCGAGGGCCGCTCGGACGCGTTCGCCACCGTGCTCGACGGGCTGTGGAGCGTGACCTACGAAGCGGTCGCGTCGAGGGACGAGGTCCTCTCGCTGGGCGAGACGCTCGCCGGACTGGCTGCGAGGCTGGAGTTCCATCGCCTGGAGACGGGGGCGTTTCCGCCGACGCTCCGGAAGCTCGGTGAGGCCGGCAGTCCTCGGACCGCCTTCGACCCGTTCAGCGGCGTCGAGCTCCGCTACGAGAGACGGGGTGAGGGGTACGTGCTCTGGAGCGTCGGCCCCGACGGAGAGAACGGGGTCTCGAAGCACTCGTCGGAGTCTCTCGATCGGGCCTTCGTTCTCGAAGGCGGCGTCGACGAGGATGACATCATCGTCTGGATGCCCTCCCCGGGGGAGGTCGAGAAGCTCGAGCGGGATCTCGACTCTCTTTCCGAGGACGACGACGAGGGCGGTCTCTAACCCGGGTCGCGCAGCACTCTCACGTCGATCGGCCTGTCGGCCGGTGTATGCCAGGTCGCCGCGCTCGATCCGGGCCGCTGGCAGCGGTCGAGTGACGCGGAAGCACGAGTGCGAGTCTCGCTTCGTGCCACCCGGCGTGGAGATCGTGAGGATTCCCGTGCTCGAGAGCGCGTAGCTCATTCGTGTCGTTCGGGTGGCGTCATGACGCTCGAGAGACCCGTCGCTCGCGAACCGGTAGGAGCCCGGCTTCGTCATCATGGTGGCGGCTTCGAGTACCCAGCGCCCCTCGAGGTCGTTTCGCGATGCCGGCGTCAACGAGCTCGCCGCGAGCGCGCCGCCTCGAAGTCGTCGTCGAACGCGATCGAAGTCCGCCAGCAGTCGGTCGACCGCGCGCGTCGGCGCTCGCAGGTAAGCTTCCAGAACGCAGGGGCCGTACGACGTGACGCTCTGGACCGTCGTGACCGTTCCGGTGCGGTCCCGGGTGGCTCCTCGAAACTGCGCCTCGTACCAGTGCCTCGTGCCGATCTTGCGCTTCACGGGACCGCGTAGCCGTACCGCGCCGGCTGACGAGGCTCTGCGCAATCCACGCTGGAACCACTCTCGGGCCGAGCGGCCGTCGCCGTGACCGACACGGATCACGATCGAGGTGTCGACACCGCGACGCAGCACGATCGACCGACCTGGCGGAGTATTGTCGCGACGCCACCCGGGTTCGGTGAATACCGTCGGTTTGATCAGCGCTTCCGTGCTTCTCTGGGCACGAAGGGCCGCGGGCGCGGCGAGGAGACAGAGCAGGGTCGATAATGTCGTTCGCATCGAGACGTGTTCCAGAGAAGGAGCTTCCCTGGAACTATCGCCCGCTTCGCGAGACGACTTGAGGATCGGGATCAGGTCCGCCGTGAGCCGCGCGCGATGATGACCTTTCCGGACCGGACCATCTCGATGATGCCGAACTGGGCGAGCAGCTGCTCGAAGGCGTCAATTTTTTCGGAGTTGCCCGTGACCTCGGCGACGATCGAGCTCTCGGAGATATCGACGACCTTGCCGCGAAAGACGCCGACGAACTGAAGCAGCTCGCTCCGAGTCTCCGGCTTCACCTCGACCTTCACGAGCGCGAGCTCCCTCTCGACCGAGTTCTGGGGCAGGTGCTCGGCCGCGTGCACGGTGTCGACGAGCTTCGCCAGCTGCTTGACGATTTGCCCGACGAGCCCGCGCTCGCCCTCGCAGACGATGGTCATGCGGGAGAAGCCGGTGGTGTGGCCGCGGCTGACCACGAGCGAGTCGATGTTGAACCCGCGGCGGGCGAAGACCTGCGCGATGCGCGACAGCACACCCGGGCGGTCGTGCACCCGCATGCTGATCGTGTGCTTCTCGTCGTTGACGGCTGGGATCATGACGGCTCTAGGTCGATCCTTCGGGCTTGGCGAGCTTGTGCTTGGGTTTCTCGACGATCATCTCGGAGATGGAGGCGCCGGCCGGGATCATGGGGAACACGTTGTCCTCCTTCTCGACGCACGCGTCGATCACGCAGGGGCCCTCGTTGTAGTCCATCGCCTGCTGGAGGACGCGGCGCGCGTCGCCGCTGCGGCGAATCCTGAAGCCACGAGCGCCGAAGGACTCGGCCAGCTTGACGAAGTCGGGATTCCCTTCGAGGTCGACACCGGAGTAGCGGTTGTCGAAGAACATCTCCTGCCACTGACGCACCATTCCCAGGTACGCGTTGTTGATGATGAGAATCTTGATCGGCAGGTGATGGATGACGGCGGTGGCGATCTCGCACATCGTCATCTGGAACCCTCCGTCGCCGACGACCGCCCAGACCTGGTGCCCCTTGCGGCCGAACTGCGCCCCTATCGCCGCCGGAACGCCGAAACCCATGGTCCCCGCGCCGCCGCTCGAGATCCACTGGTAGTCGAGGCTCGTACGGTAGAACTGAGCACACCACATCTGGTGCTGGCCGACGTCGGTGGTGACGATGGCCTTGCCGTCGGTAATCTTGCTCAGCACGTCGAGCACGTGCTGTGCCTTCAACCCGCCCTTCTTCGGGTACTTGAGCGGGAACTTCTTCTTCCAGCCCTTGATCGTCTGGATCCACTCCTCGGTATCGAGCGCCTTGACGTGTTTGATCAGCTCCTCCAGGACGATCTTCGCATCGCCGACGAGCGACACATCCGGCTCGATGATCTTGCCGTGCTCAGCCGGATCGACGTCAAGGTGGATCTTCTTGGCGTTCTTGCAGAATTCGGAGAGCTTGCCGGTGATGCGATCGTCCCAGCGGGCACCGATGGAGAAAATCACGTCGCAGTCCACGACGGCCTTGTTGGCGTAGGCCGTGCCGTGCATGCCGAGCATCCCGAGCGACAGCTCGTGCGTTTCGGGAAACGCGCCCTTGCCGAGGAGAGTCGTCGTCACGGGCGCTTGCAGCTTCTCGGCGAGCTCGAGGATGATGCCGGAGGCTCGCGCGATCAGTGCGCCGTGGCCGACGTAGAGGAGCGGCCGCTTTGCTGCGTGGAGCGTATCGGCGCAAGCGTAGACGCTCTCGGGATCGCACATCCCCGGGTTCGAGTAGCCTGGAAGGAGATCGTCAAGCTGCTCGGGGAAGGCTGTCTTGCACTCGCCGGCCGCGACATCCTTGGGGATGTCGATCAGCACCGGTCCCGGTCGTCCGGTGTTGCAGATGTGGAAGGCCTCCTTGATGACGCGCGGCAGATCGTCCGAGCGCTTCACCAGGTAGGAGTGCTTCACGACCGGGATCGTGATGCCGAAGATATCGGCCTCCTGGAACGCGTCCTTGCCGAGCATCGGCGTGATCTGCTGGCCGCAGACCACGATCACCGGGGCCGAGTCCATGTGTGCGGTCAGGAGTCCCGTGACCGTGTTGGTCGCCCCGGGGCCGCTGGTGACCAGGACCACGCCGGGCTTGCCGGTGGCGCGCGCGTAACCATCGGCCATGTGGGTCGCGCCCTGTTCGTGACGCGTCAGCACGAGCTCGATGCTGGAGTCGAGGATCGAGTCGAAGATCGGCATCACCGCGCCGCCGGGGAGCCCGAAGACGTACTCCACGTTCTCTCGACGGAAGGCTTCGATGACGACATCTGCTCCGGTCAGCATGGCAGCAGGTCCTGTTTGCCCGCAAAGACGGTCAGATCCCGGAGTGGGCATGGCTCCGGAGCCCGAATCTCGCGGCGAGAGGCTCGGTCTCCTCGAGCTCGGTCGGCAACGAGCGCCAAATGCCTCGGGTAACCCGGCCATCGGGACGCTCGAGGCCAGGTGTGAGCGACCCTAACGACTACCTTGACGGCGTGCAAGAGACGGTGATCGAAAAAGCCCCACGAGCACTGCTATTTCGGCTCCACGGGCCGTGTCGTGGAGTCAAAGTCGACTGGATCTTCCGGAAAGATGTCCCCAAGGCTCAGGGCGTGCAAGCGTTCGGGCATTGTGAGACGCGTATGCAGGAGGTCCCTCCGGCTGGTGAGGGGCCCTCCTCGAAGAGGTGGGACAGCAGGTAGAGAACGTCCGACACGTCGACGCCGTCGTCGTCGTTGACGTCGAGGATCGCCAGGTTGCCGCCTTCGGTGAAGCTCTCTCCGTCGCAAGGCGGCTCGTCGGGGCCTCCCAGAAAGAGGCCTCGCAGGATCCTCACGGGGTCCGAGATGTCGAGCCGGCCGTCCTGATTGGCGTCGCCGATTCGCTGCCAGCCGCTGTCGGGCAGGTCCACGTCGTCCGCGCGTCCTGGAGAGCCTTCGACCTCGGCGCTGGCGGCCCAGCTCGCGGCATCGTCCCACGCTTCCTTCGGGAGCGATGAGTCGATGATGTTGAGAGAGTGACCGCCGCCGTCCGTCGACGCGTGCCAGCTGTCGTCGTAGGAGAAGAGCTGTATGATCTCGCCGCGACCGTCCAGAAGGCTCAGCGACTCGCCGGCGTTTTCGAGGCGGCCGACGTACTCGCCTGCGATCAGCATCCCGGCCGTGTCGTAGAACCAGCTGAAGGCTTCGAGGTCGCGGACGATGACGACGTGCTCGCCCGCGGGCAGCTCGAGCACCGAACCGGCGTTGAAGTCAAACTGGAGGCCGCTGTCGAAGGTGACGCCCGTCAGGGGTATCGCGGCGTCGCCGACGTTCCTTAGCTCGATGAACTCGAGCTGCTCCTCGTCGTGTGGGCTGCCTTCCGTCAGGTTGGCCGGGTGGTACATGATCTCGGTCACACGCAGCGGCAGCTCGGAGTTCGGTACGAACGTCGCGTCGTTTATACCGCTCCAGCGTGAGCCGCTCTTCGCCCTCGCGCGGATCCGCGTTGCGCCTGTCAGGGTGATCGTCGAGCCATCTTCGACGCTGCTCGCCACGAGTTGCGGGACGAGCAGCAGGTCGCTGGATGTCGTGTTTGCGTTGAGTCCGTGGATCGCCAGCACGTTGGTGCCGCTTCGAAGGTGCTCGTCGGCGCCCGTCAGGCTGAAGGCCACGTAGTTCACCGCGGAGGCATCGTCATGTTGACCGGTCGCCTCGGAGTTCCAGGCGGGCGACACCGGCGCGTTGGCGGCTGCGACCCGGTTGTCGTTGATGTACGCGACGAACCCGTCGTCGTACTTCATGTTGAGCACGACGAAGTCGTAGAGGTCAGGATCGTCGATGTCGAAGCGCAGGCGCACGTAAACAGAGGTTCGCTGATCGTACATATCGCTTTCGACGTCGACGTCGATGAGGTTGTCGTAGCCGGAGCTTCTCTCGTAGCCGACGCCGATCCCGGTCGTTCCGCGTGTCCACGAGGCGTCGTCGAAATCCACATCCCGCCAGGTTCTGTCGACTCTGCTGTTCGTCGGTACGAGGACGCGGACCTCGTCGGTGACATCGGGCGAGACGAGTTCGAGGGAGTCACTCGAGCCGTGCTCGATGGCGGCAGGGTGGACGCCTCCGCCGGGAAGACGGGGGTCGTTGCCGTCGGTGGTGTAGTAGATCGTGCCGGCCGAGGCCGTGATCGTCAGGCCGAAGGGGGGATCGATGGCCCCGCCCCGCTGGTTGAATACCGGCAGCGCGACGTAATTCGAGTCGTACCAGTCGAGGCGAGCGTCGAGCCAGCCCTTCATCCAGCTGACCTCCTCGGCGTGGCTGTCCGCGATGTACCAGTTCGGCCAGACGTAGCTGCCGAGAATGGGCCACTCGTCGAAGTTCCTCGCCTGCGACTCCTCGAGGAGTGCCTCGACGTCGTCGATCTGGTCCAGCAGTCGCTGTGTCCGGAACGGACCGAGCCGGAGCTCGGCCCAGCGGTCGATGTACTCCTGCTGGAAGTCGGGGTCCTGGAAGAGACGGCGAAACCAGGGGTAGGCGTCGTCGCCGAGCTGCTCCCAGTACCAGCCCTGGGGTATCCAGCCGTTGAGGTAATTGGCGTTGCCAAGGGACAGGTTGTAGTCCCAGATCGGTCCGAGATTGAGCTTTCCGTCTCGATCCTTGAACATGAAGGTGCTGAGCCGGTAGCCGTCGATGTTCTTGGTGATCTCGACCAGGATGTGATGATCGATGAAGGACCCCGTGTCGATGTACCGGCGGTAGCCGGTGGTCGGGTTGCGGAAGCTCGCGCCGTAGAGGGCTGACTCGAACTGATTCAAGTAACCGAGGATGTAGCTCCGTTGCTGCGCCGTGATCTCCTCCTCCTTCGGCTCGACGAGTCCGAGCGTGTGTCCCCGGCTCGTGCGAATGCCGGCGTCGCCGGGATCCAGGCGATCCTTCTTGAGGATGTAGCCGCCGGTGATCGCTGGAGCGGCGTTGTCCGACCGGCCCAGCCTCGCGATGTCGACCCGGTTCGCGTCGCGCTTGATCTTCTCCATGAAGACGTAGACGCCGGCGTAGTGTGAGCTGCGCAACGTGCCACTGTTCGACTTGAAGTAAACCTCCACGAACCGGGAGCGCACGGCGTAGCGTCCAATCTGGTTGCTCCAGTCGTACGACAGGAAGTTCCGCATCAGCGCCTTGTCCGAGTACGGCGCGTGGAGGATCCAGTCGGACTGGCTCGGGAGGCCGAGGATCGAGACGTCGCGGTCGAGGTTGAACTCGTCCCAGATCTCGACAGCGTACTGCTTCTTCGGAAAACCCGTCGAGCTCGACCCGCGGCTCTTGATTCCACCACGTCCCACGAAGTCCGGAGCGCCCGTCATCCTTGATCGTCCATCGTCGCCGACGTCGATGAACTCGAAGAAGGCTGGGGTGAAGGAGTTCTGGCCGCCGCCGGCGCTGAAGGTGTCGATAATGACGATCGGCAGGTCCGACGAGAAGTTCCGCACGCTGGAGGCGAGAATGATGTAGTTCTCGCTGATGGTGCGTCCTGGCAACTTGTTGGACTGGAACGAGCGAGCGTTGATGACCGACACCGACGACACTCTGATTCGGTCGCTGTAGAGCGTCGATGACTCGGTCGGCTTCGATCCGTTCGTCGTGTAGCGAATCTGGCCACCTCCCGCCGCGTCCAGAACGAGGTCGATCGCACCCGCGTAGGCGCCACTCGTGTGCGAGAAAGTCACATCGGCCGAGACCTCGTCGTAACCGGGACCGTTTGCCGCTTCCGGCGTCGTATCCTCGAAGAACTGGTAGCTCTCGCGGTCGATCTCTCCGACGGTGACTCCCTCCAGCTCGGCCACGAGGAGAAAGTCACTCGAAGTGCTGCTGAAGTTGAGCCCGTGAATCGCCAGCACGTTCTCGCCGGAGACGAGCTCGTCGGCGAAGGTGCTGACCTCGAACTCCTCGAAGAGGATCGCGCGATTGTCGGCGTGGCTGGCCGTCGCACGCTGATTCCACGCGATCGTGGATCCTGACGGAGCGTTGGCGCCTGCGACCCGGGTGCCGTTGATGAACGCGACGAATCCGTCGTCGTACTTCACCCTCAGCGTCAGGCCGTCGATGTTCGACGCGTTCGCGATGGTGAACGGGATGCGGATGAACGCGCCGGAGTTCGTGTCGTACATCGGTCCTTCCAGGTCCGTGCCGATCAGCGGCTCGAATCCGCTCGAACGCTCGTAGCCGACGCCCTGAGTGCCGGAAATCCAGCCGGAGTCGTCGAATGTCTGGCCTCGCCAGCTGTCTCCGAGGGAGTCGTCGCCGGGCACCAGCACCCGCACCGGAGCCCGCGAGTCGCCCAGGCGGGGGAGGGTGGAGTGCGGCGAGGGTG
>CAYMLL010000087.1:0-24205 GCA_964390645.1 uncultured Planctomycetia bacterium | reverse complement strand
CAACGTGGCTACCCGGTAGAGGCCTCCCTTCTCTGGAGACCCGTCGGGTCCAGCTGGAGTCGTCCCCATGCAACGTGCGATCATCCTCTCGGCACTGCTGTTCCTTCCCGGCGTGCTCACGGCCGACAGTCCATTTGTTCGTGGCGACGTCAACGCCAACGGCGTGCACGAGCTCACCGATGCGATGCAGCTCTTCGGCCATCTCTTTCGCGGCGAGCGCGGTCTCCCCTGCCTCGACGCCGCCGACGTCGACGCGACCGGCGACGTGCAGCTCACCGACGGCATCTACCTCCTCGACTTTCTCTTTCTCGGCGGCCCCCAGCCGCCCGAGCCCTTTTCTTCGTGTGGCGCGGCGGGCGAGGGTGTGCTCGGCTGCGAGTCCTTCGAAGCGTGCGGCGACGACACCTCCATCTCGATCCATCCCAAGAAGGAGCTGATGATCATCGACCTTTCGGTGGTCGAGGATCCCTGCCGCACCGGCTGGACCGCCCAGGGCTGCGGCGATGGATCTCGCGGCGCCTGGACCTTCGGCAAGCTGATGGCCTCGCTCGCCGGTCTGCGGCATGTCGACGAGAACCCGCGTGCGCTCTCGCGGTTCGTCGTCGACTGGCTGCGACAGATGAACAAGAGCCGCCTCGTCAACGGCATCAAGGTCGAGGGCCGCCCGGGAGTCGAGGGCTTCGTCGAGAGCTGGGCGCGGATCAGCGGCTTCGACGGCGCGAACGACCCGGACCTGGTGCTCGACATGCGTCGCGCGCCGTTCCGACTGCTGTCGATCGTCTCCCGGCTCGATCTGCGCCGCTCCGCCAGCGACGGCTCGACCCTGCGCGGCGGAGAAGGCCGCTTCGTCTTCTGCGCCCTGAGCATCGATCCGCGGGCGCCTGGCGATCCGGTCCACTGGCGACCGCTGCCCGCAACCGTGATCTTCGAGTACTCGCTGGCGGCGACGAGCCCCCGCGAGGTGATCGACTGGTCACAGCGCTGGCATGCGCTCGGCTCGCTGCCGTTTGGCGAGCAGTACAACCGCGCGCTGCAGGAGATCACCGACGACTTCGCCGGCCCCGGGCTCGACGCTGACGTGCCCGGCGGCAGCTCGCTGTCGCAGCTTCGTACGAACGAGGTCGCCTTCGGCTATCCGTGGGAGCTGCGTGAGTTTCATCTGCGAGACGTCGATCCTTCGCCGGTACTCGACTCTTCCGACACGGTTCGCCTCGTTCAAGCTCCGGTGGCGCAGACCGTGGATCTCGGCCTCGATGGAACCGAGCGGCTGCGCCGCTTCGTCAACGCCAACGAGGACCCCGTGCGTCGCGGCGAGCACGTCGTACCGTTGGAGTTCGAGGGTCGGCCCTTCCTCGCCGGTTCGGCGTTCGTGCCTTCGAAGGTCTTCGGGTGGACGGTGCCGACGTACGACTGCGACGAGCCCCGTCACCAGCTTTCGCTGAACACCTGCAACGGCTGTCACGGCGGGGAGACCGGCACGGCGTTCGTTCACGTCGGTCCGCGACGCGCTGGACGGCAGGCGTCCCTCTCGGCGTTCCTCGGAGGTGTTTCGGTGCGCGATCCGGTCTGCGACGTCGACGAGTCGGTCGCAACGACGGGAGTCGAGCCGGTGCGCGAGTTTCACGACCTCGAGCGACGGGCAAGAGACCTGCGCGGGCTGCTGCGTATCGGAGCGACTCGCACGGCGCGCAACGCCGACGTCGGCCTGCTCTTCCTCGGCCTCGAGCCCCATCGCCCGGTACACTGAACGAGGTGGGAGGACGGACGGTTCAGAGCTTTCCCCGTGGCCATCAACGAACCGCCGTCACCACTCGTTTCGGGAATCGGGACCTTCGACGGCGAAGAGGAGATCGAGCTGCACGAGGCTCGACTTCCCCTGCGGCCGTACCCCTCGACAGCGAGGAGGAGAAGGAGATCACGGCCCCGGGTCAGAAGCTCCGATTCGGATGGCCGGGCGGCCGCGTCCCGGGCGTGCTGCTGACGTGCTCGAGCTGTCGCGAGCGGCCCGGCACATCGACCCGAGTTTGGTGACCCCGGCGGCCGGTGAGAGCCCGTCTATTCCGGGAGGCTGGCGAGCGCCTTCTCCGGGTCGGCCTCGACCATCTTCTTGCACCCCTCCTTGCACAGGTGGAGCACGTACTCGCCGACCTTCGTGGAGTGATCGGCCTTGCCGTCCATCCCCAGTCCGCAGGTCAGGCACTTCGAGACCACCTTGTCGACCTTGCCGTCGGCCGCGTCGGCCTTCACGAGCGCCGCGATCGAGGCCGCGCTGAGCGCCTTCTCGGCGCCTGCGGTATCGGCCTTGTCGGCGCCACCCTGACCGTCGGTGCTGCAGCCGCACAGGCCGATCCCGAGCACCAGCACGGCGATCGTCGCGATCTGGAAGGCGTTCTCTCTTCGAACGAGCATCAGCATCACCTCTCGTCAAAATCCGGAAGTTCCTGGCGCGACCTCGACAGGGGGCCCACGCACCGGCACGGAGTGTACTCGTTTCGCGGCGCCCGCGCACGTTCGAAGCGGGGTGCGTCGTCGACGCGGGGTTCTCTTCGCCTGAAGATCGCTCAGTCGTCCCGCTGCGGGCGTCGCTGTTCCGGGCGTCGCTGTTCCGGGCGTCGCTGTTCCTGGCGGAATCCACGCCGGCGGCGTTCGAGGTTCTCGCCCTTCTCCTCGCCCGCCAGCTGCCTTCTCACCGAGTCGATGCGTCCCTCGATGAAGGTCTTGACGGCGATCGACCGGCCGCGAGGTCGCCTTCGCCGCTGGTCGGGCCGCGACTCCTCGCGCGGCCGTCGCGGCGGCCCCTTGTCCGCGTCGAGGCCCCTTTTCGCGTCGAGCTCCCTTTTCCCTTCGAGACCCCGCACCAGGCCGTCGACGCCTTCGCCGTAGGCATCGTTCGCGAGGTGTGGCTCGACGACGTCGCGGAGCTTGTCGAGACGCGCGAAGAGCTTCTGCCGTGTGAACGACGTCGACAGCAGCGTCCGCACCTTCGAGAGGTAGGACACCCGGAACCCCTCGAGCTCGAAGAGCCGCTCGAGAAGGCGTCGTCTCGTCGTCCAGGGACGCTCGATGTTCCAGCGCATCAGCGACTCGGGCGTGCGTCCGAGGGTGAAGGTCGCGAAGGCCTCGTTGACGTCCCACGGCAGCACCTTCAGCTTGCCGTCGGCGGCGTCGACCAGCAGGTAGTAGTTGTGAGGAGTGGCGACGAAGCTGTCGAGGCTCGTCAGCAGCGCCGTCGCCGCGAGATACCCGGCGACGTTCTCGAGATCGACCCGCTCGCCGATCCGCCGCGAGAACTCCTCATCCGAGCCGGACTCGATGAGTCGCAGGAGCTCGGCGAAGCGCAGAAGCAGCTTCCGGTTCTCCTTGCCTTCCTTGATGTCGTATCTCTCGTCGTACCTCCCGGGGTCGTCGCCGAGGTACTCGAGGTCTCGCACGCCCTCGGGCTTCATCAGGAGGCTGTCCTTCGACGCGCCTCCCAGGCGCGTCTCGATGAAGTCGTCGTCGACCTGCTCGACCAGCACGTACAGACCCAGAGGTTCGTTCTCGAGCTCGCCTTCGATCGTCAGGTAGATCCGTACCCAGCCGACTCCCGGCGTCGGCAGTCCCGCCTCGCGATACACCTCGTAGCCGACCTTCTCCTTGAGGTAGGTGGGGTCCTTGAAGGAGTTCGAGAAGTTCAGCTTGGTGCGGCCGCGAAAACGCAGCGCCTCGGTGAAGCGGTTCGTGTCCACCTTGAAGGGCTTGCGGGGACGGTCGCCGGCGAAGCGGAACGACGAGTTGCCCTTGAACCGCAGGCCGACGCCGTTGAAGCGCTCGCCGTCGACGATCATCGTGGCCTTGACGTAGGTGTACTTCGTCCCCGGTCCCATCATGCCTCCGGGCGGCCGCGGGCGGCTGCGTCGGGGGCTGCCACCGCGCTCCCCGGGCTCGGCGTCGCGGGGTCCCCGCTCCCCGGAATCACGGTCGCGGGGTCCCCGCTCCCCGGAATCACGGTCGCGGGGACCACGGCTCCGGGGACGGCGATCCCGTCGTGGCTCCGGGTGCATCGTCTTCCACTGCTGTGCGCTGACGACGAAGTGGAACTCGGGCACCTTCTTGCCGGAGTGGACCTCGGCCCAGTAGGCGTCGTTCGAGATCTCCTTCGTCTCTTTCTTCGCTGGCGGAGTCTGCGGTGGCGCCTCCTGGACGGCGGGAGCCGCCGCGGAGAAGACGAGGCAAGTCAGGGCGACGGCGATTCGGGCGGGACTCAAGGCGCGGACTCTCCGGATTCTGCTTCGATGGGATCGGACGTGGAAGACGATGAGCGTCCCTCATCAAACCACGCACGGTCAGGGAAGTTCCGCCGATTCCGATCGTGCCGCCCGGCTGCGGCTCGTGGCGCTCGCTGCGCGGGTCTCGACGAGCCCCGGCGGACCGGCTCCCTTTCGCTGTCGTTCTGTTGTCTTCAGAGGAGAGTGAGCCCGCCGGCGTCGCCCGAGCACGGGTCGTCGTGCGGTCGATGTTCGTGGGGGCGACGCAGCGCCGCAGACGGATGGAGCGGACGAGGACCGACCCACTCTCGACTCCCGTCTCTCAGCGTCGGCGGGCTGTTCGGGTTCGTCGGCGCTGCCGGGCTCGTCGAGGCGACACCGACGCGACTCGTCGCCATGCCGTTACACGCACGGCGGCGAGGAAACGCAGTCGAGCAAGTCGGCGGTCGGGTCAGGGCCGCAGCTGACAAACGGAGCCGGAGGCGGCGACCCGGTGGTGGAATACCGCCAGTTCAGGAGATAGATCGCGTCGTTGACTTGTACAAGGCCGTCGTCGTCCGCGTCGGCGGAGTCCATACATTCCGGTCCATCAAGGCCCCCGAACAGAGACAGCAGCAAGGAGACGGTATCGGAAACGTCGTGGAATCCGTCACCATTGATGTCGCCTCGTAGCAACCCTGTGCACCCGACTTCGACTGCGTGCGGGAGGGAGATGCTGAGATTGCCGAACGCGTCGGCGGCTACGTACGTGAAGCTGTGGGTGGCGCCACAATTCAAGGTGACCGCGTCCCCGGGACTGAACGTGCTTCCGTCTGCATCCACCACGGAAACGATAGCGCCACTGCTGCACCCGTCGGTAGCACTGGCGGACGGAAGTGAATACGTGACCGTGTCCCCGGAAGCCACAACACTCTCAGACGCCGGGGGGGGGACGTCCCACGACGGAGCTTCGCTGTCCAAAGTGACGCGATCGAACGTCAGGCTCACGGAGTTCCCGCTCGTATCGGTGACAATATTCCGGAAATACCCGCGGCCCCCGGGGGGGCTGGACGGGTAGAGGCAACCCTCTGCCGCGGGTGTGATGCCGTGGCAACCCGGGCCGTCGAAGGTGATCCTCAAGACCCGTGTGACGCTGGAAGGAATCTCCACGGGGGCCACGCCACCGGCAGCCGGGATCTCGGTCACGAGCGCTATCCCCACTCCGCCGATAGTCGGGGTACAAGACGCCGCCGTCTGGGCCGCGGGGACATTGACGTGGAGAGCCTCGTAGCTGGTCACCAGCGAATCGACTCGCCGCACTGTGAGCGCGTCCGGATCGAAGGCCAGAGCCAGCTCCACACCGACAATCGGATTGTCGTGGCTAACGTCGACCCGCAAGGTATCCGGGCCCTCCTGTACCAGAGTGGCCCGTTGGGCGACAGCGCCGGTGGTTGCAAGCAGCAAGAGGCCGGTGGTTGCAAGCAGAAAGAGGAATATCAGTACCGGGTGCGAGCTTGTTCGTGGTGCGTTCATGTAAGACTCCCCCTGGCTTCTCGTTCGTCCGTCAGAAGTGAATGCGAGCCTTACCGTAGATGGGACCACGACAAAGATCCACGACAATTCCGCAAGGAGCCTCCGGGGGACCATCTCGACCGACGCTGTGTCCGGGAGTATCGCCGCGATCGAAGGTGCGCCGCGGAAGCAGAGACGACAAGCCGGGGGGAGAAGCGTCATCCCGCACCGGTCCAGGTGCATCTCGTCCTGGCGATACTCCTTCTGGCTCTCGACGGGTCTTCCCGAGCCGCGACGTTCCTGAGCCGGGGCGGTCGAAGCCGCGAAGGCCGGGCCCTTGCGCCGCGCTCCCGTACCGGGAGCCCGGGGTCGAGCCGCACCGGGGACATCGACCCTCCCCGTGGCGCCCATCCCGGAACTCACGGACCGCAGGGACGGACGCCGGGCCCGGCGGAGCGCGGAGCCGGACCGGTCGGTTCCGGTCGGACGCAGCGGCGTGCGGATGGCGGCGCCGCTGGAGCCGTGGGCCTCACTCCCAGTCGAGGAGACGCGCGAGCTCCGCGTCCGGCACCGGCTCCTCGAAGACGAGGATCTCCGCCGTTCCCGGATTCGGCCCACCGTGCGAGCTGAGGAACCGAAACGTGATCTGCCTCACCGTGCGCTTCGGAATCGACACCCGCTGTGGTCCGTGCATCTGGCGGAATGCTCCAGCGGCCGCCGGCTCGCTCTCGTCGTCGAGCCGGATCTCGAAGTCCTTGAAGCACTCGTTGATCAGCCAGGCCGTGCGACCGAAGTAGATGATCTCCGAGACCTCGACCGGCTCGTCCCAGCGGAGCGTCAGCTCGGCGCGGTGGTCGTTGACCTTCGAGCCGTCGATCGCCCACGACGTGCCGTTCTCCCGCGTGCCGCTCCTGGCCGGGACGACCTGCTCGTCCGTGACGAACCCGGGAAGGTAGTCGCCCCCGGGAAGCGTGGGCGTGGGGCTGGTCGCGACGGCGGCGGCCGCGAGATTCTTGCCGGCCCTCGAGTACGTGAGCTCGGTCACGCGGCTGCGGCGGCGGTCGGCTCGAAAGAGCCGAGCCTTGACGGTCACCGGACGGTCGATCCGGATCGGTCCCTCGTAGAGAGCCGACTCAGCGGTCGGTCGGGTGCCGTCGAGCGTGAAGCGGATGGCCCCCCCGTCACCGGGGCTCGTCAGCTCCAGCAGGGTCGAGCGGAGGAAGCGTCGGATCGGCGATCGCGCCGTCGGCATCGGGACCGTCTGCGGAGCGAAAGCCAGCGACGTCTCCATCCAGATGCTGCACCAGCATCCGCCGCCGCCCTCGGGAACGAGCACCATGCCGTTCGACGGGATGGTGCTGAGCCAGCAGCCGGGCCGCAGGCGTCCCCAGCCACTTCCCTCGAACGAGTCCATGTCCGTCATCGACATCTGACCGCTGTGGCCGCTGCGACAGAAGATCGTGTTCTTCGACGCGCTGTAGGTGCCGCACTTCGCGTAGACGAGACGGTCCTCCCGTTCGCCGGTGTCGAGGTCGAACCACGCCGGCGCGATGTACATGCGGCGGTCGACGATGACGGGCCGGGACATGTGGCCACCGTAGTCGGGGCGCACCCAGTTGACCGACGAGCTCCATCGCGGCTCGCCGCTCTTCGCGTCGAACGTCGAGACCCGGAACTTGCCGCTCTGCGATGCGACGAGGACGACGCGTCCTCGTCCGTGCGCGAGGCTGACCATGACGTGTCCCGGTGTCGACGGGAGCTCCCGTTCCCAGAGCGGCTTGCCCGAGGACGAGTCGAGCGCGACGAGGAAGAGCTGCTGCCAGAGCTCGGCGAGCCCGAGGATGCCGCTGCCGTGCTCACGGACACGAGGGTGCCGTGACTCCAGGAGGAAGACGGCGCCCTCGGCGAGGGTCACCGAGCTGTTGATGATCACGCCTCGGTCCCACGACCAGCGCGTCCCGGCGCTGTCCTTCTCGACGGCGAAGAGGCTGTCGCTCGTGACCTTCTCGAAGCCGTTCTTGTCGTACCAGGCACCCTTGCCCTGGAAGCCGGTGTAGGCGGAGCCCCTGGGGGTGGCGCTTCCCACCAGCTGGGCGCCGTCGCTCGCGATGAAGCTCCAGTCCTGCGGTCCGTCGGCGCGCGGCGATGCGACGACGGGAAAGACGGCCGATCTCTTCCCGGTCGCCGCGTCGATTCTCCAGCACTCACCGCGCAGCGCCACGTAGACCGAGCTGTCGTCGGCGCAGTAGTTCGCGCAGTCGCGAGGCAGGTTGAAGCGCCGCAGGCCGGGAATCTCCAGCGACCACAGCGGCACGCCGTTGTGCGAGTCGAGAGCGATCAGCCGGTCGAGCCCCTGCAGGAAGAGCCGTCCGTTGGTCGCCAGCGGCGCCGGCTTTCGCACCATTCGATCCGCCAGATAGCGAGGTCCCGGCCGCCCGATCCACTGCACCTCGAGGTTCTCCCGACGACGGACGCCGCCGAGCGTCTCGCCGGCGTAGGCCTGGTTGGCCGCCGTGCCGTACTGGTGCGTCCATGACCCGGCGCCGGCCTGGCGCTCGCGCCGGGCGACGATCCACCGGCCGCCTCGCGTCGACGCGACCTCGACGACGAGGCCCAGGCTCTCGAGTGACCGGCGCGGAGGCTCGACGCTTCGGCCGTCGGGCTCTCGCCGCAGCGGGCCCAGGACCACGGGGGATCCGGGGCGCAGGACGCGGGCGATCTCCGTTCCGGATCCGGAGAGGCCGCCTCGCGTCAGCAGGCGGTCGGACACGACGAGATTGGCGAGACCATCGGGAAGCGGCATGTCGTCCAGCGTCTCGACATGCAGCGCACAGGCCCGCACGCCGTAGACCCCCGCTTCCGCCAGGAGGTTCCGGGTCGCCCGCACCGAGTCCGGATCGTCATCGACGCAGATGACTTGAAGATCGCCGGCACGCACGAGCTCGAGCGCCAGCCGCCCCCGGCTCCCGCCGTGCAGGAGGGCGATGCCCCGGTCGATTCGCAGGACGTCGGTGACGAGCTCTGCGATGAGGCCGGAGGACCCCGGGGGGGTGGACGGACGTGTGCCGTCAGACGCTCCGTCGACCGCCGGCGGCCGGTAGTTGAAGAAGGTGTCGATCGAGAACGGTCCCGCCAACCGCGGCTCACCGTCGACGAGCGCGCGGATCGAGTAAGAGTACTTGCGTCCGCGGCGCAGGCCGGTGAGCGTGACCTCGTGTCTCGTCGCCGGCGCCTGCTTCTCGATCCTCGTGGCAGGACCGGTTTCGCCCGACTCCCGCAGCTCCAGAGACGTCGGCGATGGCTGCTCGGTGCTCCAGCCGACGGCGGCGGAGTCGGGTGTCGTGAAGCGAACCCACGGGCTCGACTCCAGCTCGATCTTCTCGATCTCGGGCACCTTCTTCTCCTTCGCCGGCCGCCCGGGCTCCTTCGACCCGAGGGCGGGCTTGAAGTCGACGGTGGCCGTCGGTCGAAAGCACTGGATCACGCCGTCGTGCGTGCTGACGAAGAGTGCGCCGTCCGCGGCCGCGAGACCGTGGGCGTCTCCCTGGACCGCGAAGCTCCAGAGCAGCTTGCCGTCGCTCGTGTCGTGCGCGCGCACCACGTCGCGTCCGCCGACGAAGACCGCGTTCGCCGTGACGATGTGGGCGAAGCACGAACTTGCGGCCGCACGCCAGAGCCGTTTCTTCGCGACGCGATCGTGTGCGTGGAGCGCCTCCGGCGAGATCAGGTAGGCGACGTTCCCGCGGATCGACATCGCGCGGGCGCCGCCGTGGGAGATGATCTTCGCCGTGGTTCTGACGTTCGCGACGCCGACGTTTGCCCCCCGGCTAGCTCCGCCGCCGGCGACGGTGCCGTCCTCACCGGCCATGACGAAACACCCCGCCCCGGACAGCTGGACCTTCTTGCGCTGCTCGCCGGTCCTGCGGTCGAAGTCGAGCAGCCAGGAGCGACCCTGGGGCACCAGGAGGTGGTCGCCGGACGCGGCCATGGCGCCCTCGAAGGTCCGCTGTTCACGTGCCGCAAACCGCCGCACCCAGCGACCGTCGCCGAGGGGCTTGCCGCTCGCCGCCGAGACGGCGCAGAGGAACGACTCCTTCCACGGCAGGAGGGACGCGGAGAAGTACGCAGTGCCGCCTTGCCCTGCCGACGGGTCGACGATCACCCCGCCGCGAACCGGCCAGAAGGAGATCAGGCGGCCGTTGTTGATGACGAGGCGGCGTCCGGCCGTCGGGCTGAAGCTCCAGAGGAGCGCGCCGCGGTCCGCGGAGATGCAGTAGGCGTGGCCGTCGTCCGAACCGAAGTAGAGCTTGCCGTCCGACCAGGTCGGGGCGATGCGGATCGGCCCGTCCGTCGTGTACCTCCACAGCTCGCGACCGCTTCTCGTATCCAGGCAGTGGACGGCGTCGTCGCTCGTCGACCCGTAGTAGAGGCGGTTGCCGACGACGATCGGATACGCCACGAGGTCGTAGTCGCGCATCGGCGTGAGGTCTGTCTTGTCGTGATACGCGTCGCGTTGAGCCGGCCCGTGCCACGCGGGCTGTGGCGGCAGGGACACTCGCCGCGTCCAGGCGGGCTCGAGCTTCGGGGCGTCGAGCTCCTGCGTCGTCACCGCGCTGCGTCGATCGTCCCGGCGATAGGTCGGCCAGTCTTCCGCACGAACGTCGCACGAGATGAGCAGACAGAGAACCACGAGTGGACGACCCTCGAGATGACGGCGCATCGAATCCCTCCGACCTTTCGAGCCGAGTGTTGTCACTACCGCGCGAGACGTCGGACGCTCCGAGCGGCGGATGAGTCCGGTCTCCTTCCTCGTATCCTCGCAACACACGCGCTTGCGGGTCGAGGAGATTCGGCCGGCCGGTACCGTCGATTTCGTGGGAGACCGGGATGTCGCGGCGGGACTCTCGAGAACGGGGCGTCGATCGTCATGGCTTCCGTATCGCGAAGGGGACTCGAGAGCCGCGGCTCGTTCTCTTGCACGCCTCCGTGCGGCCACGCAGAGGCGCCGGAGGAGTATCGGCAGGATCGGGCAAATTGGGCTCCGCCGGCCGTCGATAGCGAGTACGATATCGCCGGGTTCCGACGCGGCCGGGTTCCGCGTGTTCGCAGGAATCGTCGACCGACCTCTCCAGAGCCGTCAGATCGGAGACAGCATATGCACCCTCGACTCCAGCTCGTTGCCGCCATCGTGGCCCTCGGCCTCTCTCGCCCCGTCCTCGCTTCGGACAAGGTTGCCCCCGTGCGCATGGGCTGCGGAGTCATGACCTTCGACACGGTTCCCGGCTGGGGGCTCGGCCCCGACGGGAAGTCCGTGCTCGGGCCGACGCACGGGAGCGTGGTCATCGACAAGGCCGGGAACATCTACACGAGCGCCGAGAAGGGCGTCGTGGTGTTCTCTCCCGGCGGCGAGGTCATCCGCTCGTTCCTGGGCAAGGCCCACTCCGACCTGCACGACATGGAGATCCGCGACGAGGGCGGCGTGGAGTACATCTACGCGGCGAGGAACAACGACCGCGAGGGCATCAAGTTCCAGGCGAGCGACGGCAAGATCGTCCTGGCGCTGGGCTTTCCGCGGAAGTCCGGGCTCAACGGCAAGAGGTTCAACCCCACGGCGATCACGGTCGCGCCGAACGGCGACATCTTCCTGTGCGACGGCTACGCGAGTAACAAGATCTTCAAGTTCGACAGGACCGGGAAGTACCTCATGCACTTCGGGTCCAAGGGGAACGGCCTGAAGCAGTTCAACACCGCCCACGGGATGACGCTCGATACACGCTACGATCCTCCCCGGCTGCTGATCTGCGATCGCAACCACCAGCCCAAGGGCCGCCTGCTTCACTACAGCCTGAAGGGGGAGTTCGTCGGTGTGGTCGTCACCGGCCTGGGGATGCCGACGGCCGTCGCGGTTCAGGGCGACTACGTCTCCGTGCCGGATCTTCACGGGCGCCTGGTGATTCTCGACCGGACCAACACGATCATGGCGGTTCTCGGACACAACGCGGATCGCAGGAAAGGCGCCTCCTTCGGCGTCCAGCAGAAGGACTGGGTCGAGGGCGTCTTCAGCGGCACGCACGGGTCTTACTGGGACAGGGACGGCAACCTCTTCGTTCAGGACTGGAACGTTGCAGGGCGCATCATGAAGCTCGTCCGCGTCAGGTAGCGGAAAACCCTCCCGTCACAGGCCAGAAACCGACGGATCGACAGCTCTCAGCCCGTCAGTCGTTCGGACAGGTCGTTGTCGCCCCCGACGTCGGTCAGGCGCTGCTCGCGTCCTTCGAAGAGCCAGGTGAGCTTGCGGTGGTCGAGGCCCAGGAGCGAAAGGACTGTCGCGTGCAGATCGTTCACGTGGACCCTGTCCTCGACTGCGCGGAAGCCGATCTCGTCGGTGGCGCCGATGGTCGTGCCGCCCTGGACCCCGCCGCCGGCGAGCCATGAGCAGAAGCCGTACGGGCTGTGGTCGCGTCCCTTGTTCCCCTGCATCACCGGAGTCCGTCCGAACTCGCCGGTCCAGACGAGCAGGGTGCTGTCGAGCAGACCGCGCTGCTCGAGGTCGCTGATCAGTCCTGCGATCGGCTTGTCGATTCGCCGAGCGTTCCCTTCGTGGTTCCGCGCGCATTCCGAGTGCCCGTCCCAGTCGGTGTTGACGAGCAGCGTGAAACGTACGCCGCGTTCGACCATGCGACGCGCCAGGAGGCACATCTTCCCGAAGCGGTCGGTCGGCTCCGAGCCGACACCGTAGAGCTCCCGGGTGTGCGCGCTCTCCCGTGACACGTCCATCAGCTCCGGAGCCGCGGACTGCATCCGGTAGGCCAGCTCGTAGTTCGCGATGCGCGCCTCGAGCCGGCTGTCTCCCGGACGCGACGCTGCATGTCTCTCGTTCCAGCGCGCGAGCTGGTCGAGCATGGCGCGCTGCTCGGTGGGGCTGACGTGAGCCGGGCGCGTCAGGTTCTTGATGGGCGCTCCCGCGGTCCGCAGCACGGTGCCCTCGTAAACCGCCGGTAGAAAGCCCGAGTGGTACATGACGCGGCCGCCGCGAAAGCCGCCGTCGCTCATCACCATGTATGCGGGGAGGCTGTCGCTCTCCGACCCGAGGCCGTAGGTGACCCAGGCGCCGACGCTCGGGTGGCCGAGCAGACGCGAGCCCGTCGTCAGGTAGGTGATCGCCGGGCCGTGGATGAACGAGTCGTGATAGCAGGAGCGGACGACGGCGAGGCGGTCCGCGTGTCGCGCGGTGTTCGGGAAGAGGCTCGAGATCTCCAGACCGGACTCGCCGTGTCGCGAGAAAGGAAAGGACGACGCCATCAGCTTGCCGTCGACGGCCCGCATGAACTGGAGCGAGAGGTCCTCGGAGTCGAAGCTGGCGGGCAGCGGCTTGCCATCGAGCTTCCGCAAGGTCGGCTTCGGATCGAAGGTCTCCAGCTGACTCGGTCCTCCGGTCATGAAGAGGAAGATGACGTTCTTCGCGGTTCCCCGGAAGTGCTGCGGACGGGGAGCCAGCGGGTCGACCTTCGAGCTGCGAGCGACCTCGCTGCGAGCCCCCGCGCCGCGAGTCTCCCCGCCCCGAGCCTCATCGCGCCAGATCAGATCTGCCAGAGCCAGGGCGCCGAAGCCGAGCGCCGAGCTCTCCAGGAGCCGGCGGCGGCCGAAGACGAATCGTGGCTCGTTGCGATGCATGGGGCGCGTCACCGGATCAGTCCACGAAGAGGAACTCGCTGAGATTGAGGATGGTAAGACAGAGCTTCGTCAGGGCTGCGGCTTCCTTCCTGGGCAGTACGGCGAGCTCCTTCGGCAGGTTGGCGAGAGGCGTCGATTTGCCGGCCGCGCTCGTCATCGAGGCCAGGAAGGCGAGCCCTTCCGAGGTCTCTCGATCGCTCGGCGGGCGGCCGAGGGCCATCCCGAAGGCGCGCTCGATCCGGGACCGGCTGTCCTTCGCCGCTTCCCGGACGACGCGAGCGGCAAAGGCGGTCGCCTGACCGAAGGCGGTGCGGTTGTTGAGGAGCCACAGCGCTTGCGGAGCCACGGTCGAGACCTCCCGTCCGGCACAGCTCACCGCGTTGACGGGAGCATCGAAGGTGTCGAAGAGCGGGAAGCGAAAGTTGCGCCGGACGATGATGTAGATGCCTCGACGCGTATGGTCCGAGGGATCTGCCGAGACGACCCAGCCGGACTTGTTGGTGAGCTCTTCCGCTACGAGAGGCGGCATCACGGGGCGGCCTCCCATCTTCAGGTTGATGGTCCCGGCGACGGAGTGGATCGCATCCCAGACCGCTTCACCTTCCAGGCGCCGGCGGTTCATGCGCCACAGCAGTGTGTTGCGAGGATCGAGTCGCTCGTGACGTTCGGTCCAGAATGCGCTCGACCGCCGGTAGGTCCGGGAGGTCATGATCAGGCGGTGCATCGACTTGATGCTCCAGCCGCGGGCGACGATCTCGGTCGCCAGCCAGTCGAGCAGCCGCGGATGCGACGGGGGCGTCCCCATGGCGCCGAAGTCGTTTGCGGTCGCGACGATGCCCCGTCCGAAGTGCCACTGCCAGATCCGATTGACGATGACGCGAGCGGTGAGCGGGTGGTCGGATCGTGTGATCCACAGGGCCAGCTCCTTGCGGCGGCCCGTGAAGCGGCTCGGCAGGACGCGCTCGCTCTGCGTCACTCGCGACAGCTCCGTCGGGAGCCCGGGGCCGACCTCGTCGAGGGGCTGTCGCAAGTCACCGCGAGAGAGAACGTGGACGGAAGGCACCAGGGCCTCGCGCAGCGGGCCCAGCACGGTCGCGGTCGGAGTCTCCATGAGGCCGTCGAACGGCACTCCCTGGGCATCCTGTGTCGGGAGCTGCAGCACGCTGCGGGCGAGCGCCTCGAGCAGATGGCGCCTTGTTCCCTCGTCGGCTTCGGAGAGCTTCTTTCCGGCGGTCCTGCTCTCGAAGACCCGGTAGGCCCGTCGAGCCTCGTCGACGGCGACGATCTTCGGGTAGTGCTGTTTGAAGTCCGCCAACCCCATCCCGTGAGTCACCGGGACGTTCACCTCGCGGCTGCTCGCGAACACGGCCTGCAGCGAGTAGTAGTCCCGCTGGGAGACCGGGTCGAACTTGTGGTCGTGACAGCGTGCGCAGCTCAACGTCAATGCGAGGAACGCCGAGCCGGTCGTGTCGACCCAGTCGGTGAGACGCTCGAGCGTGAGCTTCTTCGCGTCCATGTTCGACTCGTGGATTTGCGGACCGAGGGCGTAGAAGCCGGTTCCCACCCGCGCCTCGAGGTGCCGCGTCTTCTCCGGGTCGATGACGTAGCTGCCGTCGAGGTCGAGGTTGTCGGGCCAGAGCTCATCGCCGGCGATCTGCTCCCGGACGAATCGATCGTAGGGCTTGTCGTCGTTGAACGACTTCACGACCCAGTCGCGGTAGCGCCACGCGTTGCGGTAGTAGATGTCGGTCTCGTAGCCGCCGGTGTCGGCGTAGCGGGCGACGTCGAGCCAGTGCCGGCCCCAGCGCTCGCCGTAGCGCTTCGACTCGAGGAGCTCGTCGATGAGCCTCTCCCAGGCGTCCGGCGATCGATCCGCAACGAAGGCTTCGACGCGCTCGGGGGACGGTGGCAAGCCGAGCAGGTCGAAGGAGGCGCGGCGGATCAGGGTGCGGCGGTCAGCTCCCTCGGCGTGAGCGAGGCCGCGCTCGGCCAGTCGCGCGTCGACGAAGGCATCGATCGGGTGCACGGGCTCGCCTCTCGGCCGTCGAGTGTCGATGGAGTACTTGACGATCAGGCCTTCCTCGATCGAGCTCCGGGTCGCGTTGTCGAGCGCTTCGCTGAAAAGGAGGACCTCCGAGACGTCGCCCCGAAACGACCCGAGCTGAGCGATCGCGTGCCCCAGCAGGATGCACCAGTCGTCACGGCGGCGCAGCTCGGGAATCAGATCGGAGCCGCCGGCCGAGTCGGCGAGACGTCGACCGTCGACGAAGAAGTCGGTCGTACCGGCCATCGCGCCGGGTCGCTTCACCAGGGTGAGGACGTGGGCACCGTCGTAAAGCGCGCGAGCCGAGCCGGCTGCCAGCGTCGCATTGTGTCCCCAGCCTCCGGCGTGAACGAGTGTCGAGCTCTCGCGGTGAATCTCGATCATTCCCGCGTGCGGCCTTGCGGGTGGCTGCGGCGTCGCTCCGTCGCCGACGCCGACGAGGATCGCGGTTCCGTCGCCGACGCCTGGCGGCTCGAGATGGGTGACGACGACGATGGTGTAGGCCGCGTCGCCGACGATCGGCAGAGAGCCGTCCCCCGGGCAGCCGAGCCCGTTGCGGTCGGCGAAGCGCACGGCGGGGTGGCCGTTGACACGCCCGTGACGCAGGAAGCGCGGCGGCGTGCCCACGGTGTCGGCGAAGCTCTTCCACGTCGGCACGAGGTCGCGTCCCTTGCCACTCGAGTCCGTCCAGCGAGCGATCGGCGAGTCGTCGCGGCCGTCGAGGGTCTCGGCGAGGTACCAGGCCTCCAGAGCCGCGGCGTGCGGTCCGACGTCCGGCGCCAGAGCCTTCGGTCGCGCTTGCGGCGAGTCGTCGGAACCGGCCCCAGGGATCGGTGGCCGCTCCGGCCGGCGGAAGGACCAGATCTCTGTCGGCTCCTCACGCTCCCGTGCGTGGAGGGCGAGGCCATCGAGGACCAGAAGGGCCGCCAGAATGGAGATGGAAGCGCCGACTGTCGACATCACGCCATGGCCGTCCCGAGCTTCACGTTCGTCGAGTGTCCTCACCCGGCTCCATTGTAAGCGCTTCTCGCGTGCGGGCGAGCAAGTCCTTCGCGGCCTGCATCATGTACGAGAAGTCACAGCCGCACTGGAGCCACTGCACTCCCTTCTCGGCGAGCCACACCGCGCTGTCGACGTCGGCGTCGAGGCCGGAGCCGACGAAGACGCCCGCCTTCTGCGCCTTTCTCGAGACGTTCCGGAGGATCTCGCCAATTTCCGGATCCTCGTAGTGGCAGAGCCTGTTCATCGATCCCGAGAGATCGTTCGGTCCGAAGACGATCGAGTCGAGGCCGTCGACCGCGAGGATCGCGTCGATGTCCCGGATCGCGTCCACGTGCTCGATCTGGACGCAGACGAAGAGTGCCTCCGCGTCGGCCAGGTATTCGTCGAGCGGCTCTTCGCCGTAGTGCGTCGGTCGTCTCGGCCCCCACCCTCGCGTTCCCTTCGGGGGGTAGCGGCAGGCGGAGACGAAGCGCCGCACCTCGTCGGCGCAGCGGACTTGAGGACAGATGACCCCCTCCGCGCCCGTGTCGATCACGCGCTTCAGGAAGGAGGTCTCCGAGCTCGGAACGCGGACGAGGCTCGGTGCGCCTCCCGCGCGCGCGGCCATCAGGTGACCGAGCAGCGGGCCGAGATCGATCGGATTGTGCTCGAGGTCGATCCAGAGGAAGTCGACGACGTTCGCGAGCGCTTCGCTGACGGCGGGGTCGGAGAACGTGACGCCGGCGCCCAGGCTGCAGCGTCCGGCTGCGAGCTGATCGCGGAACTTCCGGATATGGCTGATCATCGTCAAGGGACTCCAGAAACGACACCGGGGCGAGAGCCTGCTCCGCGACGGAGGCGAGACGAGGCTCTGTGCCGTCTTGTGGGTGGAACGCGGTGACGCTACGATCATCGCACGGATACCGGAGGCGCAAGGATGAGTTCTCACGTCAAAGCTCCGATCGTCGGTTTCGGAGTCTGCCTCGGCGTCGTGTTGCTGCTCTCGTCGTGTGTCAGCGCAGATCGGGTTCCCGCCCTCCCTGCGGTGAAAAAGGACCTCGACCTCGCGGACACCGAGGCCATTTTCGAGTCGATCTCGAACTGGGGCCGCTGGGACAACGAGCTCGGCGCGGTCAACCTGATCACGTCCGAGAAGCGTCGAGCGGCGGCCCGGCTGGTCACTCGTGGAATCACCGTGTCGATGGCTCGCGAAGTGATCAAGGAGGCGGTCGACAGCTCGAAGCCGTTCCGGCACAGGATGACCGTGCTCGGCTCCCCTGAGGGCTTCGCCAGCGCCAACGACGAGTACTCGGTCGACTATCACGGCTTCACGCAGACTCACGTCGACGCGCTCTGCCACATCTTCTACCAGGGCAAGATGTTCGGTGGCCATCCGTACACGGAGGTCACCGAGGACGGCGCCGGGCGCTTCGATATCGCGGCGCTGAGCAGCGGGCTCTTCACGCGCGGTGTGTTGATGGATATCCCACGCCTGCTCGGCAAGGACTACCTGGACGGCTCGCGGGCGATCTACCCGGAGGATCTCGACGCGTGGGAGAGGCGAGCCGCAGTAACGGTTGGCAGTGGGGACGCGATCATCATCCGCACCGGCCGGTGGGCTCGACGTGCGGCTGAAGGCGCCTGGGAGCCCATGGAGGGCTCGGCGGGCCTTCACGCGTCGTGCTTGCCGTGGCTGCGTCGTCGAGATGTCGCCGTCGTCGGGAGCGACCTGGCGCTCGACGTGATGCCGTCGCGTGTGGAGGGGCTGGTGCTTCCGGTGCACGCCGGAGTGATCGTCTACATGGGCTGTCCGATCCTCGACAACCTCGACCTCGAGGCGATCAGCGACCAGGCGGCCGAGCTAGGGCGCTGGGAGTTCCTGCTGACGGTCGCGCCGCTGGTCGTCGAGGGCGGCACCGGCTCGCCGATCAATCCTCTGGCGGCCTTCTGAGCGGCAGCTGCGAGAGTTCGCACGAAGCAGGACCGTCGCCATCGTCTCTCACCGATCCCGGGCTCGACACCGTGTCGCGCACCGTTGCAGCTTGCGGCGCGTGTCGGTCGCGGCCGTCGCCGTGGTCGAGCAAGGGGGGGCGCGTCCTCTCGCGGTCGTGAGTGCCCCGTCGAGGTGGCGATCCCGCGCCTCGAGTCGTCGCCCGTGGTTAGCCTCGTCCCGGTGGCAGCCTCCTGCCGCCGGCCTGGTTTGGCGGTTTTGTCGCTGGCAACCGATGACGCTGTTCCTTACAACTATGAGCGTCGGGCGCCTTCTTGCCCGGATCCGGGAGCCCAAGCTCGCGAGGTTGTTCCTCATGTCGCGTGGTCACTTGCAAGGCAGCATCGTCGTCGCCCTCGTCGCCCTCGTCGCCCTCGCCGCCCTCGCGCCAGCCTCGTCGGCGGTCGCCGAGCAGCGCGACGCGCTCGCTGTGGCCGCGCGGGTCGACGCGGAAATCGACGCGAGGCTCGCAGCGGAGAAGCTGGTCGCCGTCGACATCGCCGACGATGTCGAGTTCTTGCGCCGCGTCTACCTGGACGTCACGGGCTGCGTGCCGACGGCAGAGCAGGCGACCGCGTTTCTCGACAGCGACGACGCCGACAAGCGTCCCGGGCTGGCCGACGAGCTCCTCGCGAGTGAGCGCTTCGGCCTGCAGCTCGGACGTGTCTGGCGCGACTGGATCGCGCCGGCCGAGCTGCCCTCCGAGGGCAACGGAGGCAATCAGCCGGTCGAGGCGACCCGCAAGCTGGGTGTCTGGCTCGCCGAGCAGCTCAACGCGGGCAAGCCCTGGGACGAGATCGTCGCGTCGATCGTCCAGGTCGACGGCAACCTGAAGACCGCTCCGCAGGGGCTCTTCTTCTCGCTGGTGGGCACCGACACGGGAATCCCGGAGCCGGCCGGAGCGACGCGCGCCGTCTCGTCGCTGTTTCTCGGTCTCGACCTGCAGTGCGCCCAGTGTCACGACGACCCGTATCGCGACTGGAAGCAGACTGACTTCTGGGGCGCGGCCGCGTTCTTCCGCAACCTGCAGGCGACGTTCAACGGTCGCTACTTCGACAGCGTCACGGAGTCCTTCGGGAGGAAGCTCGGCAAGGGCGCCAAGAAGACCAACCCCCGCGACTCTTCACCCAACGGCTCGATCACGATTCCCAGGAGCTCTTTCGAGAATGCCGGCGACGTCGTGGCGGCGCGTCTCATCCGCGGTGAGGGGGTCGAGGCGAAGGAGAAGCAGCCGCTGCGGCCGCTCTTCTCGAGTTGGGTGGTGTCGCCGCAGAATCCGTACTATGCTCGCGCCTTCGTCAACCGCACCAGGTCGCCCCACTTCGGCCGTGGGCTCGTCGAGCCGATCGACGACATGCGGCCGCAGAACCCGCCTACCCATCCGGCGGTGCTCGACCTGCTGACCGCGGAGCTCATCGAGTCGGGCTTCGACATCAAGCACCTGTTCCGTTGCTTGCTCAATACGAAGGCCTACCAGCGTACGAGCTCCTCCGTGGACCAGCGGCAGCGCGCGGCGCTGGCTCTGTTCGGCCGTCGTCCGGTGAAGCTGGTGTCGGCTGACCAGCTCTACGACTCGCTCGGGTCGGCCCTCCAGGACCCGAAGCTGGACCTGCGTACCTACGACCCGAAGCAGTCGAAGGGCTTCGGCGAGAGCTCGCCGGTCGGCGACGAGTACACCGAGTTCCAGCGGCTCTTCGAGACCGACGAGAACGACTCGACGAGCTTCACCCACGGGATCCCCCAGCTCCTGGCTCTCGTGAACCACGAGCGCGTCAGCTCGGGCGGTCCGGTGGTCCAGAGGCTGGTGAAGGAGGGAATCGAGCCGGCCTCGGCCGTCGAGACTCTCTACGCGAGCACCCTGTCGCGACGTCCGACCCCGCAAGAGGCCGGCGAAGCGTTGGAGTACGTGAACGCCTGCGTGGATCGTCAGACGGCGTACGCGGGCGTGCTGTGGATGCTGCTCAACCGCAGCGAGTTCCTGCTTGTCCGGTGAGCTCGCCATGACAGAGCCGAGCCCGCCCCGAGGCTTCGTCCAGGAGGCAACCGCTTGACCTTTCGCACGACGCTCGATCGACGTGAGCTGATGAAGCTCTCCGCGGCCGGCCTGCTCTCCGGCGTCTCCGTGCCGTGGTTCGAGTCGCTGGCGGTGGGCGCCCCTCGCTTCGGCAGGGCGAAGTCCTGCATCCTCCTGTGGATGGACGGTGGCCCGAGTCAGGCGCACACCTTCGATCCGAAGCCCGGCGGCGAGTACAAGTCGATCTCGACCCGTGTCCCCGGACTGCAGGTCTGCGACTGCCTGCCGGAGATGGCCAAGGTCATGGACGACGTCGCGGTGATCCGCGGAATGAGCACGGGCGAGGGTGGCCACTACCGGGCGAAGTACCTGCTGCATACGGGCTACGAGCGTCTCGGCGGATTCGAGCACCCGGCGATCGGTTGCATCGCGTCCCACGAGATCGGCGAGGAGCACAGCGAGCTGCCGGCGTTCGTGACCATCGATGCCGGCTTCGACAAGGGCAACGGCGGTCGGCTCTATCGCTCCGTGCCGGCCTACCTCGGAGCGGGGCACGCCCCGCTGGCCGTGCGCGATCCGAACAAGGGGCTCGAGAACCTGAGCAGCTCGGTCGAGAGCACGGAGCTCGACCGTCGCCTGGCGCTGCTGCGCAGCAGCGAGCGTCGCCTTGCCGGCGCCGGACTGGCCGATCCTCTGGTGGTCGCCAAGCAGGCTGCCTTCCGGCGTGCGGTGTCGTTGATGCGATCGCCGAAGGCGAAGGCGTTCGACCTCGACGACGAGCCGGCGTATCTGCGACAGAGCTACGGCGAGCACAAGTTCGGCAAGGCCTGCCTGATGGCCCGTCGCCTCGTGGAGGAAGGGGTCGCGTTCGTCGAGATCTTTCATCGCGGCTGGGACGATCACGAGGGCGCCGGCCAGCGAGTCGCCAAGCGCTGCGAGTGGATGGATCCCGCCATGTCGACGCTGATCCTCGACCTGAAGCAGCGTGGCATGCTCGACGACACGCTGATCGTCTGGATGGGGGAGTTCGGCCGCTCGCCGGTCGACGGAAAGGACCACCACGCGCGCGCCTGGACGACCCTCCTCGCCGGTGGTGGTCTGAAGACCGGCCAGGTGATCGGCAAGACGGACGAGAAGTCGAAGAAGCCCGGCGGCACCGTCGTCGACCGTCCCGTCAGCACCGCGGAGTTCTTCGCGACCCTTTGTCACACGCTCGGCATCGATTACTCCAAGGAGTTTCTCGCGGCGGGCAAGCGTCCGGTGCCGATCGTCGACCAGCACGCCCGCCCGATCTCGGAGCTGGTCGGTTAGCAGCCCGTGGGCCCGTGGGCCCGCGGGGCTGTGGGCCGGGGATCGTCGAGGCGGCTCGACCGAGCTTCTGGACAGCGCCGGTTTTCCGCGTAGCATCTCTCTCGTCTGGAAACCGCGCCTGCAGAAGCGCACGCTGATGATCCACCCCTGCTACCGAAGAGCGCGTTGCGTCGTGAAAAACATGAGCTTGCGAGAGTCTCTCCAGAGTCCTTGTGGCCGGGTCTTCCGGCTCTGCGGCTGTCTCGCCGTGCTGCTTCTCGTGTCGCGGCTCGCGCTGTCTCAGGAGAAGAAGCCGGCGCGTCCGGTCTTCGCTGACGGAGAGGCTCAGGTCGTCGAGGGCTTCAAGAACCCCGATGACTGGATCCGTCACGATCTCTGGGTCGAGACCGAGTTCGACTCCGACGGCGACGAGAAGCTCGATCGCATGCACGTGTCCGTCGCTCGGCCCGGGCAGACCGAGACCGAAGGCCTGAAGCTGCCGGTCGTCTACGTGTCGAGCCCTTACTTCGCGGGCACCGGCTCGACGGCAAAGGAGTATTTCTGGAGCCCGCGGCAGGAGGTGGGCGCGCCGCCGCCGGAGCGTCAGTATCCTCCACCGATCAAGCCGCGAAGCCGCCGACCGATCATCTCGGGTTCGCACGCGAAGGAGTGGGTGCCTCGCGGGTACGTGGTCGTACACTCCTGCTCGCCCGGAACGGGGCTCTCGCAGGGATGTCCCACGGTCGGTGGCAAGAACGAGTCGCTGGCGCCCAAGGCGGTCATCGACTGGCTGTGTGGCCGGGCGGCAGGATACACCACCGCGGACGGCGACGAGAGGGTTGCGGCGACCTGGTCGACCGGCAGGGTCGGGATGACGGGAACCTCGTACAACGGCACCATTCCGCTCGCCGCCGCCACCACCGGAGTCGAGGGCCTCGAGGCGATCATCCCGATCGCGCCGAACACCTCCTACTATCACTACTACCGCTCCAACGGCCTGGTCCGGCACCCCGGTGGGTACATCGGCGAGGACATCGACGTCCTCTACGACTTCATCAACAGCGGCGACCTCGGGAGACGCGACTACTGCGACTGCGAGGTCCGCGACAAGGAGATGGCGAAGGGATTCGACCGGGTCACCGGCGACTACAACGATTTCTGGGCGGGTCGTGACTACCTCAATCAGCTCGGGCCGGTGAAGGCCGCCACGCTGATGGCGCACGCGTTCAACGACTGGAACGTCATGCCGGAGCACAGCGTGCGCATCTACAAGGCTCTCGAGGCGAAGGGGGTTCCGGTCCAGGCGTTCTTCCATCAGGGTGGTCACGGAGGGCGGCCGCCGATGAAGCTCATGAACCGCTGGTTCACGCGTTACCTCCACGGGGTCGAGAACGGCGTCGAGAACGACCCTCGCTCCTGGATCGTACGCGAGAGCGCCAAGCGCTCCGATCCGACTCCCTACGCGGACTATCCGCACCCGCAGGCAGCGTCCGTCACTCTGCACCCCCGCAAGGGCGGTACCGGTATGGCGGTGCTCGGTATCGAGCCGCTTGCCGGGCAGGGCGTCGAGAAGCTGGTCGACAACGTCTCCTTCGACGGTCCCACTCTCGCGAGGGCCGAGTGGACCGACCACCGCCTGCTCTACGCGACGCCGAAGCTGAGCGAGGCCGTGCATCTGTCGGGGACGGCGAGGATCAGGATTCGTCTGGCCTCGAGCAAGCCTGCGGCGAACCTCTCGGTGTGGATCGTGTCGTTGCCATGGAAGTCTCGCGGCAAGACGACCGACAACATCATCACGCGTGGCTGGGCGGACCCTCAGAATCACGAGTCGCTGACGCGGAGCGAGCCGCTCGTGCCGGGCCGCTTCTACGAGATCGGTTTCGATCTTCAACCCGACGACCAGGTCATCCCGGCCGGGCAGCAGATCGCCCTGATGGTCTTCTCGAGTGACCGCGACTTCACGCTCTGGCCGAAGCCCGGCACGAAGCTCACCGTCGACCTCGAAGCGACGGCCATCGATCTGCCCGTTGTCGGCGGTGTCGAGGCGCTCCGTCGGGCCTTCGAGGAGAAGTCGGTGAAGCGTCGCAGGATCTAGATTGACCGGGCTGGGCCGGGCGTGTTCGATCGCTCGCTATCTCGCGGCGGTCTCGCGCTCGATACGATGCAGGCGGTCGACCTCGAGCCCCTCCAGCCGCTGCACGCTCTTCCCGGGCCAGACGATCTCGAGGCTCACCTTCTCCTCGTGCGCGCCGAGCCCGAAGTGGAGCCGCGGGCCGTTCTGGTTTCCCTCTCCGGTCCCGGTCTCGACGTGACGTGTGAGCACTCGCTCGCCGAGACGAAGCCGCACGATGCTGCCGACCGCGGAGCGGTTGATCTTGTCGCCATCGCCGGCGAGCACGACCTCGATCCAGTGGCCCGTGCGCTCCTCGTTGACGAAAATTTTGGCGGCGGTGCAGAGATCGAGGTCGCCGTCG
>CAYMLL010000086.1:0-24232 GCA_964390645.1 uncultured Planctomycetia bacterium | reverse complement strand
AGTCGAGTGGCTCACGCGTCGCATCGAGACGGGCGGACTCGACGACGCCACCCCGATCGGCTTCTACTTCGCGAACCTCTGGTATTACGAGAAGCTCTACCCGACGATCTTCAGCGTCGCCGCACTCGGCAGGGTCACCCGGGACGACCTCTGAGCGACGTGGGCTCGCTCGGGAGCCGGTCGGCTTCCGGGAGTTGTCGCCTTCACGGCCCGGGGACAGACACCGCAGGAGCGGGTCTCACGGGCTCTGGAACCGGGGAGTCAGCCGTCGCAGCTCCGGTAATCGTCACAGCCGGCGTCGGGTTCGTCGTCGAGGCCGCAGCTCGTCGGACCCGGGTCCATGGGAGGCGGGCCGGCCTGGAAGAGGTAGCCGAGCAGCCCGACGACGTCGGAGATCTCCCCGCTGCCGTTGTTGTCGACGTCCGCGCTGTCGAAGCAGCCGGGAGCGCCGGCGCCCGCGAAGAGCCAGAGCAGGATGTGCACCGCGTCGGTGACCTCGAGGGTGCCGTTGTCATCGACGTCGCCTCGGCGGAAGAGCGCGCCCGCCGGCACGATCGAGCCTCGTGCGACGAGCGTCGGGATGAACGTCAGGTCGGAGCTGCTCGGCGATGCGTTGTGGACACTCGCCGCGAGCACGTTTTCTCCGCCGACCAGGTACTCGAGCGGCAGAGGGATGACCACGCAGCCGGAGGCAGAGTCGCCAGGGCCATCGAGGATGTCGCAGACGGACGCCGCGTTGCCGACGGTGACCGCTGCGGTCGTGGTGTTCGAGACCGCGCCGGCTGCCATGTTCGCGCGTCCGATCTCCGTGCCGTTGAGGTGCAGGACGACGCCGTCGTCGAACCGCACGGCGAGTTCCGCACGGGTGACGTCGTTCACCCTCAGATCCTGGTCGGCGAGGTCGAAGATCATCCGACAGTAAACGGAGACGTAGCGGTTCCTCATGTCGTCGAGAATCGTGGCGTCGTCTCCGTCGCCGTAGCCGATGCCGAGGTCGCCGTGGCTCCAGTCCCCGTCGTCAAACCCTCGTGCCCTCCAGCCGGTGGGCGGCTCCGTCTCTCCGGGAAAGTACGCTACCGTGTCTCCCTCATCGACGAGAGTGAACGATGGCGCGAGACACTCGACCGATGAGCTCCCACGGACGACCGTGTCGCAACCGTCGCCGGTGATGGCGCCGGCGAACTCGACCGTCTCGCAGAGTGGTCCCGGGACGACCTCGTAGACGATCTGGACGTCGGCTTCGATCTCGAAGGCTACCGTGCGTCCGTCGATACTGCCGCCGCCAGGGTCGTTGAAGCTCCAGCCCTCGGGGATCGTCTCGATGACGGTCGTCGGGCGGGATATGTAGACCGCGTCAAGAGTCACGCGGACGGGGTCGGCCTCGCCGTAGGAGTATGATCGAGGCACCCGGCGACTCACCCGACAGGAGCGCGAGACGATGCGGTAGATGATGCCATCATGGTCTGCTACGTAGACCTCTCCTCGACCGTCGGTGCCGAACGCGGAGACCGACTCGATGCGGGCCGGGGCGATGCCTTCGTTGAACGCGGCGGTGTGGTCGAGGAGATCGATCACATCTCCGTTCTCGACGCGAAACGATCCCACCCAGTCGTTGCACCAGTCAGCGAAAAAGTAGCGCCCGTGAAGGTCCGGCATGCGACAGCCGCGGTACACGACTCCGCCGGTCACGGAGCAGCCGCGAAACACGCCGGCGCCGTGGGAATACTCGTACACCGGTCCCGACGGGGTGCCGGGTCCGTAGCTGGTGCGGGAGTCGTAGGTGCGGTCGCCCTCGCGTCGACGCCACTGGAAATTCGCCCCACCCGGACTGCCACCGGGGAGGTGGTCGATCTCCTCGCGCGAGCCCTGTCCGACGTCGCCGATGTAGAGATCCCCGCTCTCGGTGTCGAAGTCGAATCGCCACGGGTTGCGCAAGCCGAGGGCCCATATCTCCGGACGGATCGATCCGTCGTCGACGAAGGGATTGTCCGCCGGGATCGCGTACTGCAGGCCACCATCGCGGCGGTCGACATCGATACGGAGCAGCTTGCCGAGGAGCGAGTCGGTTCGCTGGCCGCTGCCGCAGGGATCGCCGCCGCTGCCGCCGTCCCCGGTCCCGATGTAGAGGTAGCCGTCGTGCGGTCCGAAGGCGATCTGACCACCGTTGTGGTTGGAATAGGGCTGGCAGAACGTGAGCAGGATCGTCCTGGAGTCCGGGTCGGCGACATCCGGGTCGGCGTCGGAAACGCGATAGCGCGCGATCACCGTCTCGGAGTTCCGGTTGTTGCTGCAGCCCGGTGGCCGGCTGGAGGAGCACACGCTGCCGGATGCCCGCGTGTAGTTGACGTAGAAGAGTCCGTTGCTGTCGTACTCGGGGTGGAAGGCAAGTCCGAGGAGGCCTCGCTCGCCGCAGCATGCGACCTCCGACTCGATGTTCAGGAACGTCGACACGACGGCGCGCGTGCTCAGATCGACGACAGCGATCGTTCCCGTCTGCTCGACGATGAAGAGACGATCGTTGTCGCCGGGCACGGAGACCATATCGACGGGACGCGAGAATCCGCCCTGGACCCTCTCCAGCGTGATCGATTCTCCCGACACCGGGGTGCCGCAGTCGAGGGCGAAGGCCTTCGGGGGCGAGATCAGGGTGCAACCTGCGGCGACCAGCACTCCGATGTGGCGAACCTGGAAACCTCGGGACATCGGATCGTCTCCATCACGGGTTGCTGGCAGACCGGGGACCGCCAAGCCGTCCGCCCCGCGCGGATCACGACGGGTCGCTCGGCGCCGGAGCGTCCATCGTGCCGCAAGACGCACGGCGCACCCCAGATAATTCTCCACACTGGATTCCTGCCGACTCCCGCCGTTCCCGACCTTCTCAGGCCTCCGGATCGTCGCCCCGGTCCCCGTCCTGGCGCCTTGGCATCACCTTGCACGCGGTCTTGCACCCGAAGAGCCGACCGAGCCGATGGCGGTTGCGGCTGATCCCGGCGTAGACCGCTTCCGCGATCCACAGGACTCCGGGAAGAAACAGGAGCAGCGACAGGGGCGTCAGGAGCGGCATGCGCAGGCCGAGAAAGCGCAACGCGCGCGCGCCGCGGTAGACGCGTCGGTCGCTGGGGCTCTCTGTCTCGCCTCCCCTGATGCAGTGGATCGCCTCGAGCAGCTCCGCGCGCGCGATCTGCGGCGCGAGTTCGGCGACACGGGGGTCGGAGATGCCGACCACTCGCGCAACGTCCAGCCAGTCCAGCCACTCCAGCATCCGCACCTGGAACGTGCAGAGCGGACAGCCGTCGTCGTAGAGAACGAAGTGCCTCGGTTCGCTCATGGGCAACCTAACAGGTCGGCGGTCGGATCGGGTCCCGCGCTCCGGAACGGTGCGGGAGGCTCACCGCCGGCGGCGAAGAGGTAGAGCAGACCGAATACGACGTCCGAGACGTCGGCCGAACCGTCGTCGTTGACGTCGAGTCGGTCGCGGCAAGCGGGTCCGGCCCCTCCCTGGAACAGGTGGCCGGCCTCCGCGATCACGTCACTGAGATCCAGGTCTCCGTCCTCGTCGACATCGCCTCGGACGAACAACGTTCGACCCGCCACGAAGGGAAACGCGCCCATCTCCGTGTCGTCGAGTCCCGTGCCGATCGAAGGCGATCCCGCCGAGAGCGAGTAGTCGCCGTCGAGGATGTCGACGAAGCGCGGGTCCAGCGAGATGTTGTTATCGCCTGGCCACACTCCCCCGGAGATGTTCGAGTGCGTGAAGGTGACGCTCGAGAGGCGGTCCACCTTGACGTCGAACGCGTTGTTCCAGACGATCATGCTGTGGAACGCCGCGTGGCCACCGTCAGCGGCGTCGTCCTTCGCGAACAGGTTGACCCCCTCCTGGTTGCCGACAATCGTGTTGTGGTGTGCCTCGTCGACGTGTACGCCGTTCTTCAACGCGATCCCGGTGCCGTTGTTGTAGAGCAGATTGCCCGTCACGGTCGGGCCCCCGAACTCCCCGTCATCCTCGAGCGACAGCGCCTTGTCCTGGATGTTGACGAAGACGTTGTCGCGGATCTCGACGGTCGTGTCGCCGAGGTCGATGCCGTCGTCGGAGCTGTTGATAAAGAGACAGCGCTCGATTCGGTTGACCTCGGAACCATTGAGGTCGAAATCGATTGCATCGGCGTCACCGACCATGTTGCGGAAGGTGCTGTCGAGGACGATGACCACGGAACTCGTGCCGTGAACGCCTTCGTGAATGTCCTCGAAGAGGGAGTCCATGACCTCTAACCGGGCGTCCGTGCAGTCGATCGCGTTGGCGGTCAGCAGGCGGAAGCTGCAGCTGTCGACGAGAAGCTTCGATTCGACGGGCGCGACGTGTCCGTCGAATCCCGACGGATTGTCGCCGAACTCGAAGTCGCAGTGGCGAAGGATTTGGGTCACGGCGTCGACGCTCGTGCCGGTGTTGTCGAACGCGATGCCGCCCCACCGACCGTCGCAGCCCGCGGCGCGGAAGAGGACGGGAGCGGCCTCGGTTCCCTGCGCGTGCAGACGGCCGCGAACGATGATCGATGCGCCCGCCGACCCGTAGACTATCGTTCCCGGCTCGATGTCGAGGCGTGCGTCGGGTGGAATAGTCACGTCGTCGCGCATCAGGTAGGGGCCGTCCGCGGCGGTCCACGTCGTTGTGCCCGGGAGCGGGCCCTCGACGACAGAGAGAGATCCGGTTGTGCGACGGACCTCGATCTCGAATCGCTCGAACGGAACGTTGAACTCGTCGAAGGTCTCCACGACCACGTCGTTGAGGCCGGGGGCGAGACTGACCGTGTCGGACCACTCCGCCAGGAACGCGTCGTACGACGCTGCGGAGCCGTTGACCTCGACGCGTCGGGTATCGCACGCGTTTGCCAGACCCCGGAGTCCCAGGGTATCGGCGTTCGCGTAGATGATGCCACCGCAGCCGACTCCCGTGGCGTTCGTACCGTCCGTCCGGAGCTCCGGGATCAGCGAAAAGTCGCTCGAGTCGAGGGCGCCGTTGGCTCCGTGAATCGCCAGCACGTTGGTTCCGTCGACGAGCAGATCGAGAGACTTGCCGAGGTCGAAGAGATCCGCAGCTCCGGCCTCGTGCGTTCCGGTCGCGTCGCCGTCGAACGGCTCCGGAGTGCCCTCGACGCCGAAGTCCGCACGCGCGACCTCCGCGCCGTTGAGGTACGCGATGAACCCGTCGTCGTAGTTCACCCACAGTGCGAGGTCGAGAAGCGAGGAGGCATCCTCGACCTCGAAATTTCGGCGGATGTAGACGGTGGTGTAGCCGTCCTCCATGTCGTCGAGGAGCGTTGCGTCGTCACCGTCGCCGTAGCCGAATCCCGACTGTCCGACATCCCACAGGCTGTCGTCGAAGTCCGGATCCGTCCACGCCGTCGTACCCTCTGACGGCTCCTCGGTGCCCTTGAAGTAGCGCCACTCGTCACCTTCGGCGATCAGTGTTCTTCCCCGATCGCCGGTCGATCCGGCAGTGATCTGCAGGGGGATGTTCTCATCGAAGTAGCCGATGCGAGCGGTGATGTACCGGTCGATGCGGTCGATGGTGGAGAAGCTGAAGAGAAAGTCGATCAGCCGGAAGCGCTGGCGGGTCTCCAGGCGCGAGAAGACGCCGAGCCGGATGTTTCTGAGGTTGCAGTAGTGAATCGGCGCAAACTCTTGATGGCGCAGGAAGCGTCGCACCGCGGGCACCTCGGACCGGAACAGGCGCTCGTCGTCGTCGGAGTAGCTCTCCTCGAGATCCCAGGGCAGCAGAACCCACTTGCCCGCGCTGGCGCGGCCGGCGGTCGACGGGACCTTGTAGAGGAAGTAGTCCTCACCGGAGCGGTTCTGGATACCACCGTCGTCGTTGGCGATCGCCGACTGGACCGCGAAGAAACGTGCCCACTGGTGGACGTCGATGACCGCCTCCACCGCAGCGACGAACTCCTCGTCCGGCGTTTGTCCGCGGTCGAGAACGCGCGTCAGCTCGATGATGTCGCTGAAGTCGTCTGCCTCATCGTTGCTGCGCTTGTCGTAGAGCTCACGGTAAATCTCCGGATCCTCGCCGTGGTACGAGAGATCTCCCTCGAGGGATGGACCGCTGGGATCGATCGCACGGTAGAGGTTGCCGTCGTCACCGGCTTCGCCGAAGGCCCGCTTGAGAAAGCTCGCGTCGATTCGCTCCTTGCGCACGTAGCCCGGTATCGTGCTCCCCTGGAACGTGACGTTGGCGGTTCGCACGACGGGTGCCGGGAGTCCCGAGCGCAGGAAGAGGTCCGCCGCGAGCAAGTCGTGCTCGATCTCGTTGGAGTTTAGGTTGATGGCCTGGACGCCCTCGAAGGCGCGTTCCGGAGGAAACTCGACGCGGTAGGAGCGCGGCGTGTTGTCGCGCGTCGCACTGCCCCGGTAGCGCAGTCCGGCCAGGTGGCGCACCGTGAACTCGCCCGTTCTCGAGCGCGCGATGAAGGTGCAGTAGAGGAGGACGTTGCTGAAAACATCCCGGCTCTCGAGCTCACTCTGATCCGCTTCGGTCATGACGATGTAGTAGTCGGGTGAGGGATTGGCCAGCGGCGCGTCGTCGAGCACCGGACAGAGGTACCTCGGTCCCGCGAAGCCCGCATAGGGCGCGGTTTCCGGCGGCAGAGGCATGCTTGTGACCCCGGCCTCCGAGGTGGCCTCGACGCGGAACGAGATGACCGAGCCGGCGGACCGAGCGGCGATGCGACCGCTGTAGATGCCGTCGTTCGCGCGCACGTCCCCCCGGGTGCCGTCGTCGACCATCTCGACGGTGCCGGAGCCGTCCCCGCCGTCGTTCTCCCACCGCGCCTCGACTGCTGTCAGAGCTCCGACCGTCGAGACACGCGCCGAGACAATGACGGGCTCCGCGGATGTCGGGATCGGCGGGGAGTGCTCGACGTCCCCGACGACCGGCGCGGGAGCCACGTCGAAGGTACCGTTCGCGGATCCGGGGGTGCCGGCCGGGGCGCTCGATGCCCACGTCCCTCCAAGGCGGTTGTCGAGCCCCGGATGGATCAGTTCGATCGAGCTGCCGGTCCCGTCGGAGTCGAGAGGCCAGTCGCTGCCACGGAAGGTCCGGTCATCGATACCGTCCTCTTCCTCCTCGTCGTTACGAGGCTTGCCGTCGCCGTACTTGACGTGGTCGACCAGGTTGCCGAGCCGGTCACGCAGATTCAGCGTGTCACTGCTGTGCGACAGGTCTCGCGACCAGTCGCCGAGCACGATCGCAGGATCGATATCCGGGTAGGCAGAGAGAAAGGACGCGCGGTCCGAGGCGACGACGAGGTAGCCTTCGGCGACGATGCTCGATTCGGCCGGGAAGTCGAAGACGACGCCCTTGGTCAGCTGCCATCCGGTGAGGTCCACCGAGGAATCGGTACTCCGGTTGTGGAGCTCTAGCCACTGCAGGTGGTCCGAGCAGTCGCGGTGGCAGGTATCCGACGGTGCGACGTACAAGGGATGATAGTAGATCTCGTTGATGACGACGTTTCCGGGGAGGTCCAGCTCGTTGACGTCGGCACGGGTCGGCGACACCAGGACGAAGGCGTCGTCGTCACCGTCGGGGTAGCGTCCGAAGCTGAAGCCGTGGTCGCCCGGTTCACCCGGACGTGGATTCACGCCGTCGGCCCAGGTGCTGCCGTCGTCTCGCAAGAGAGCGTAGCGAACGACCTCGAGAAAGACGTCGAAGCCGAGCGTCTCGTCGGAGAAGGCCAGGTGACCACCCCCGACGATCCGGGTACCGCCCGGGATGACGAAACGGTTGCCGTTCGTGTCGATGATCCGGAAACCGCCCACGTCGACTCTCTCCGCGCTGCGATTGAAGAGCTCGATGAAGCCGGGACTGGCGGCCTCGGTCTGCTTGATCTCGTTGATGACAACGGCGCTCAGGCCCCTGGTGAGCGCCTTCACCGACGCCGTCGGCAAGCCGACCAGTCGGGGAATGAAGCTCGCATCCGAGCTGTCGATGCCCCGATTGTGGACCTGGGCAGCCAGCACGTTGCCCCCGGGCTGGAGGAGGCGCCGGGAGATCGTGTACGAGTCCGCCGTGCCCGATTCGTGGCTGTCGTCGGCCGACGCGTCGAAAGGCGTGTCATCTCCCGGGTTGCCGAGGTTCGCCCGCGCGATCTCCGTGCCGTTGAGGAACATCGCGAAGCCGTCGTCGTAATCCACAGAAAGGACGACCCGGTCAAGAACGTCGATGTCCTCCTGTGTGATCTCGAAGACCCTGCGAGCGGCGAAGGACAAGTACCCCCCCTGCATGTCGTCCAGGACGGTGCGGTCGTCGTCGTCGCCGTAGCCCAGACCCGTGACTCCGGAGTCCCAGTGGGAGTCGTCGAACACCAGGTCGGTCCAGCCGTTCGGATAGGTTGTCGTGCCCTTGAAGTAACTCCACGACACGTTCTCCTCGATCAGCACTGTTTCGTCGGGAGCAAGGGACGTCTCGCGGAGAACCGAGTTGGGTGCGGCGGGGGTGCCATGAACGATCGTGCTCGCTTGCCAGTTCTGCGGGATCTGGGTCTGCGAGTAAGGATCCGTCAGCTCCAGGGAGGGGCCGATGCCGTCGCAGGTGCTCGGCCAGACCCTGCCGTCGCCGTAGTGGATCTCGCTAACGATCTCTCCGTCGGCACTGAGCAGAGCGACGATCTCCCCGCCGTTGTCGAGGCTCCCCTGATAGTCGCCGAACACGATGTCGGGATCGAGCCCGTGGCGTTCGGCGGTGTACGCTGCGGCCGGACTCGCGATGATGAAAGACTTGGGCCCGATGCGTGTGCCGGGCGGGAACGGCATCAGGACTCCACGTCCCAGGGCCCAGCCGGTCAGATCGACCGCAACGCCCCCGCGATTGTAGATCTCGACGAACTCGTCCCGGCGACGGCCGCTGAGCGGGTGGTAGTGGACTTCGTTGATCAACAGGTCGTAGGCGCTGGCATCGGCAGGGCCTGACGATACGAGCACGACGAGACCGGCGAACGCCGAACGCAGAGCGGCGCGTGGGAGCATGGCTGCGATGATTCTCGCGTTGGCTGACGTTTCCGGCGCCGCGCCGATAATGCACGGGCCAGTACACGGGACCACCGGGACCGCCGGGGCCGCCGGTCGGGGGCTCCGATCCACACGGGGGGCGCGGTCTCTTCCCGAGCAGTGCGAGTATAGCCTCTGTCACGACTTCCCGCACCGAAAGAGACCTCCGGGCTTTCACCCGGGTTCGTGGGAGGTTATGATGCTGTTTGCCATGTCCAGACCGTTCTCATCAAGAGGGGATCCTTGCGCCCCTCGGCCTCTGCGCACGGCCGTCCTGAGCGCTGCCGCCTTTCTCTGGGCGAGCGCCATCTACCTCCCTTACCACTTCTCGACCGAGCCACACGAGCACAGCGGCCGGATGGCGTCGCACTCGCATGTCGACGACCTTGCCGACGGCTGCGCCCGCAAGGCACATTTTCACTCGCACCACGAGCACGAACACAAGCATACGGACATCGACGGAGCCATCGTCTCGGCACCGAAGCTGCCGTGGGTCGTGCCGTCCGCTCGTTCCACGGGCTTCGAGTCGCGTTCCGTCGCCACCGGGGCGGTCCTCGGCTTCGGGGCCGCCTGTCAGCCTCTCGCCAGGCGGCTGCTCACCGCCCGTCCGCGTGCTCCCCCCGAGTTCGTCTGACTCCAGCCTGACTCCCCGGTCGTATCTGACGCTTCATGTCCTCGCGGGCCCGTGCGTCCTCCGTTCACGAACGGAGTCGACCGTCGCACAGATTTGAAGCTGATTGTTCCGTTGCTTCAGCGTGGGGTTTGTCTCATGTCCGAGCGAGCGTCTCACAGTCTCATCTTGTTCCTCCTCTCCGTCGTTGTTCTCCTCCCGGGAGGCGGCTGTTCGCGTGGTTCTTCCACCGGTGCAGCCGCTCATTCTGGATCCGGCAACTCATCCGGGGAGGACGTCGACGAGGATCACCTGCCGACCGTCGTGTTCACCGTCTGGGATCAGCAGATCGAAGTATTCGCCGAGTACGAGAGCGCGGTCGCTGGATCGGATGTGCGGTTCATCGTACACGTCTCCAGGTGGCGCTCCGGCGAACCGCGTCGCGAGGGCCCGGCCACGCTGCTGTTCACGCACGAACAGGGCGACCGGCTGGAGCTTCCGTTCGACAAACCGACCCGGGATGGTATCTACATCGGTCCGCGCGCCTTGCCACGTCCCGGAGTATGGAAGCTCCAGGTTCGACTACCGTTCGACTCGACGGAGTGGACGGTCGACTGTCCTCCAGTCGTCGTCCACCCGGATCGCGCCTCGGCTCTCGATTCCGCCACCGAGGAAGACGATGACGGCATCGTCTACCTCAAGGAGGAGCAGTGGAGGCTATCGATGCGGACCGAGGTGGCGGAGCGCCGGGACGTCATTCGGCGGCGGCGTTACCCCGGTCGTGTACGAGAGATTTCCGGGGCGCGTGCTCATGTCAGCACGCCGGTGGTCGGTCGTCTGCGAGGGATCGGAGGTGTACGGCTGGCCGGCGAGGGTCGTATCGTGACGGTCGGGGAGACGCTCGCGTTCGTCGAGCCCTCCCCGGCGAGCGGCGATCTCGTCGAGCTTGACGTCAAGCTCCTGGCCGCTCGCGCGGCGGTCGCCCGCACCGAGAAGGCCCTGGAGACAGCCCTGAAGCGACAGAATCGCGTACGTCGACTGGCCGGTGCGGATGCGAAGTCCGCGCGAGATCTCGAGAACATCCAGCTCGAGCTCGATAACGCGCACACCGCGCGTGTTGCGGCCTTGAGCGTGGAGAAGACCTACGCCGCAGCGCGCCGGAGCCTCGAGGAGTCGAAGATTGCGTCAAACGGTGACCGACCGTCGAGCATCGAGCTTCGTTCGCCGATATCCGGCTCGATCGTATCGGTCCATGCCGCGGTTGGAGAGCTCGTGGCGCCACACGACGAGATCTACGAGGTGCTCGACACGTCCGTCGTGTGGGTCGAGGCGTCTCTTCCGGAGCGGGACGCAATGGTGCTTCCCACCCGCGCCCCCGAGGCCTACGCCCTCGTCCCGGCTGCCGGTGGTGGCGTCCGGAACGTGGACCTCGAGCACCATCACACCGACGTCGAGGTCGACTCTCGCCGCTCGGTCGGGTTCATCTACCGTGCACGCAACGAGGACCAGGGGTTGCGGGTTGGTATGTCAGTCGAGGTTCTGGTGTCGGTGGGCACGTCGTTCGAGGTCGTATCGATACCGCGCTCCGCGCTCGTAGACGAGGACGGAGAGCTCGTCGTGTTCGTGCAGCGCGGCGGTGAGAGCTTCGAGAAGCGGTACGTGCAGGTTGGAGTCGACGCCGGCGACCGTGTCGAGGTGACCGTGGGCGTTGATCCCGGCGATCGCGTTGTGACCAGCGCATCGTGGGCGGTGAGGCTCGCCAGCAAGTCAACGACGATTCCCGCGCACCACCACTGAGGGCTGCAGCATGATCGACGCCCTGATTCACGCATCGCTGCGCCATCGCGCCCTGGTCATCTTCGTCGCGCTGCTCCTCTGTCTTTACGGGGGCTGGCAAGCGCTCCGCTTGCCGATCGACGTCTTTCCGGATCTGACGGCGCCGACGGCGACGATTCTCTGCGAGGCGCGAGGCATGACCGCGACCGATCTCGAGCGGCGCGTCACCCGTCCGGTCGAGTCTGCGCTGAACGGCGCCCGGGGAGTGCGCCGTATCCGCTCGATGACGCACCCGGGAGTGGCCGTGATCTCGGTCGACTTCGGCTGGGATTTCGAACCCCTCGACGCACGCCGTGTCGTCGACGAGAGGCTCTCGCTCGTCAACGACAAGTTGCCGGAAGGTGTGACGCCCTTCCTGGCGCCCGTGTCGTCGATCATGGGCGAAGTTCTCTTCGTCGGCGTCAGATCCGACAACCTCAGCGCCCTTGATGTACGGACCTGGGTCGATGTCCGACTGCGGCGGCGTCTCCTCGCGGTGCCGGGCGTCTCGCAAGTCTCGGTCATCGGCGGCGCGGTGAAACAGTACCAGGTGACTCTCGCACCGTCGCGACTCGCGAGCCACGACGTCTCGTTCGCCGAGGTTCACGCGGCTCTCCGATCGGACAACCGAAACGTCTCCGCCGGCTTCATCGACGACAACGGCAACGAGTACGTCGTTCAGGGCGAGGGCCGATTCCGTAGCCGCGAGGATATCAGCTCCGTCGTCGTGCGGCAGGACGACGGCGTACCGGTTGTGGTGAGCGATCTCGGCGAGGTGGTCGTCGGCGAAGCGCCCTCGCGGGGCGAGGCCTCGGTGAATGGTCGCTCCGCGGTCGTGGTTACCGTGCAAAAGCAGCCCGGGGCGAACACGCTCGAGCTGACTGGACGACTCCTGGAGGTCCTCGACGACATGGAGTCCAGCGCTCCCGCCGGTGTGCGGATCGAGCGAAATCTCTTTCGCCAGGGCGAGTTCATCGAGGTAGCGATCGACAACGTCCTCGAGGCGCTTCGTGACGGAGGCGCGCTCGTCGTCATCATCATGCTCGTCTTTCTGGTCAGCGCCCGTGCGACGCTGATCACGCTGACGGCTATACCGCTGTCTCTGGTGGCGGCGGTTATCGCACTCCAGTTCGTCGGCGGGACGATGAACACGATGACGCTCGGGGGCATGGCCATCGCGATCGGGGCACTGGTCGACGACGCGGTGATCGATGTTGAAAACGTCGTGCGGCGCCTGCGTCAGAACGCGACACTTCCGACGGCGCGGCGACGAGCCCTGCTGGTGGTCGTCTACGAAGCAAGCAAGGAAATCCGTGGTTCGATCGCGTTCGCGACGCTCATCGTCGTGCTCGTGTTCGTCCCCGTCTTCTTCCTGCCCGGCGTCGAGGGACGCCTTCTTCAGCCGCTCGGCATCGCCTACGTCGTAGCACTGGCCGCGTCTCTTCTCGTGGCGCTGACCGTCACGCCGGCTCTTTGTCTCTGGTTGCTTCCTCGCAGTCGCGCCGTGAGGGGAGATCTCGAGCCACGCTTTGCCACCGCCCTGAAGCGAGGCTACCGGCGCCTGCTGGAGGTTCTTCTCGTTCGGCCCTGGGCTGTCACCGCCCCATCGGCGGGTCTCCTGGTCGGGGCGATCGTTGCGTTCGCGCTGACGGGTCGGTCGTTCCTTCCCGAGTTCAACGAGGGTGCGCTGACCATCAACGCGACGACGCTTCCCGGCATCGCACTTGCCGACTCGGACAGGCTGGCGCGTATCGTCGAGGACATCGTCCTCGCTCGTCCCGAGGTCGTCTCGACGGCTCGGCGCACCGGTCGCGCGGAGCTCGACGAGCACATCCAGGGAGTCAACTCGACGGAGATCGAGGTCCGTCTCGACCTCGGCGGGCACGATCGGGACATGTTTCTCGATGAGCTGCGTGGGAATCTGGCGAGTGTTCGCGGTGTCAATATAGAGATCGGTCAGCCGATCTCCCATCGCATCGATCACATGCTCTCGGGCACACGCGCCAATCTCGCCGTGAAGATATTCGGAGACGACCTCGACGTGCTGCGATCGCTCGGGGCCGCGGTCGAGCGGCGGATAGAGTCGGTCGAAGGCGTGGTGGATCTGCTCCTCGAGCAGCAGACCGAGGTGCAGTCCGTCTCCGTGCGCTGGAAGCGACCCGTGCTCGCACGTCACGGTCTGTCGGTCGAAGAGGCGTCGAAGACGCTCGAGGCGGCGGTGCAGGGGCTCCGGGTCTCGGAGCTCATCGAGGGGCAGAAGCGTGTCGAGATCGTCATGCGCCTGGGGCGTGAGGAGGGCAACCCGCTGTCAAGTCTCCGTGGCCTGACCGTCGACACACCGTCGGGCGCACGCGTACGGCTCGGAGATCTCGCCGACGTCGAGCGGCAGACCGGGCCGAACCGTATCAGCCGGGAGAACGTCGAGCGCAAGATCGTTGTCTCACTCAACGTCGTCGGCCGTGACATCGGATCGGTCGTCAGCGACATTCGCGAGCGAGTCTCTCCGCTCTTCGAGAATCGTCAAGGCTACCGCATGGAGCTCGGCGGTCAATTCGAGAGCGCTCAGGCCGCGAATCGCGTTGTGCTTTCTCTCGGCTTTGTCGTCATCATCGGCATCGGCTTCCTCCTCCACATGGCGTTCGGGTCCGTTCGTGACACGCTCTTCGTCATGCTCAATCTGCCACTCGCTCTCATCGGCGCGGTAGCGGGCGTCTGGGTCAGCGGCGGCGTTCTGTCGGTCGCGTCGCTGATAGGGTGTATCACTGTCTTCGGCATCGCTACGCGCAATGGCATCCTGCTCGTCTCCCACGTACGGCACCTCGAGCGCGAGGAAGGCGTCACCGACTTTCGCGAGGCCGTTCTGCGTGGCTCGGTGGAGCGCCTGCTTCCGATCCTGATGACCGCCGTCGGCACGGCGTTCGCTCTCGTGCCGCTGGCGTTTTCCGGAGGCGAGCCGGGCAGCGAGATCCAGACGCCGATGGCCATCGTGATCCTCTGCGGGCTCGTGAGCGCCACGATCCTCAACATGATCGTCGTTCCGGCTCTCTTCCTTCGTTTCGGCAAGCAGCCCGTCGGTCTCGCCGGCGGAGACTCGAGGTAGACGACATGTTCCGACCATCTCCCTCGTGCCTCGCGACGACGCTCTTTCTTTGCGCCACGGTTTGCAGCTGTCTAGGTCCGGGTCGTGGCTCGAGGCCCGCTCGTGTCGATGGTGTCGATGAAGCCGATTCCACCGAGGTCGAGGCCGGGAGTCCGTCACCGGACGTCGTCCAGTGGACGGGCGTGGTCGCGCTGCCGCGCCTCCTGGAGCACGCCCGCCGGCACCATCCCGAACTCGCCGCGTGGCGCGCCAGGGTAACCGCTGCCGAGGGCGAGCGTGCGCAGGCGGGGAAGATGCCGAATCCGGTCTTCTCTGCGACGGTCGAGTCTGCGGTCTTCAGCGGGAAGACCACCGGTACCGCGGAGTTTCCGGTCGGTGTCACGCAGCCAATTCCGCTCGGTTCCCGCCTTGGCGCCGGCGAGAGAGCAGCCGAGGCCCATCGCGTCCGGGTCGAGAAGGAGCTGGAGGAGTCGCGCACCGATATCGAGCGTCGGGTGCGATCAGCGTTCGTGTTGCTGCTCTTCGTCGACGGACTTCGCGCGGTCGAGGAGGAGGCTCTCGAGACCGCGAAGAAGGCCGTGAAGGTGGCCTCGGAGCGCGTCACGGCCGGTGACGCGCCCCGTGTCGAGAAGACGCGCGCTGAACTCGAGACCGCTCACGTCAGCCTGCGTCTGGCCGGGCTGCGCGGTCAACACATCGCCGCTCTCGCCAACCTGGAAGAGGCCGTCGGCGTCGAGATCGCCAGTGGTGCGGAGATCGAGGGCGAGCTCGAGCACGAGATATCGCTACCGCTTCTCGCGACCCTGCTCGAGCGTGTCGGTGACAGTCCGCGGATGCTCGTCCAGGACGCGACGGTGACCGCGGCCGAGGCCGAGCTCCTGCGTGCCGAGGCGGTAGCCATCCCGGACCTCGACGTCGGTGTGTTCTACCGTCGCGTCGAGGAGTCGGACACCAACGCTGTGGATCTCGGCATCGCCATCCCCGTCCCGATCTTCGACCGCGGCCAAGGCCGGACGCAGGCTGCGCGTGCTCGACTCGACGTCGCCCGGCACGAGCGCGAGAGCGAGCGTCAATCGACGATGGCCGGGGTGCGCGCATCGTACCATCGGCTCCGTGAGTCCCTCGAGGTTTACCGCATCGTGCGCGAGGAGGTGCTCCCCCGCGCGCACGCGATCGTAAAAGCGCAGACGAGTCGTTACGACGCGGGCGACATTTCGCTCAGAGAGCTCCTGCTGACGCGCAGGGAACACCGGGAGCACGAGATCGAGAGACTGCAGTCGCTCCGGGACATCTCGGTGGAGTGGGCGCGCTTGCGAGCCTTGCTGGGGCTGGCGGACTGAACGCTCGTCTCCTCGCGAGAGTGCAGCCGGATCTCCGGGCGCGGCAGGAGCGAATCGAAACGTGCGCCGCCCCATCGCCGGGCGATCCCGGGGGCCGCCCAACGCGTCGTCCGCGGAACTCCTCAGCCGCCGATCCCCGCCACCCAAACGGCCAGCCAGATGACCCCCGCGACTCCGAGACAGCTGACGACGAAGCCCACGACATCGACCCGCGTCGGCTTCTGGAACTCGAGGCTTGTTTCCGGGAAGAGCCTCCGGTGGTCGAAGCGCGTCGGCTCCGCGTAGGATCGTTCGAGCTCCGCACGGTCGGCCTCCGGGTCGGTGAGAGTCGGCGTCTTCATCTTGACGTAGAAGCGATCGAGCTGCTCCTTGCGGCCACGCGGAGTGACGTAGCTGAGCAGAAACATGACGAGGAACGGCACGAATACTCGCGAGGGAAGACGCAGCGCCTCGATCGCCGGATTCGGCAGGCTTTCGAGGTCGACGCCTAGAGCCTCGTAGAGTATGAAGTCGAGCGAGAAGAACCCGCTTCCGACGAGCTGGACATCGTCCGCATAGCGCTCGATCACGGTGACCGTGCCGTCTTCCTCCTCTAGCCGGCTGACCAGCACCTTCTCCCGGTTGCTTCCAGCCAGGGGCTCGACGCCACCCGTCCAGAAGATTCCCTTGCCGCCGGACTTCGTCGGCTCCGGCCGGAAGGTGCTGCCGAGCGCCAGCGGCTCGGGCTTCTTCCCGAGAGCGGCAAGCGCGGCATCCTTCTGGTCGTCAGACTCGAGGGCGTCGATCCCGGTCTTCTTGTCTTGCCACGCGGAGATCTCGACCTCGCGTCGGGCGACGTCTGCCGGCGAGACGGCACGTTGTGTCGTGACGGTGACGAAGTGATTTGCTCGCGTGTACGTAGGGCTCTCCCTCAGACTCGGGACGAAGGATGCCAGCGTCATCGGCAGGACGAAGAAGACGACAGCGGAGAAGAGCACGGTCAACCACGCGGCCCACTTCGTCGCGCGTCGCCAGAACAAGCCGAACCAGAACGGCGCGGCGAAGACGACCGGAATCTCCCACGCTTGCTTCAGCTGCTTGATGACGTCGTACTGTAGCAGCGAGAAGATCACCGCGCCGACGACGATAAACGCGCCCACGATGCGACCGACCGTGACGTATTCCTTCTCGGTCGCGTCCCGCTTCACGTAGGCGGCGTAGCAGTTGCGCACCACGAGCGCCGACCCGACGAGCATGTAACAGTCAGCCGAGGACATCAGGGCGGCAAGCAGGCACGCGAGCATCAGGCCAACAAGGCCGAAACCGAGCGGCTCGAGGATGGCCAGCGCGGCGTGCCCCCAGACCTGGTCGGGATCCTTGCCGATTTCGGGGTATACCGAGAGAAGCGCGAGCATGATGACGCCGGTGAGGGCCCACCCGACCGTGCAGAAGCGCTTGAGAAAGTTACCGACGACCAGCCCGACCCGCGCGGAGGTCTCGTTCTTCGCGGAACCCCCTCCCGTGGCGATGAAGTGCGGCTGCACGACGATTCCGACGAGGTTCAGCAGGAAGATGCAGAACACGTAGTACGCGGGGAACTGTCCGCCGGTGATCTCGAAGAAGGCCGCCGGCACCTGCTCGTGGAGATGACGGAAGCCGTCGAGGGTTCCCTCGCTTTCGGGCGAGCCGAACTTCTCGACGAGAAGATCCAGCCCGAAGGGGATGAGGATCACCGAGAGAAGGATAATGAAGACCCCCTGGATCAGGTCGGTCCAGTAGGCGGCGCGTAACCCCCCGAGTACGCCGTAGACGATGACGACGACGCCGATCAACGGCACCAGCCAGGTCTCCATGTTCTCTCCCGCGGCGCCCGTCAACAGTGGCTCGCAGACCTTCCCGACCGCCGAGAATGCCACTGACAGGTACAGCATGTAGAACGTGATGCCGAAGACCGCGTACGCCGCACCAAGAGACCTCGACTGATAGCGTTCGACGAACCAGTCGCCGGTCGTCAGGTGTCGCATCCGCCGGAACCAGACGGCGAAGATCCAGTAGAAGGGCGTCACCAGCAGCCAGAAGAGGACCGTCCAGATGCCGGAGAAGCCGCTCCTGTAGGTGCCGCTGCCGACCGAGACCGGATCGTTCGCGCCCGTTCCCGCACCGAAGGCGGCGAAGGTCTGAAAGATCTTGCCGAAGGCGCGGCCACCGAGGAAGAAGTCCTCCTGCTTCTTGACCTTCCTCATGCAGAGGAAGCCGATCACGGCCATGCCGACGAAGTAGAGCACCAGGACGACCCAGTCGATGGTCTTCATCGGAGTGAGGCTCTGTGTGGAGGTTTCTTGTCGCCGCTTTCGACACGTCCACCGTGGTGCGGCTGTCCCTGGTTTTCGCCGCGACGGGTGCCTCGAGTCAAGGACCACGTTGATCCGTCCCGCGGAGGTCTGTACACTCCCCGCCATGGCACGTATCAACGATCACTACCTCGATCTACAGTCCGGCTACCTTTTTCCCGAGATCGCCAAGCGTGTTCAGGCTTTCTCCGCAGCGAACCCCGGCGCCGAGATCATCCGCCTCGGCATCGGTGATGTCACCCGCCCCTTGCCACCTGCGGTGGTCGATGCGCTTCACCAGGGCATCGACGAGCTGGCCAGTGCCGAGTCGTTCAAGGGATACGGTCCCGAGCAGGGCTACGTGTTCCTCCGCGAGCTCATCGCCGAAGGCGATTTCGCGGCGCGCGGTGTCGACATCGCGGCCGATGAGATCTTCGTATCCGACGGAGCCAAGTGCGACAGCGGCAACATCCAGGAGATCTTCGCCGTGGACTGCAGGGTCGCGGTTGCCGATCCGGTCTATCCCGTCTACGTCGACACCAACGTCATGGCTGGCCGCGGGGGGCCCGCCGACGATGACGGCCGCTACTCGGGAATACTCTACATGCCGTGTCTGGAGGAGAACCGGTTCCAGCCGGAGATTCCGGACGAGGCCGTCGATCTCGTCTATCTCTGCTCGCCGAACAACCCGACAGGATCGACGATGACCCGGGACGACATGGCGGCGTGGGTCGACTACGCTCGTCGAGTCGGCGCGGTGATTCTCTTCGACGCCGCCTACGAGGCTTTCATCTCGGATCCTGCGCTCCCGCACTCGATCTACGAGGTGGACGGCGCGCGCGAGTGCGCGATCGAGTTTCGCAGCTTCTCGAAGACGGCTGGATTCACCGGCACTCGATGCGCCTTCATCGTCGTGCCGAAGGAGCTCAAGGGGAAGGACGCGTCCGGCGCCGACGTCTCCCTCCACCGGCTCTGGAGTCGGCGCCACTCGACAAAATTCAACGGCGCCTCCTATCCGGTTCAGTGCGGCGCGGCGGCTGTCTACTCCCACGAAGGTCGCAAGCAGATGCGTGCGCTCGTAGAGTTCTACATGGAGAATGCGCGGATCATACGCGCGGGCCTTGCTGCGATCGGCTACACCGTCTTCGGCGGAGTTCACTCACCTTACAGCTGGCTGAAGACGCCCGACGGCGTGTCGTCCTGGGAGTTCTTCGACAGGCTCCTCGGCGAAGCCCACGTCGTCGGCACGCCCGGCTCGGGTTTCGGTCCGAGCGGAGAGGGCTACTTCCGCCTCAGCGCCTTCGGTGAACGCGATCAGGTGGAGGAGGCGATGGCGCGCATCTCGGAGAGGGTGCGGGCGTGATCCCGGACGCGAACGGCTGGCTCGAGCCCGGCCGTCCCTTGGCGACCTCACCGCGTGTCGGGAAAATTCTGCCGCCCCTTCGGGGTTCGCCGGTCTCCGCAGCGCTCCTCCTCGGCGATGGGTGCGATTCCGGCGTTCGTGGGAAGACGGTGAAACTCGTGGTCAGATACGCCGCCGCTTCGGCGCGGGCTTCCGCGGACCACGTTTGCTGCCCTTGCGACGAATCTCCCAGGCGTTGATCCACCGCGGTTCGCCGACTTGTTCGAAGCCCATCTCCTCGGTGAGGCGCTTTTCCATGTCGTCCATGTGCGCGGCTCCGTAGAAGATCCCCAGCTTCTTGCGGCCCTTCTCGACCTCCTTCACGAGCACACGTAAGGCGACCTTGTTGCGCTCGGCGACGATAACGGAGCCTCCGTTGCTCTCGATTCCGGCGAGGGCGTCCTCCATGTCCTCGAGCTGCTTGGCGAAGAGGTACTTCAGAGTGCGCGACGAGTCGTCGCTCATGAACGCGCGCAGGAGGTCGAAAGTGTTCATCGAGCGACCGCGATCCTCGCGTTGCTTCTTGAACTCGTGACGCATGGCGTTGAGCATCAAGGTCAGGATGCTCTCGCCCTTCTTCTTCTGCATCGCGAAGAAGGTCTTCGGGTCCATGTCAGCATGAACGAAGTTCTCGTGCGAGTAGTCGATTCCGTCGAGCTGAAACTCCAGCGAGAGCATATTCTTCAGCATACGCTGGAACGCGCTGAGCATGCTCATGCCACCCTTCCTGTCTGGCGTCGGGTCGACATCCTTGTCCTTGATCATCTCGTAGAGAAGCGAATCGTAGCGCTCGAAGTCCTTCGACAGCGTTGCGTAATACGACTTGTCGCCGATGTGCACCGCCCCGATGAGCGCGACCTCGATGCCGTCGGCATTGCGAAAGGTGACGATCGATGTCTGGAGCGTGCCCTCTTCCCGGCCCCGGTCCAGGAAGCGCATGTACTTCGACTGCCCGTCAGCGGTGACGCTCGGGGACTCCGCCAAGACGTCAGCGGTGACGCTCGGAGCCTGCGCCAAACCGTCAGCGGTGACGCTCAGGAAGGCCGTCCAGAGCAGGGTGGCCCAGGCGCTCAAGAGAAGAAGGGGTTGACCGAGCATAGCCTGTCATCCGTCGGGTTCGTCGTCGCGTCGCAAGGCTCCGGAGCCGCAGGAGCCCCGGTACGCCTTCCGGATTCTAACTGGCTCGGCAAATGCCGACAAACAGGAACCGTTTCGCCTTCCGCCCGTGGGATGCAGGGTTCTCGTGCTTGCGACCCTCCGGTCTTGTCGTTAAGTTGTACGTTCCGGTAAAGGCCGGCCCTGTCGAGAGCAGCTTGCGCTGCGTGTTTCTCCCAGGTCCGGCAGCCGCCATCCCCTTCTTCGCAGCAGAGGCTCTTCTTCACTGACGCTCTTCGCAAATGACAAGGGAGGATCGATCCTTGAGCGCTCCGAAACAAAAGCCGGCGTCCCGTCGTCGCTTCCTGAAGTCCGCCGCGGGCGGCGTCGTCGCCACGGGCGCGTTGGCGTCGTTCGGCGTTCCAGCCGTCGCCACGGGTGCCGCTCGTGAGTTCAAGGTCGGCGTCGTCGGGTGCGGGGGCCGTGGTACGGGTGCGGCGAACAACGCCCGCGAGGCCGCGAAGCTCGGTGGCGACACGGTGACGATTCACGCCGTGGCCGACGCGTTCAACGATCGAGCGGAGCGCGCCCGGCGCACCAACAAGGTGCCGAAGGAGCGCACTTTCGTCGGGGTCGAGGCGTACCAGAAGCTGCTCGAGCTCGACCTCGACTACGTCATCCTCGCGACGCCTCCGTACTTTCGTCCGCAGATGATCGAGGCGGCGGTGAAGTCCGGAACGAGCGTCTTCACCGAGAAGCCGGTCGGCGTCGACGCGCCTGGCATCCGCCGCGTACTCGCTGCGGGCGAGTCGGCGAAGAAGAAGGGCCTCAGCATCGCCGCGGGAACTCAGCGGCGCCACCAGAAGCAGTACGTCGAGTGCCAGAAGAGAGTCGCCGACGGTGCGATCGGCCAGCTGGTCACGGCGCGCTGCTACTGGAATCAGGGCGGGCTCTGGAGCCGCGAGAAGGACCCCAGCTGGTCGGACATGGAGTGGCAGATTCGCAACTGGCTGTACTTCACCTGGCTCTCGGGAGATCACATCGTTGAGCAGCACGTGCACAACCTCGACGTGACGAACTGGTTCATGGGCAGTCACCCGGTTGCCGTGCGCGGCATGGGCGGCCGTCAGGTGCGCACCGGCAAGGCGAAGTACGGCAACATTTTCGACCATTTCGCGACCGAGCTCATCTACAAGAACCCGCTGGGCAGCGGCTACCCGGATATCCGTGCGATCAGCATGTGCCGTCAAATCGTCGCGTGCTGGAACGACGTTTCCGAGTTCGTCGTCGGTACGACGGGAAGCTCGAACTGTCGCTCACAGATCTGGGGACCGAACGCCTGGCAGTGGAAGGGCAAGCAGGTCAATCCCTACGTGCAGGAGCACATCGACCTGCAGGCGAGCATCAAGGATGGCAAAGGCGCACTGAACGAGGCCGAGAACGTCGCACACAGCACGTTCACCGCCATCCTCGCGCGCACGTCGTGCTACACCGGAAAGCACCTCCAGTGGGACAAGGAGCTCAAGGACGGCGCGACCTGGGGACCACAGAAGTTTGATCTCGACACTCCGATCGAGATTCCGCCGGTGCCGCAGGTCGGCAAACCGATGTAGTCGGTCGGTCGTACCCGGCTGGAGGGCAGGGCCCCGTGGAGCGAGCTCCCGGGGCCTTGCTCTTGGTCGCCGCGAAGCCGATCTGGTGAGTGAAGCTTTTTCAGGACCCCTTCCTTCATGCGCGTCAACCTCTTTGACCTTCCCTGGCTCTGCCCGGGCATCTGGACGTTCCTCGTGGCGTCGGCCGCGATCGCGGCGCCTTACGATGCGAAGACTCACGTTCGTATCGTCGACAGTTTCTGGGAGATCAACGGCAAGCCGACCCACGCGGGCTCGGACTGCGAAGGCTTGCTGATGAACGTTCGCATGGTCAATGCGACCTTCAACGATCGCAACGAGAAGACGTGTCCTGAAAGTCTCGACCCTGACAAGAACACGGCCGCATTTCTCGCCAGGCTGCCTGACTACGTCACCCATGGAGTGCTCGGCATCACGCTCAATCTTCAGGGAGGCATGCCTGGCTACGAGAACGCGCTCAACTCGGCCTTCGATCCGGACGGGAGTCTCCGCGAGAAGGACATGTCTCGAATAGCCAGGGTCATCGAGGCATGCGACCGTCTCGGCGTCGTCGTCATACTGGGGTACTTCTACCAGGGGCAAGACCAGGTGCTGAAGGACGAGGTCGCCGTCAAGCGTGGCGTTGTCGAGGCGACGACGTGGATCGTCACTCACGGCTACAAGAACGTCGTCGTGGAGATCGCCAACGAGCACGCACACCCCGGTTTTGATCACGAGACTATCCGCGACGCGAGACGCTGCGCGTCTCTCGTGGAACTCGCGAAGAAGACGGGCCCCGGGCTCCTGGTGTCAGCAAGCGGTGTGGGAAACGGTCGCGTCGCGTACGAGATCGGAAACGCGTCCGATTTCCTCTTGCCTCACTTCAACTCGACGCCCGTGGAGCGCATCGCCCAGATGGTCGTCAAGCTCGGCAAGCAGTCGAAGGCGATCGTCTGCAACGAGGACGACAAGATCGGTCAGGAGGCGGCGCGGGCGCTCCAGGTGTGCGTCGACAACCTGTGTTCGTGGGGCTACATGAACGCGAAGACGAACCAGTACTGGCCGTTCGAGTGGAAGGGGGCCGCGGACGATCCGATCGTCTACGGCAGGCTCGCCGTGCTGACGACACCGGCGCGGTGACTGTCCGGCTCCCGTACTCACGGGGCCGCGGAGAAGATCGGCGCTGACCCTCAGCCGTCCGCCGCGACGACGCGATTGACGAGGGTGCCGATCCCCTCGATCGTCGCTTCGAGCTTGTCGCCAGGCTTCAGGTAGGTCTTCGTGGTGTTGCCGACACCGGCCGGAGTGCCCGTCGAGATCACATCGCCCGGCTCGAGCGTCACGAAGCTCGAGACGAACTCGATGACCGCCGCGACCGGAAAGATCTGGTACGCGGTGCTCGAGTTCTGTCGCAGCTCGCCGTTGACTCGCAGCTGCAGAGGGAACTTCTGAGGGTCCGGCGTCGCATGAGACGAAATCACACATGGCCCCATCGGGCAGAATCCGTCGTGCCACTTGCCGTGAAGCCAGTCGAAGAAGGAGTCCTTTGAGCGCTCGCGACGACCGGGATTCGGTCGAAATCGCCGGTCGGAGATGTCGTTGATCACGGTGTAGCCCGCGACGTGCCGGAGCGCGTCGGCCTCCTTGACCCCCTTCGCCTCGCGACCGATGACGACGCCGAGCTCGATCTCCCAGTCGATGTTCTTGGGCGAGACCGCCGGGATCACGACGTCGGATCCGGGATGAGTGATCGTTGTCGTCGGCGGTTTCATGAAGACGTAGGGGAAGGTCGCCGTGCGCTCGACAGCCGTGCCGCCGCCTTCCTCTATGTGCTTTGCGTAGTTGCCGGCGAGGAGAAGGAGCTTCGGTGGGCGCGGAATCGGTGCCAGGATGTCGAGTTCTGTCGCGG